>JAVYSA010000006.1:0-52226 GCA_038729445.1 Thermoplasmata archaeon
ATGCCCGCCCATGCGACGGTCGCCGTGTACGACCCGTTGAGCACGGACGGAATCGAGAGCGTCGCCGAGGAGCCGTTGGCAAAGTAGCGCAGCGTCGGCCCTACGGAGCCGTTGAGCCAGACCTCCCATGCGAGACCGCTGGGGAAACCCGACGGGGCGACCGTGACGGTCGCCGTGCCGAAGACCACCTTCACCGTGAGGTTCCCTGTGATGGTGATGGCGGCGCTCGGCTTGGTGCCGACAAACCCCGCATAGGCCGCCACCCAGGCATACGTCCCGGAGCGGACGCCGTGGATCAGAAGCGATCCCGTGGTTCCTGTCGCCGTGTATGTGCCGCTGGTCGATCCGGTCCCGTTCAGCCAGACGGTCCAGCTGGTGCCGGCCGGCAGGCTCGGCGTCATGAAGGTTTCTGTGTGAGTGAAGGCCGAGAAGTTCGCCGCCACGGTGACGGTGGGCGACGCGACCAGGACATAGCCGGAAGGAAACGGCGGGAATCCGCCCGCATCCACCGCCGTCCACGTGTAGTTCGCGTACGGGACGCTCGTGAAGCTGAAGCTCGCGTAGCTCACCGTCTGGGTGTAGTCGGTACCGCCCGGTGCCGTGGCGTTCATCCAGACGGTCCAGCTGTACGTTCCCGACAGGCCGACCTGGGAGAACGTCACCGTCGCCGGGCCGGGGAAGGTCACCGATGTGTAGGGAACGCTGTACTGCGTCGCGGTCAGGGTGCCGTTCGGAAGGGGGCCGATCTCACCGGCGTACTGCGCGATCCAGCGGTACGTCCCGGCAAGGACGTTGGAGACGGACAGCGTGGTCCCTGTCCCGTTCGCGGTGTAGTTTGGACCCCCCGCGGTCGTCGAGTTGAGCCAGACGACCCACCGAGGGGAGGACGACATGTAATTGTGTTGGAAGGTGCCGGTGTTCCCCGTCGGGAACGAGGCCGTGATCGTCGTGCCGGACCCGGCGATGACGACACCGGACCCGCTCGGGGGGGCCACCGTCCCCTCCCCGAAGTAGAGGGCCTTCCACGCATACGTCCCGTTGATCACCGAGACGGAGAGTGACGCGCCGGTCCCCGTCACGTAGTACGAGCCCAGGGTCTGGTTGAGCCAGGCCTGCCAGTGGGTCCCCGGCGGAAGGGCCGACTGCGTGAACGTGACGACGTACGCCGGGAAGGGGACGGAGAGCGAGGTCGTGCTCGTGACGGTCACGGTTCCGACCGCCCGGCCCACGGATGGGGCGGACTGCGTGCGCGCGGACCATGCGTAGCTGCCGTTGACCACCGAGAGGACGATCGATCCACCGGTGGAGCTGGCGTGATAGCTTCCGGACGGGGAGAGGTTAAGCCAGATTTGCCACGGGAGCGCGCCCGGAAGGTTGAGGGGGGTTGCCGTGACCGACTGGGTAGGGAAGACGACCGAGACGCTGGTGGTCGTGGGCACGACAACCCCCGAACCGGAGGCCCCGGCACCGCGCCCTCCGGCGACCTTGGCGACCCATCGGTACGTGCTGTGGGCCACCCGAAGCACGAGGGATGTGCCGGTCGAGGTTCCGGAATAGGATGGGCCTCCGATGGTGCTGTTGAACCAGAGGGTCCAGGAGGCACCGGTGGGGAGGTTCGATTCGGTGAAGGTGACCGAAGTGGTGGGAACGGCGAAGGAGACCGGGACGGAGGCGGAGGACCCGACGACGACCACCGTCCCGGAGGAGGGGGACGGGACCAGCCCCGAGACGGCGGATATGTTGTAGAGGTAGCTGCCGTTCGGGAAGCTTCCGACATCGATCGTCGATGCCGTAGTCTCCGGCGAGAGCGTCCCGTTGAACGTAACCGCCCACGCCTCGCCCGACAGGCCGGTCTCGGTGAAGTTGACGGGATAGACCGCCCGCGTGAAGGCGATCGTGGGGCCGTTGGTCGGCCCGTTCACGGTTACCGTCCCCGCGTAGCGGTTCGCCCGCCAGCCGGGGACGTCGCTCACATTGTAGGCGAGGGTGCCGTTGGGCACCGGGACGGTAAGCGACGGCTGGGACGACCGCGGGCTCGTCACCCCGTTGACGGTCACCGCCCACGGCGTTCCGCTCGGCAGGCCGGTTTCATGGAACGTCAACGGGACCGTCGCGGGGCGGAGCGCGGCCGCGAGAAAGATGTAGTGCATCCCCGTGTGGGTGCGGAAGGTGTAGTTCGGCGTGTAGGAACCCGAGGCGTTCTCGAGCGCGGAGGAGGCCTCGGAGACGACGCCATGGCCGCTCGCGTTGTAGATCCCGAACGCATTCAGGGTGTACCCGTTTCCGGCGGCCCCGACATTGTTGTTCGCGCTGTTGCCGTAGTGGGCCCCGATGATGGAGAGCACGAGCTCGCCCCCCGCGGCCGTGGCGATCGTCGGGCCGGCCGCGACGTTCGAGGTCGGGGCCGTGACGACGCGGACGGACCCCGTGTCGAACGGCTGGCTCCCGTTCGCGCCGGAGATCGCGAGGGCGAGGATCGACTCGTACGGGGCCACCCCGAGCGTCCTCGGGTAGTCCACTCGGATCCTGAGCGACACGCTCGAGCTGGGCTCGGCGTACCAGACCGAGAAGAACTGGAGAGGGCTCGACGAGGAGGCCGCGGTGTATCGGGTCCACTTCAGGACGGGAAACGAGGAGACCGAGCTCACGTTGCCGTAGCTGCCGAACGCCGTGGAGGCCACCACGACCAGGTCCTGCGGGTTGACCGTCAGGGCCGGAAGCATAATGCCATTGGCGCTGACGCCGCCGACCTTCACGGAGGAGTCGACTCCGAACTGGACGCTGGGGCCCGCACCCAGGGGGCCCCCTCCGATCTCCCCCGGCGGTCCGGCGGCGGCAATCGGGTTCCCCGATGTGCTTAGAACTGAGGCGACCGGACCCCCAGCGGCCGGCTGCCCCTCCGCCGGTGACGGGTCGCCGGAGGCGGAGATGGAGACCGAGCGGCCGGAGACCGTCACCTGCTCGACGACCGGGGCCGAGGGGACCGGAGCCGGGGTGATCGGGGCTGTCCCGGCGCCGACGGCCCCGAGGAGAGACGAGGGAGACGCCGCCGCGGGGGAGAGGAGCGAACCCGCCGGGACCAGCAGGAGGCCGACCAGCAGGAGGGCCCCGAACGACAGAAGGAAGCCCCGATCGCGCCTCATCCTTTCCCGTCGTCCTCGTCGGCCCGTCTCTTGGTCTTCCCCGCCGCTCCGGCCGAGCTCGGCACGGCGTGCTTTCCATCGGAGCTTTCCAGAACTGATATTAAAATGTTGGCGCAACCTCTCTCGGAAGCACGTCGGGGTCTAGCGTGTCACGATTCGACGCGGAGGGGGCGGTTGCCGGGGGAGGCGGAGCCCTCCTGCGAGGGGTCCGGCCTCGTCCTTCGGGGCCGAGACCGGCCAAACCCTCATCTGGGTCGCCGCATCCCGTTCGCCGGGGAGTCATGCGGGTCCTGCGCGACGACCCGAAGGCCGGGACCCTCCGTCTGAGGGTGGAAACCCCCAGCGATCTCTGGCGCCTCTCCCGTCTCGTCCGCATCGGAGACGGCGTGGGGGCTTCCACGACCCGCCGGGACCCCGAGGCACCGGAGGAGGTGGCGGCCGCCGAGCGGGTCCGCCGGCGAGTCTGGCTGGTCGTCCGCGCCGAGGAGTGCGACCTTCCCTCGGGCGGTTCGAGGCTGCGCATCCGGGGCCCGATCGCCGAGGGCCCGTTCGACCTCGGCCGATCCCATACCCTCGAGATCGGGGTGGGGGACGAGGTGGAGCTCCGCAAGACGGCCGCCCTCTCCGCCGCGGAGCGGGCCCTCCTCGAGGAGGGGACGCGCCGGGAGGGGGAGCCCATGGCGCTGGTCGCCTCGGTCGACTGGGGGGAGTCGACCGTGGCCCGGATCCGGGGCCGGTCGATCGAGCCGGTCGCGGATGTGAACCGTACCCTCTCGGGCAAGGGGTACGGGGCGGCGCGTGCGGGGTCGGATCGGGAGGCCTACCTCGCGGAGCTCGCAGGGATCGTCCTGCGCGCCGCGGAAGGGGCCGCGACGGTCGTGGTCTGCGGGCCCGGGTTCCTCAAGGAGTCCTTGGCGCGGGAGATCGGCGAGCGGGAACCGGCGCTCCGGGGGAAGGTCCGCGTCTACCCCACCGCCGAGGGGGGACGGCCCGGGCTTGACGAGCTCCTCCGCTCCGGGCGGGCCTCGGAGGCGCTGGGGGGAGCGATCGCCGCGGAGGAGGCGACGCTGATCGAGAAGGTCCTCGAGGGGCTGCGCACCGGGCGACGGGCCGCGGTCGGCCGCATCGAGGTCGGGGAGGCGGTCGACGCCCGGGCGGTCGAGTCGCTCCTCGTCTCCGAATCGCTGCTCACCGACCCGGCCGTCGCCCCCCTGCTCGACCGGGCCCGGCACGACCGGGCCCGAATCCTCGTCGTGGAGGACCGCGGAACCGCGGGGACTCGGCTCGCCGGCCTCGGAGGAATCGCGGCGGTCCTCCGCTACGACTGGGTCGCGCCGTCCCGCGCGGCCGGGGACCGCCGGCCCCCCTGAGGGCCGCTCAGGGGATCGCCTGGACCGTCTCGCGGAGCTCCTCGAAGCGGCGCTTGAGGTCCTTGAGCGCGTACCGGAACGCCTCGCGGGCGGTCAGGGAACCGTCGGTCTCGAACTGGAGGAAGAACCGCCTCTCGTCCGGCACCACGTGGACCGATCCATGCTCGCAGGTCGCCTCGCAGGCGCCGCAGAGGATGCACTTCGTCTCGTCGGACACCGACAGCTTGCCGTCCGCGAACGGCAGGATCTTCACCGGGCACGAGGCGCTCACCCGCTTCAGGCACGCGTCGGAGCAACCGGCCTTCCGGGAGATCTTGATCTGCGGGTGCGGGCTCATCCCGACGGCGTGGGCGACCTGCCACTTCGCGTGCTCGCGGGCCGTCCCGAGGACCGCCGTCGCGTAGGCGAGCAGCGCCTGGCGGGCCCCGAGCCGGACGATCGGGATGTCGGGCTCGACGATCGCGAGCGAGGGATCCCCGAGCGGGACGACGTCCCGGCCGTAGACCGTGCAGGGCCCCTTCTTGTCGATCGAGTACATCGCCTGGCACTGGGGACAGCCGGCGCCGCCGCAGGTGCACTCCTCCTTCCGGCGGAACTGCCCGAGGTCGGTCGGAATCGGGAGCAGGCCGAGCCGCAGCGCGATCCCCTCGTCGAACATGCTGGTCGACGAGTCGTAGTCCTTGCCGGTCGCCTCGTCACGGATCGGTCCCAGATGGAACTCGACGTCCTCGATCGCGAGCTTCGGCACGTCGGCGAGGAGGGCGCGGCGGACGGCGTTGACCTGGCTCGCGGTCCCCTCCTCGATCTCGAGGCGGGCCCGTCTCGGCTTGAGCTCCTGGATGGTGACCTGCATCGTCTCGGTCCTCCCGCGGAGACTAGACGCGCCGGCCGCGCCGCCCGCCCTTCGGCTTGGTCCCGTCGTGCGGGACAGGCGTCACGTCCTCGATCCGCTGGATCTTGATGCCGGCCCGGGCGAGGGCACGGATCGCGGCTTGGGCGCCGGGGCCGGGGGAACGGCTGCGGTTGCCGCCCGGTGCGCGGACCCGCACGTGCAGCGTCTCGTATCCCTTCTCCCGGATCGCCGCGGCGACCTGGTCGGCGGCGCGCATCGCCGCGTACGGGCTCGATTCGTCCCGGGCGGCCTTGACGACCATCCCTCCGGTCGCCTTCGCGAGGGTCTCGGAGCCGGTGATGTCGGTGACGGTGATATGGATGTTGTTGTAGCTGGCATAGATGTGGGCGATGCCGATCTTCGCCATTGCCTACGCTCCCCCTCCGACTCCCGCCGGGGCAGGGGTCGGCTCAACCGCAGGGGCATCGCCCTGCTCGGCCTCGCGCTCGCGCAGCGCCACGCGAATCGGGTGGTCGTCCCGAGCGATCGGGCTGCGCCCGGAGTAGCCGATGCGGGCCTCCTCCTGGGAGCGGACGAGGTAGCCGGGCCGGGTGATCTTGCGCCCTCCGATGGCGATGTGGCCGTGGACGATCATCTGGCGCGCGCCGTTCGGCGTCGGCGCAAGATGCCGGTGGAAGACAATCCATTCGAGCCGCCGGCGCAGGATGTCCTCCGTCGTCAGGGCCAGGACATCGTCGTTGGTCGGGGCCGCGGCGGAGAGGACGCCGAGACGGACGAGCCGGTCGAGCAGCCAGCCGGTCTCCCGCTCCGCTTGCGGTTCCCCGGCCCGCAGGCGGGCCTGGAGATCCCGGGCCTGGCGGCGGAATCCCCGAAGAACCGACTGGGCCTTCCAGAGCTCCCGCTTGTTCTTGAGCCCGTACTTCTCGAGAAGCTTGCGCTCCTCCTCCATCCGGGCGGCCTCCCACGGATGCTTCGGCGTCTCGTAGCGGCGGCGGACGAACTTCGGATCTCCCATGGGTCCCGCTCACTCCTTCTTGGCGGAGGTGCCTCCCTCCTTTGCCTTCGCCTGGGCGGCCTCCTTCGCGGCCTTCTTCAGGACTCCGGCCGCCATGCCGGTCCGCCCGTTCGAGCGGGTCCTCTGGCCGCGGACCTTCTGGCCGCGCTCGTGGCGGACGCCACGGTAGGATCGGATCATCTTCATCTGGTTGATCGCGTCGCGGCGCGCCGTCTCGAGATCGGGACCGATGTAGTGTGCGACGGCCCCGGCGGAGAACTCCCGGGGCTGGTTCGTCATCCACGGCGGCAGGCGCTTCGGGAGATCGGCAAGGGTCGCCTCGATCGTCTCCACGACCGACTCGGGGAGGTCCCCGATGAGCCCGCGTGGGTCGATCCCCGCGAGCTGGCAGGTCGCCTCTGCGATCCGCAGGCCGACCCCCTCGACCCCCGTCAGGGCGAGGGCGGTCGGGCGCCGGCCGTCGAGGTCGGTGTTCGCGACCCGCACGATGTACCGGAAGTTGGGGTTGTCCGAGACCGGCGCGTCGTCCTTCGCGGCCGCCGCGCCGGTGGCCCGCTTTCCCTTCGCCGGGGCCTCCTTGGCCTTGCCCGAGGGCCGTTCCTTGCGGGTCGCCGGCTTCGCCGGGGTGGCCTCCGTCTCGGCCGCGGGTGCCGTCTCCTTCGCGTTCTTCGGCGCGGTCCTCACCTACCGGAATCTCCTCTCCGGGCGCCGGCCGGGGCCCGCGCCGTCGGGGAGTGGGAGCGCGCAACGGAGTCCCCTTTTTAAGCGCTTCGGGGAGAACGCGGCCGCACTTTGCCCCGGGCCGGCCATGGCCCTCAGCGTTAAGGCCGAGGAGGCCCGTCCTCGCCGTCTGGGCGGCCGATGGTCGATCGCGTCAGCGTGATCCTTCCGACCTACAACGAGCGCGAGAGCCTCGCGCGGCTCGATCCCGAGCTTCAGACGGCGCTTCGGACGCTGCCGGCGGAAATCGTCGTCGTGGACGACGCCTCGCCGGACGGGACGGCCGACCTCGTCCGCCAGCTCCCCGGCCCGGTGCCGCACCGCCTGGTCGAGCGGAGCGGCAAGCTCGGGCTCTCCTCCGCCGTGATCGCGGGGATTGGCGTGGCGCAGGGCGAGATCCTCGTCGTCATGGACGCGGATGGGAGCCATCCGCCGGAGGCGATCCCTCCCCTGGTCGGAGCGGTGGACCAGGGGGCGGAGTTCGCCCTCGGAAGTCGGCATGTCCCCGGAGGGACCTCGGAGGGGCTCGGGCCCGGGCGGCGGATCCTGAGCCGGGGGGCGACGCTCCTCGCCCGTCCGATCGCGCCGGTCCGCGATCCGATGAGCGGGTTCTTCGCGTTCCGACGGTCGATCCTTCGGCGGGCAACCCTCTCGCCTCGGGGATTCAAGATCGGCCTCGAGATCCTCGTGCGCTGCCGTCCCCGGCCCGTCCGGGAGATCCCGATCGCCTTCCGCCCCCGCTTCGCCGGGGAGAGCAAGCTCACCCGCGGCGAGATCCGGAACTACGTGCGGCACCTCGCCGGTCTCTACGCGGTCCGGGCCGGGCTCGCACGGCCGCCTCGATGACCCGGTAGCCCGAGCCCCGGGCGAGCACCGCGACCGGTCCGGGCCAGTCCTTCTCGAGCCGACGCTGGTAGTAGAGGATTCCCTGGCTCCCCTTGCCGACAAGGACGAGTCGGCCCTCCTCGCGCAGGTGGCCCGGGGCCTCGGCGAGGAACCGCTCGATGAGGGACCGTCCGGCCCGGTAGGGAGGGTTCGACACGACCACGTCGAACCGCCTGTCGGCGACGGGGTCGAAGAGCGAGCCGACGAGGACCTCCGCGTTCGCGACCCCGTTGCGCGCGAGGTTGCGCCGGGCGAGGAGGGCCGCCCGACGGTTCACGTCGACCATCACGACGCGGCCCCGGTCCGCCTGCTTCGCCGCGGCGATCCCGATCGCACCCCAGCCGCAGCCGAGGTCCAATACCTCGTCGGACGGTCCGACCCGGAGGTTCTCGATCAGGAGCTCGGTCCCCCGGTCGAGCCCCGACGAGGCGAAGATCCCCCGGTCGACCTCGAACTCGAGGATCTCCCCGCGGTAGAGGAAGCGGAGCCTCGACCGCTCGGACCGGGACTTCGGCTCGGGGGTGAAGTAGGTCTCCCCACCCCCGGCCGGGCCCTCCTCCGCCGGCATTGCCGTCAGCCCCGGCGGCCGAAGAGCGAGCTCTTGCGCTCGGCCGAAGGACCGAGCGCCTCCTGGACGAGCTCCCGCTGACGGGAGGAGAGGCTGCGAGGGATCTGCACGCGCGCCACCGCATAGAGGTCTCCCCTTGCGCCGCCCCCCATCCGGGGGAGGCCATGCCCGCGGAGGCGGAACTCCTCACCGGGCTGGGTGCCCGCGGGGATCTTGACGGAGAGCACCTCTCCGGCGAGGCCGTTCACCCGCACCTCGCCGCCGACGATCGCGACCGAGACAGGCACGAGCACCTCGGTAAAGAGGTCCCTTCCCTCGCGGCGGAAGCGGGGGTCCTCCTCGACCTCGATCCGGACGAAGAGGTCGCCGGGCGGTCCTCCGTCCGGGGACAAGAGACCCTGGCCCTGCAGGCGCAGGCGGGTCCCGTCCTCGACCCCGGCCGGGATCTGGATCTCGATCCGACGCGTCCCTCGGACCCGTCCCGAGCCCCGGCACTCCGGGCACCGCTCGAGGATGCGCCGCCCCGCCCCGTGGCAGACCGGACAGACGGTCACGGTCAGGAACTGGCTCCGGCCCTGCCGGAGGACCTGCTGGACCCGGCCCTGCCCCTGGCAACGGCTGCAGGTCTCCATCGCCGTGCCGCCGCGGGCTCCTGTGCCCCTGCAGCTGAGGCAGGGGTCCTCGCGGGGCAGATCGATGGTCCCGGTCCCGCCGGTGAGGACCCGGTCGAGGGGGATCCGCAGCGCGACCTCCATGTGGCGAGGACCGCCCCCCGGCCCGAAGGGCGGACCCCCGCCGAAGAACGAGCCGAAGAGCTGGCCGAGCAGCGGGTTCGAGCCGAACAGGTCCTCGAGATCCGAGGCGTGGGTGAAGTTCTGCCAGGTGAATCCCTGCGGGCCGAACTCCTGGTCGACCGCGGAGAAGCCGTTCGCGTCGTAGCGGCGCCGCCGCTCCGGATCCGCGAGGACCTCGTAGGCCTCGCTGAGCTCCTTGAACTTCTCCTCGGCGGCCTTCGGGTCGGCCTGGTTCATGTCCGGATGGTACTGCCGGGCGAGGCGACGGTACGCCTGGCGGATCTCCTCCGGCGTCGCGGTGCGGGGGACGCCGAGCACCTCGTACAGGTCACGACGCGCCATCGAAAGGGGCCGCCGTCCGGCGGCCCGTCCCTCATCCGAGCGGCGCAGGCTCATTACCGTTGCACGCCTTGGGAGCGGACGGCGTCGGGTCGCCCTCCCCGGTCCTGGGAGGGTGGGGGGACCGGCCGGGAACCCTGCGCCATCGATTAAATACCGGAAGCCAAAGTGAACGGTGTGCGGGAGGGACCCGGATGCGGCGACGATGGGGGCGAGCCGGGCCGACAGGCATCGGCGGGGTCTCCCTCGGCGTCGCCCTGACGATCGCCCTGTTGGTCACCGGGTTTCCGGTTGTCGCGGCGCACCCGGCCGGCCCCCCATCGGGTGCCTCAGGGGCCCCCCAAGTCCAGTACGCGGTGAGCTTCGTCGAATCTGGCCTCCCCAACGGGACCTGGTGGACGGTCCGCCTGGGCAATTCCACGCGGACGACCCCCGGGGACTCCACGATCACCTTCGGCGAGCCGAACGGGACCTATGCCTACGCGGTGAATGCCACGGGCTTCCGGGCGAACCCGGCGAACGGTTCCATCGCGGTCGATGGCGCCTCGGTCTCGGTCCCGGTCGCGTTCTCGAACACCAGCGCGCGGACTTCGGTGAGCTTCGTCGAGTCCGGCCTGCCCACCGGGACCCTCTGGGCGGTCACCGTGAACCGGACGGAGGTCTCCTCGACGACCCCGCTCATCGGGTTCGACCTCCCTCCCGGCCCATACGCCTACGCGGTCGGGCCGCTCCCGGGCTACCAGACCAACGCGTCGCACGGGACGATCGAGGTCGGATCGACCCCGGTGACGGTCTACGTCAACTTCACGGCCACCGTCTATCCGATCGCCTTTGCGGTCGGCGGGCTCCCCTCGGGAACCCCTTGGACGCTCGATCTCAACGGCACCTCCCGGACCACGGAGGCCGGATCGCTGGTCGTCCCCCTGCCCAACGGGACCTACCCGTACTCGGCGACGAGCGTCCCCGGGTACCTCTCGCCTCCCCCCGGGCGTGTCGTGGTTTCCGGGGGACCCCAGACCGTACCCCTCCCCTTCGGCGTCGCCACCTACCCGGTGGTGTTCCAGGCCGACCACCTGCCGCCCGGCGTCGGCTGGCAGGTCTCGGTCAATGGCACCGTGCGGACGTCGACCTCGGATTCCATCGTGGTCCCGCTCGCCAACGGAACCTACGAGGCGACCGTCGCCGCCACCCCGGGGTACCGTCCGAGCCCGGCGTCGCTCTCCTTCACGGTCCACGGCTCGGCGCTTTCCCTTCCGATCACCTTCGCCGCGGTCGTCTTCTCCGTGACCTTCGCCGAATCCGGACTGCCGTCCAACGGATCGTGGACAGTCACTTTCAACGGGACCCTCCGCGCGGCACCGGCCGGTTCCCCGATCGTCTTCACCGCCCCGAACGGCGAGTATTCGTGGACGGTGGGCCCGGTCCCCGGATTCCTCACGACGTGGAGAGGCGTCGCCTCGGTGGCGGGGGCGAACGCGACCATCCGGATCGCCTTCCATCGGGCGACCTACTCCGCGACGTTCCGGGAGGCGGGGCTCCCGGCCGGTGCACCTTGGTCGGTCGACCTCAACGGCAGCCTTGACACCACGACCGGGACGAGCATCGTCCTCTTCCTCCCGAACGGGACCGTCCCGTTCACGACCTCCACGGCCTCCGCCGAGTGGCAGACCCTCGATCCGTCGGGGACGCTGACGATCTCGGGCGCGCCGGTCATCACGACGGTCTCCTTCGCCTATGCCTACCCCGCCCGATTCGAGGTCTCCGGAGTCCCCGCAGGGACCCTGTGGACCCTGGCCGTCAACGGGACCCTGGCCCCGACCGGTGCGGCGACCGGCGCCTCCGGCCCCGGCCGGACGGTCGAGTACATCCTGACGAGCAACGCCTCGAGCGTGACGATCCCGCTCCCCAACGGCACGTACGTGTACGAGGCGCGCACGGCCGGACCGGGAGGCGGCGTCGCGATCGCAAGCGGCAGCTTCGGCGTCGCGGGAGGACCGCCCCCGCCCCAGCGGCTCACGGCCCCTCCGACGACCCCCGCGGCCGGGCTCGCGACCCCCCTCGTGCTGGCCCTTGCCGCGGTCGCGGTCGTCGCGGCCGCCTCCCTGGGGGCTGCCTCGATCCGCCGCTACCGCCACGTGCGGCGGGAGTCCCGCCGGGGAGACGACGGGATCGACACGCTCTACGGCTCCTACGAGCTCGCGACGGAGGTCGACCTCTCCGCGGCGGAGCCCGCCGCACCGGACCCTCTGGACGACATATTCTAATCCCAGCGGTGGTACGGGGCCGGCGTCGACCGCGTGGGGTGGGAGAACGGTTTCGCCCGAGCGATCCGGCCATCCGCTTGGTCCCGGACCGCGCCTGTCGCGCCCGAAGCAGGGCCCGGGGAGGTGGCGATGGGCCGCACCCTGACGGCCGCCCAGGCCCGGGCGATCGGTGCGATCCTTTCCCAGGACCGGGCCAGCACCAAGGAGAGGGTGCGGGCCTCCGGCCTTCCTCCGAGGACGTTCCAGGCCGCCCAGGCCCGCGCCACCGAGGCCGCATGGGTCGCCGAGCGGATCGTGCCGGACCCGGTCCTGTTCGGCCGGCCCCGGGTCACGATCGCGTGGGCCCGGCCCGCCCCGGGGGATCCGGGGGAGATCGGACCACGCTGGCAGCAGCTCGACGATGCGGCCCTGGTCTGGGCCGGCCCGGACTTCGTCTTCGCGGTCTGCTTCGATCCGGAGGAAGGGGAGACCCCGATCGCCGCCGAGATGCGCCGGGGCAAGGCCCGCTACCGCCGCACGTACCGGCTGGAGGCATCCCTGAGGACCCCGGCTCTCCCGGTCTACTTCGACTTCGAGGCCGAGTGGAGCCAGATCGCGGGAATCCCCGGGATGGTCCACTACCCCCGCCCGTTCCCACGGGCTCCCCGGGGGGCGCCTCGGCCGGCGCCGTCGCCCCGCTGGCGGGAGATCGTCGACCGTCTCGTGCGATCCGACGGGGTCCTCGCGCCCCTCTCGGAGCCCGGTGCCCCGGGCCTGATCGACCGGCTCACGCTCCGGCGGGCCGCGGTCCGGGCCTTCGCGAGCGGATGGGTCGACGCACGGGCGTTCCTCAACCCGGTGGGACTGCCCTCCGTGGGTGGATGGACGCCGGCGAACGTCGTGTTCGTCCAGGGCCGCCTGAAGGCCAACCGACGGCCGGAGGTGCTCCTGCGCACCCTCATCGTCGGCTGCCGCGTGCATCCGTTCCTGTTCGCGACGGACGGCGCCGAGCTCCTCTTCGCGACCCTCAGCCCGGCACCCGGGGGGATCGAGCGGGCCGTCCCTGTCGCCCCCACGCTCGACCGGTTCCTCGAGAGGATCACGGTCCTCCGGGAACCGATCGAGGGGCTTGCCGCGCTCGTCCCCCACCGCTACGAGGTGATCACCGCCCCCGCGTCGGGCGCGCGGGCCGGCCGCGCCCTCGAGGAGTCCCCTCCGACCCCGTCCGGCTGAGCCCGCCCGTGGCACCGGCGATGGCGACCGTCGTCCCCGGTCCGATCCCCCACCTCTCGGCCGCCGACCCCTGATCGATCGCGATCTCGATCGTCCCGAAGCTCGACGCGAGCAGCCCGGTCTCCCCCGGCGCGAGCTCCCCGTAGGCCCGGACCATGCGGAGGCGGCGCTCCGGTCCGGAATCCCACCGGACACGGAGCTGGCCGCCGGAGCCTCCGGTGAACACCCGGTCCGACGGGAGGTTGGTGATCGCGTTGCCGAAGGGGTCGACGTAGACGACCTCGCCGCGGATCCCACCGGCCGAGGTCTCCGGCTCGGCCAGCCGCAGCACGGAGGGACGCACCGGAAGCCCGAGGGAACGGAGCGGTCGGCCACGGAGCAGCCACGCCGCGGCGGGGGCGAAGAGGTCCCGGCCGTCGAACGTCGTGCCGACCCGGTCCCGGACCACGCGGGCCGGGTCGATCGCTACGGCCCCAAGGAACCCGAGCCGCTCGGCCGCCGGCCAGAGGACCCCGTTGTCGGGCCCGACCAGGTAGGCCGGGCCCCGGCACTCGACGGCCAGGGGACGGCGGGAGGTGCCGACCCCGGGGTCCACGATCACGAGGTGGACCGAGCCCGGGGGGAACCAAGGCAGGATCGAACGGATCAGGAACGCGGCCGTCCGCACGTCATGCCGGGGCAGCCGGTCGTCCACGACGTGCACCGGCGCCGCCGGAGCGAGCCGCGCGAGGACGCCGACCATCTGCGCGGCATAGGCCGGGCCGATGTCGGCGCTGATCGTGGCGCGTCGAGGCACCGACGCGCCCGCACCGGCCCGCCCGGCCATCGGAGCGGTGGCCTACGACTTCATGATCGCGACCAGGAAGACCCCGATTGCGGCCAGGGCACCGATCACGGCGGCGATGATGACGAGGAACGACTCCCACAGGAGCGTCCCGAGCGCGTGCGGGGGCACGCCATAGTAGCTGTAGAGGAAGGCGAAGACGATCCCGACGACGATCCCCGCGACGAGGAGGCCCACGCCGATCGCGCGGCTGCGCCCGCTGCCGAAGTACGCCGTGAACGCGCCGGCCAGCACAAGGAACAGACCGAAGATCAGCAGCAGAATGGTCATGAACTGCCATCCGCCGACGCTCAGCGAGGTTCCCGTCATCTCGAATCCGACCATCGAATGTCCCTCTCCTTTCCCGAATTTCGCCTCAGAAGCGGATGCCGGTCAGGGTCTTCGTGTCGATCACGCCCGGCACGCTGCGGATGCGGTCCACGACCAGCTGCCCCAGGCTGTTGAAGTCCTCGGCCTCGACCTTGGCGATGAGGTCGTACTCCCCGAACAGCGGGTGAAGCTCCACGATCCCCTTGACGTGCAGCAGCTCGTTGTAGACGTCATGCTCCTTCGCGGGGGCGGTGCTGATCAACACAAACCCGATGGCCACAGGTCACCCGTTCTTGGCGTGTCGCGGACAACGGCCCGCTTAATAAGGCTTGTCAAACGGAGGACGGCGGAAGGGCGGCGAGCCGGCGGAGCGACGAGCCGTCCGGTGGAGGCGGGGGACCTTAAGCCCTGGTCGGCTGCCCGCCATGGCGGCGATGGCGGGCGCGGCGGGTGGCGCGGGCGAGCCGTGGACCCGCCGGCTCCTCGCGACGCCCTGGTTTCTGGCGTTCGTGCCGATCAACGCGGCGACCGCCGGCTTCGGCGTCGTCCTCCCGCTGCTCATCCTCCTGCCGCTGCACGGGACCTGGGGGGAGGTCGCCGTCGCCGCGACGATCTTCAACGCCGCGGTCATCGGCTCCTCGGTCCTGTGGGGCCACCTCGCGGACCGCTACCCCCGCCGGCGTCTCTTCCTCGTCGTGAACTATGGGGGCTATGCCCTCCTCTACCTCTTCATCGCCTCCTGGCCCTCCGTCGGAACCCTCTACGCACTCTACGGCGTCATCGGGCTCATCGCGCCCGCCGGTGCGAGTGCCTCCACGCTGCTGATCCTCGAGAAGTTCCCCGAGCCGTCCCGGGCGAGCGCCTACGGATCGTTCCAGATGATCTCGATTGTCGGCAGCATGGCCGGCCTCCTCCTCGGATACCTCTGGACGACGGACGCCTACTCGCTCTACCCGCTCCTCGACCTCCTCGCGGCGCTGGCCGCGGTCAGCGCGATCGCGATCTGGCTCCTCGTCTCCGAGGGGGCCCGGCCGGCCCGCACCACACAGGTCGCCCGCCACCCGGAGAGCCTGATGGCCCGGGTCCGCCAGTCGGCGAGCTTCCGGGTTCCGATCCCGTTCTTCCCGGTGCGCCCCCGCCTGACCTCCACCGCCCTGCGCCGGTTCGTCCGCTGGGGCCGCGAGGAGCTCCGGCACGAGCTGCCGCTCGTGCTCGCCTCCATGTTCCTGTTCAACTTCTCCTCGAACGTCTTCAACATCTCGCTCACGCCGTACCTCACGAGCGCCGGGGTCGCCGCCTCCTCGATCTTCCTCGTCAACTTTGCCAACAGCGCGGGCCAGGGGCTCGCGTTCCCCTTCTCCGGCCTGGCCAACGGGCGGGTGGGCCCGGACCGGCTCGTCCGGATCTCGACCTACGTCCGGAGCCTCTCCTACCTCGCCACGGCCGGCTTCTCCCTCGCCGTCCTCGCCGCCCCGCAGGCCTTCGCCGCGAACCTGACGAGCTACGCCGTCGCCGGGGGGGCAATCGCCTTCTTCACCGTCGCCAGCTCGATGATGCTTTTCCGCAGCCTTCGGGGGCGGGACTCCGGGCGGGTCCTCGGGGTGAACAGCGCCCTTGGCGGCGTCGCCGCCGTGCTGGGGGCGGCGTTCTCGGGCATCGTCGCGGTCGTGGGAAGCTTCACGGTGGCGTTCCTTGTCGCGGCCGGCGGGCTTCTCGCCTCGCTCCCGTTGTGGGCGGCGGCGACGCTCGCCTACCGCCGGCGGCATGCGGATCCGGCGGCGGCCGGGCCAGGCTTCGCCGGGCCGGATTCCCCGCCGCCTCCGCCGGGCGAGGCCCCGGCTCCCTCCGGAATGGCGCGGGCTCCCTCCGTGGGAGGGGCCCGGGGGTCCTCGACGAAAACGGGTTAACCCTGCCCCCGCTGGCGGCGTGGGTTCCCACCATGCCGGACGCATCCTCCATCCAGCGGGGTCTCGAAGACGTCGTCGCGCTCGAGTCGAAGATCTGCTTCATCGACGGCCATCGCGGACGCCTCCTCTACCGAGGCTACGACATCCGCGACCTCGCCGCGCACTCGACCTTCGAGGAGGTCGCCTACCTTCTGTGGTATGGCCGTCTGCCGACGCGCGCCGAGCTCGACGAGCACACCCGCCACTTGGCGGCGCTCCGGTCCCTCCCGCCCGAGCTCCTGCCGATCCTCGACCGGCTCCCGGTCTCTGCGCACCCGATGGACGTATTGCGCACCGCGGTGAGCGCGCTCGCGATCCTCGAGCCGTCGGAGACCCGGGCCGGACCCAGCTCGATCGGGGGAGCCCAGCGCCTGACGGCCGCGTTCCCCTCGATCCTCGGGCACGTGCAGCGCCGCCGGTCGGGCCTCCCCGCGCTGGCGAGCCGCGAGGATCTCTCCCACGCCGCCTACCTCCTCTACGCGCTCACCGGCCACGATCCGACGCCGCTGGACGTCCGGGCGATGGACGTCGCCCTCATCCTTCACGCCGACCACGAGCTCAACGCCTCGACCTTCGCCGCCCGCGTGACCGCGAGCACGCTGAGCGACCTCTACAGCGCGGTCACGAGCGCGGTGGGGACCCTGAAGGGCCCCCTCCACGGGGGCGCGAACGAACGCGTGATGGAGCTGCTCGACGAGATCCGCACGGTCGGCCGTGCCGAGGCGGTGGTCCACGAGAAGCTCGCCCGCCACGAGCGGATCATGGGCTTCGGGCACCGCGTCTACAAGGTGGAGGATCCCCGGGCGACGATCCTGCGGGAGTGGTCCCGCCAGATCGGGGAGGAGCGGGGGGACCGGCACTACTACGAGCTGCTCCGGTCTGTCGAGGAGGTCGTGCGCCAGGAGAAGGGGCTCTACCCGAACGTCGACCTCTACTCCGGCTCGATCTACACGCTGCTCGGGATCCCGCACGACCTGTTCACGCCGATCTTCGCCTCGAGCCGGGTCGTCGGATGGACGGCCCACGTGCTCGAGGAGTACGAGGACCTGCGGCTGATCCGGCCGACCGCCGCCTACGTCGGCCCCGTCGACCTGGCCTACCTCCCGATCGACGAGCGGACCGCGGGCCCCGCACCGACTCGATCCGCATGAGGGGGTAGCGCATCCGCCGCACGTGGCGCAGGCGGGCCTGGACCACCTCGCCGCCGTCCGCGACGGCGACCACCGCGTCGATCATCTCGGCGGAGAGGTATCGGTAGGCGAGCCGAGGATCCGGTCCGGCCCGCCCGCCGTGGCGGGGATCGATGCGCACGCGGACGGAGCGCACGAACGGCTGCAGGCCCACCGCCGCCTCGATCGCCCGGGCGAGGCGGGGGGCGGTCCGCGGGGAGACCGGCGTGCCCAGGTATTGGTGGAAGATCCCTCCGAGCTTGATGCCGGCCTCGAAGCAGAGCGCCTCGCGCCGGCTCACCCGGGCCCGGTGCCATCCCCGGAGTTTGGGCCTCACGGGATGCCGGCCTCCCTCCGTCCGTTTCCGCCCGGCGCGACGGGGCCGGCTCCCGCCGACCGCGGGCCGAGGAGGTAGTAGACCGCGAGGCCCCCGGCCCAGACCGCGGCTGCGCCCATCGCGAGGAGGTAGATGGGCGAGCCCGGCGCCGGTCGGAACTGGAAGGGAACCAGGCTGAGCGCCGCGGCAATGCCCGTGATGGCCATCGGGACCCGCAGCGCGGAGCCCCGTCGGATCTTCGGGAAGGGCCACGGGGCGACCATCTCGAGGGCCACGGGCACGGCGAGGCCGAGGAAGAGGACCGGCTGGACGGAGAAAAACGCCGGGTCGTAGAGAGCGACGCCGAGCCACGCGATCGCGATCGCGGCCATCGGCGTCGGGGCCCCGACGAAGTGGGGGCGGGAATGCAACGAGCGCGTGAAGCGGATCAGGCGGACGAGCGCGAGGGCCAGGTAGAGCGCCGCCACCACGGCCGCGGGGACCGCGACCATACCCCAGGACGGCTGGCCGGCGTGGTAGCCGATCACCAGCGCCGGCGCCAGGCCGAAGGTGATCGCGTCCGCGACGGAGTCGGCGATCCGGCCGGATCGCCGCCCGGCCCCACCGGCGCGCCGGGAGAGCATGCCGTCGAGCCCGTCGAAGCCGACGCCGATGACGATGAGCAGGAGGCTGAACAGGGGGTTCCCCAGCACCACGTAGAGGATCGCCCCGACGCCGACCAGGGCGTTGGCCAGCGTCGCGAGGTTCGCCGCGGTCCGCCACGGGTTCACGGAGGGATCTCCTCGGCGATCGTGCTGGCCCCGGCCCGCACCCGCTCCCCCAGGCGCACGGTCGGCCGCCAGCGCGACGCCGGCACGAGCACATCGACCCGGGAGCCGAAGGCGATCATGCCGAAGCGGTCCCCCTTCGCGAGCGTCGCCCCGGGCCGGACGTAGGAAACGAGCCGCCGGGCGACGTATCCCGTGACCTGGACGATCTCGACCGGGCCGGAGGGGGTCTCCATGCGGTAGGATCGGCTGCGGTTGGACGACGCCTCCGGCCGGTACGCCGGCAGGTGCCCCCGTCCGGCGTCGCCGACCTCCGCGACCGTCCCCGCGAGCGGCGCCCGGTTGACATGGACATCGGTCACCTGCATGAACACCGAGATGCGGAGCCGATCCCCTTCCACGTCGATGGCCCGGATCCGGCCGTCCGCCGCGCTGACAAGCCCGGGACCGATCCGGCGCTCCGGATCCCGGAAGAATGCGGCGAGGAAGCCCGCCATCGCGGCGCCGGCGAACCCGAGCACCACCGCCCAGAGGACCGGGACGACCGCGAGGACTCCGAACCCGAACGCGCCGACCGCCGCCGGGACCGCGATCCAGCGGACGCTCCCCGGCGCGAGCATCCTTCGGAGTCCGTCAGCGGGTGAGTACGATCTCGATGTTGACGCCGTCCGGAACCTGGATCCGCATGACCTGCCGGAGGGCCCGCTCGTCGGCGTCGATGTCGATCAGCCGCTTGTGGATGCGCATCTCCCAGTGGTCGATCGTGCTCGTGCCGCCGCCGTCGGGACCCTTGCGCACGGGGACCCGCAGCCGCTTGGTCGGCAGCGGGATCGGCCCCGCGATGCGGACCCCGGTCTTGAGGGAGATCTCACGGATCTGCTTGCAGATCGCGTCGACCTTCTTCGACTCGGTGCCCGTGAGCGAGATCCGCGCGACCTGGGCCATCGACCGACCGAACCTCCCCGCCTCTCCCGACGTGCCCCGCCGAACCGACTGCGCCGCCGAACCGCCTAGGCCCGCTTCTTGATGTCGGTGACGACCCCGGCCGCGACGGTCTGGCCCATGTCGCGGACTGCGAAACGGCCGAGCTGCGGGAACTCCTTGTACCGTTCCAGCACGAGCGGACGCTTCGGGGTGATCTCGACCACCGCCGCATCGCCGGTCTTCAGAGTCTGGGGGTTCTCCTCGGCCGTCTGGCCCGTCTTGGGGTCGAGCCGCTTCACCAGCTTGGTGAACTCGCAGGCGACTTGGGCGGTATGGCAGTGGAAGACGGGCGTGTAACCCGCCGTGATGACGCTCGGGTGGTTGAGGACCTGGATGTTCGCGGTGAAGCTCTCGACCACCGTTGGGGGGTTTGACGCGGGACCCGCGACCTCGCCGCGGCGGATGTCGTTCTTGTCGATGCCGCGGACATTGAACCCGATGTTGTCCCCGGGGAGGGCCTCGGTGACCTGCTCGTGGTGCATCTCGATGGACTTGACCTCACCGGACTTTCCGCCGGGCATGAACACGATCTTGTCCCCGACCTTGAGCTTGCCCGTCTCCACGCGGCCGACCGGGACGGTCCCGATCCCCGTGATGGTGTAGACGTCCTGGACGGGGAGCCGCAGCGGCTTGTCGGTCGGCTTCTCCGGGACCTTCAGGTTGTCGAGCGCCTGGAGCAGGGTCGGGCCCTTGTACCAGGGCATGTTCGGGCTGGGCTTGTTGATGTTGTCGTCCTTGAAGGCGGAGATCGGGACGAAGACCACCTGCTCGGCGACCTTGAACCCGACGTTCTTGAGGAGCTTGGTCAGCTCCTCCTTGACCGCCTCGAACTTCTGCTCGGAGTAGGCAACCTCCTGCCGGTCCATCTTGTTGATGGCGCAGATCAGCTGGGTGACCCCCAAGGTCCGCGACAGGAAGATGTGCTCCTTGGTCTGCTCCTGCACGCCCTCCGCCGCCGAACAGACGAGCACCGCCGCGTCGGCCTGGCTCGTCCCCGTGATCATGTTCTTGACGAAGTCCCGGTGGCCCGGCGCGTCGATGATGGTGAAGTAGTACTTCTGGGTGTCAAACCGTCGGTGCGCGATGTCGATCGTGACCCCGCGCTCCCGTTCCTCCTTGAGGTCATCCATCACCCAGGCGAACTCGAACGTCGCCTTCCCCTTCGCCTCCGCCTCGGCCCGGTACTTGTCGATCTCCTCCTGGCGGATGTAGCCCGTGTCGAGCAGGAGGCGGCCGACCGTGGTCGACTTCCCGTGATCGACGTGGCCGATGAACACGATGTTCAGGTGGGGCTTCTGTGCCATGGCAGGTCCTTCCGGGCGCGTCCAAAAGGTCCCCCTATATAGGAGTTGTCACGGTCCGAGAGGGAGCCGGGTCCATGCCTTCCCTTCCGCGGAGCCCGCCCGACACCTCATAAGCGGCCGCCGGTCAGGGACCGAGGCCCGGGCGTGACGAGCGCATGGCCGAGACATCCTCGCTGGCACCGCGGTCTCCCGACGAGAGCCGGGTCCACATGCTCCGCCTGATGCTGCCGGCGGACGGGAACCCGATGGGAACCGTCTTCGGCGCGGTCATCCTCGACCAGATCGACCGCGCCGCCTACATCGCCTCGGTCCGACACGCCGGAGGGGTCTGCGTGACCGCGAGCATCGACGGGGTTGACTTCCTCGGTCCTGTGCGCGTCGGCGACATCGTCCACGTGACGGCCCAAGTCTCCTATGTCGGACGCACGTCGATGGAGGTCGAGATCCATGTCGAGGCCGAGCGCCCCGGCGTCCCGACCCTGACGACGGTCGGGGACGCGTTCGTGACGATGGTCGCGGTCGACGAAGCCCGCCGACCCCGTCCCGTCGCCCCGCTGCGCCTCGTCACCGAGGAGGACCGGCGCCGGCACGACGAAGGACAGAAGCGGGCCGAGGAGCGCGCCCGCCACCGGGCGGGGCGCGCCGGGAGCCGGAGAGGTGGGTAGCATGCTGTGCGAGATGTGCGGGAAGGACGTGGCGACGACCGAACGCATCCGGATCGACCGTTCCGTGCTCCGGCTCTGCCCGGAGTGCGCGCGGTTCGGCACGCCGGTCGACCCTCCGGCGACGCCCTCGGGCGCCCGGGGACCGGGAAGCCCCCTCTCCCGCCGCGGGCCCCCCCGGCTCTCGGCCTCCCGTCGGGCGGAGGAGCGCGATGTCTTCTCCGAGATGGGGGAGCTCGAGCTCGTCCCGGACTGGGGCCAGCGGATCCGTCTGGCGCGGGAGGCCCGGCAATGGACGACCGAGGAGCTCGGGCACCGCCTGAACGAGAAGAAGTCGCTGGTGCACAAGCTGGAATCGGGGAACTTCCATCCCCCCGACACCCTCGTCCGCAAGGTCGAGAAGGTCCTCGGGGTTCGCCTTCGGGCGGAAGGCTCTCCCGGCGAGGCCGAAACGGCATTCGACCGTAATCGCGCAGGGTCCTCGGGGTAGGGGGCGACGCGGTCGAGTCCCGCAGGCCCTTCGGCCCCCCGGTCGAGACCGTCAGGCTTCCCCGCGCGCGAGGAAGGGATCGGGAGGGGCCACCGCTGGGCGCGCTAGGATGGCCGAGACGAGCGGAGGCGGCGCGTGGTCGTCCGTTCCCGGGATCGGACGGGCGCGACGCACCATTCCAGGAGCGCCTTCTGCGCGTGGAGCCGGTTCTCGGCCTGATCCCAGATCGCCTGGCGGGGGCCGTCCATCACCGCGTCGGTGATCTCCTGGCCCCGGTGGGCGGGCAGGTCGTGCATGGCGAAGGCGCCGGGCCGGGCCCGGTCCAGCAGGGCGTCGTTGACCTGGAATCCGGCGAAGGCCGCCTCCCGCGCCGCCTGCTGCGCCTCATCGCCCATCGAGACCCAGACGTCGGTGTAGAGCGCGTCGCTCCCCTCCGCCGCCTCCACCGGATCATGGACGACCCGCACGGTCGCCCCCGTGGAGCGGGCCCGGTCCTCGGCCTCCCGAAGGATCGCGGGATCCGGCTCGTACCCCTTCGGGCAGGCCGCCGTCAGGCTGAGGCCGACCGACGCCGCCCCGAGGAGCAGGGAGTGAAGGACATTGTTGCCGTCCCCGATGTAGGCGAGCCGCCGCCCGGCCCATCGGCCCTTCCAGCGTTCGTGGAGCGTCAGCAGGTCCGCGACCGCCTGGCACGGGTGCTCCCGGTCGTCGAGGGCATTGATGACCGGGATCGAAGACCATCGGGCCAACGTCTCCATGTCCCCGTGACGGAAGGCGCGGTAGACGAGGACGTCGACGTACCGGCTGAGCACCCGGGCGGTGTCGGGGATCGTCTCGCCCCGGCCGAGCTGGAGGTCCTTCGTGGACAGGAAGAGGGAGTGGCCGCCAAGATCGTGGGCCGCCACCTCGAAGGAGGTCCGTGTCCGCGTCGAGTGCTTCTCGAAGATGAGGGCGACCGTCCGGCCGCGCAGCGGCACGGGGCTCCGTCCCCGCCGCCGCTCGGCCTTGAGGAACGCCGCCCGGCGGAGCACGGCGGGAAGATCGTCGGCCACGTCGGCGATCGAGAGCAGGTGGCGAGGCGCAGGTGGGCTCGGCATCGCCCCCGCACGGCGCGGGGGTTCTTGTCCCTTCACCCGGCGCGCGTCAGCGCTATGAGCCGGGCCCGGGTGACGCGCGCGAGGTCCGCCGCATGCCAGCCCGTAGGAAGCTTCGATCGCCTGCCCGCGCGCGCCGAGCACCCCCGCGCCGCCGACTGACCCCCACCACGAAGGGCCGCAAGGTGTACATGGTCACCGGCGGGGTCACGAAGTTCGCGAAGGCCCATCCGGCGATGGACTTCCGCCTGATGGTCAAGCGCGCCTACGACTACGCCGTCAAGGGGATCCCCAACCTGACGAAGGACCGGATCGACGGCACCCGGATCTCCTACTTCTCCGACCACTTCTCCCGCCAGCTCAAGGCCGCCAGCATGGTCCAGGACTACCTCGGAATGAACCCGAAGGGATCGGTCCGGATCGAGTGGGGAGGGGCGACCGGGGGAGAGTGCTTCCAGGCCGCGTACGAGGCGGTCGCCAGCGGACGGATGGACGTCTGCCTGGCCGCGGGCTACGAGACGATGAGCCGGGTTCCGACCTGGAAGGGGAACGAGTTCATCGCCCTCGCCTCCGACACGAACTTCGACTTCCCGCTCGGGGGCTTCTACACCGGATACTACGCGCTGATGGTCATCCGTCACATCTACCAGTACCTGCGGCTCACGCGGTTCGCCCACATCCAGGACGAGCGGGAGGCCCAGCGCCAGGCGATCCAGGAGGGCTGTCGGATCATGAGCCTCGTCGCGGTCAAGAACCACCTCAACGCCATGCACAATCCCTACGCGCAGTACCCGAAGGAGCTCACGGTCGACGACGTCCTCCGCTCGGAGATGATCAGCTACCCGCTGACCCGCGAGCAGATCTGCACGATGAGCGACGGGGCCGCGGCGGTCATCCTGTGCGACGAGAGCCGGGCCCGCGAGTTCACCGACAAGCCGGTGCGGATCATCGGCGTCGGGACCGGGACCGACACGATGCGGCTGGCCGACCGGCCGTTCGACGAGGTCCCGCTCATGCCCCACGAGAAGGCAAGCGACTACGAGGGCCTCCCGTACCCGGGGATCCATTCGTTCCGCGCGGGCCGGTCGGCGGCGATCGAGGCCTACCGCATGGCCGGGATCACCAACCCGGTCGAGCAGCTCGACTTCATCGAGCTCCATGACGCCTACGCCTCGAGCGAGATCCAGACGTACGAGGATCTCGGCCTGTGCCGCTACGGAGAGGGGTACTCCTTCACCGAAAGCGGCGATGCGTGCCTGAAGAACATCCGCTATCCGTTCCCCGCGCCGAACGCGGGACGGATCCCGGTGAACCCCTCGGGCGGCCTCATCGCCTGCGGCCATCCGGTCGGCGCGACCGGGCTCATGCAGGGGGTCTTCGCCTTCTGGCAGCTCCAGGGGACCATCCGCAAGCACTTCGGCGACGGCACCCTGCAGATCCGGGACGCCCAGCGCGGGCTCATCCACAGCCACGCCGGCACGGGATCCGCGGTCACGGTCTCGATCCTGGAGCGGGGGTTCCGGCCATGACGCGCCCACCGACCTACACGAAGTTCCGGGAGGTCCAAGAGGAGCTCGAGCGCTCGGGGGCGGCGATCTTCCGCGACGCCCAGGGCGTCGAGAGCCTGATCATCCGCTACCCCTACTCGATCAACTACATCCACAGCTACGCGGAGGACACCCCGTTCTTCCTCGGCCTGACGGAGGGGAAGCTCCGCGGCTCCCGCTGCACGGCGCGGCGGTGCGGCGCCACCTACGCGACCCCCCGCGGCCACTGCATGCGCTGCGGCGCGCCGACCCAGTGGATCGACCTGCCCCTCGAGGGGAAGGTGCACTCCTGGACGACCTGCCACTTCGGCAGTGAGGCGTTCCTGAAGGAGACGCCGTACAACCTTGCGATGGTCGAGTTCGAGGGGATCGACAGCCTGCTCCTCGTCCGCCTGAAGGACGCAACCGAGTCGGAGCTCTACATCGGCATGCCGGTCGAGGCCCGGTTCGACCCGAACCCGAAGTTCTCGATCACGGACGTCTGGTTCGTGCCCAAGCGCTGAGGGCACCCGGCCGCCGCCCGGGCCACCACCGTCCCCCTCATCCGGCGGGGGGACCCCCGGAGGGCCGCAAGGCCGTCCGGGGAAGTGCCGCGGGCCGGGCTTGAACCGGCGGCTTCAAGATCTTCAGTCTTGCACTCTCCCAAACTGAGTTACCGCGGCGTCCCCGCGCGGCGTACCGACGGGAGTATTTCAGGGGTTGGCTCCCATTGGCCCCCGCCGTTCGCGCCCGCGCGCGTTCGGAGCCGTCCGGTCCCGCCGGGAGCGGGGCAGCGTTATCTGGGAGGCCGCGTCCCTTCGACGGAGGCGCCCGTGCGCACGCTCGTCGTCACGGAGAAGTTCAGCACCGCGCTCCGGATTGCCGTCGTTCTCTCGGACGGCCACATGCAGAGGGCCCGCATCGAGGGGACGAACGTCTTCCGCTTCGAGCGGCCCGACGGCCCGTACACGGTGGTCGGCCTGCGCGGCCACATCGTCGAGCTCGACTATCCTGAGCAGCTCGCCGAGTGGTCGCTCGACATCCTGCCCCAGCTCATCGAGGCCGTGCCGGTGAAGCGCGTGACCGAGGGAGGGATCGTGGCGACCCTTCGGTCGGTCGTCCGCGAGTTCGATCGCGTGATCCTCGCGACCGACTTCGACCGGGAGGGGGAGCTCATCGGGCTCGAGTGCCTCGAGATCCTCCAGAGCGTCCATCCGACGATCGCCGTCGCCCGGGCGCGCTACAGCGCGCTGACCCGAGAGGCGATCGAGCAGAGCTTCGCGCATCTGGAGACCCTGGACCGGGCGCTCGCGGAGGCGGCCGAGGCACGCCAGGAGATCGACCTCGTCTGGGGCGCCGTCCTGACCCGGTACCTGTCGCTGACGGCCGAGCAGCGCGGCAAGAGCTTCCTCTCGGTCGGCCGGGTCCAGACCCCGACCCTCGCGCTCCTGGTCGAGCGGGATCAGGCGATCAAGGAGTTCGTCCCGACACCCTACTGGCAGATCGTGGCGACGGCGGAGAAGGAGGGGACCCCCTTCGGGATCCGCCACGCCCACGGGACATGGGAAGACCGCGCGGAGGCGGAACGGACCTTCGCCCGGGTGCGGGACGCGACGGAGGGCACCGTCGCCTCGTTCATCGAGGAGGAGGCGCGGCGGAGGCCGCCGGTCCCCTTCTCGACGACCCTGTTCGTGGCCGAGGCGACCCGGCTGGGGCTCGGCGCGGCCACCGTGATGCGGATCGCCGAGGACCTCTACACCCAGGGGCTCATCAGCTACCCGAGGACCGACAACACGGTCTATCCCCGCGGCCTCGGGCTGAGGAGCCTCGCGGAGCGGTTCCGCGAGGGACCCTTCGGCGAGGCGGCCACCTACGTGCTCGACCAGCCCACGTTCCGCGCGACACGCGGCCGGGTCGAGACGACCGACCATCCTCCGATCTACCCGACCGGCGCGGTCGACCCGCGCAAGCTGAAGCCGGACCACGCCAAGGTCTACGAGCTGGTCGTCCGTCGCTTCCTCGCGACGCTGGCCCCGGACGCGGTCGTGCAGAAGCGGTCCGCCCGGATTGACGTCCGGGGCGAACCGTTCGACGCGGCCGGACAGACGCTCACGGACCCCGGCTGGTATCGGATCTATCCGTACTCCTCCTTCGAGGAGTCCGCCGTGCCCGCGCTCGTGCCGGGCGAGACCCTCCCGCTTCGGGAGGTCCGGCTCGTGGAGGAGCAGACCAAGCCGCCGCGCCGCTACACGCAGGGATCGCTCATCCAGGAGATGGAACGCCTCGGCCTCGGGACGAAGAGCACCCGGCACGACGTCGTGCAGAAGCTCTTCGACCGCCACTACGTCCAGCCGAGGGGCCTCGAGCCGACCACCACCGGCATCGCGGTCACCGAGGCCCTGAAGGCCTACGCTCCCGTGATCACGCGGCCGGAGATGACCCACCGGCTCGAGGACGACATGGCCTTGGTCGCCGAGTCGAAGAAGCCGAAGGCCGACGTCCTCGCGGAGTCCCGGGAGATGCTGCGCGAGGCCTACGGTCTCCTCCGGGAGAACGTCGAGGGGGTCCGCGCCACGATCCGCGGCGCGCTCGACCGCCAGCGGTTCCTTGGCCCCTGCGCGCGGTGCGGGGGAGCGCTGCGGATCGAGCGGAGCCCCCGCGGCACACGCTGGATCCAGTGCGCGAACAACCCGGCGACCTGCTCCGTGAGCTTCCCCCTTCCGGCCGCCGGGTTCGTCGAGCCGGCGCCGGACTTCCTGTGCGCCCGCTGCCGGATGCCCCGCGTGAAGATCGTCTTCCGCGGCCAGCGACCCGAGCTCTTCTGCATGAATCCGGAGTGCGAGGAGCACCACCGGGCCTTCCGCCTCGGGCCCTGCCCCATGTGCTCACGGCCCCTCGAGATCCGCTACTCCTTCCTCGGCAAGCGGTTCGTCGGGTGCACGGGCTATCCGGACTGCCGCGTGACCTACCCGCTGCCGCAGCGGGGCAAGCTCGAGCGCGCCCCGGAGCCGTGCCCGGCCTGCGGCGCGCCGATCGTCACGGCGGTCGAGGCCGGCCGGCCCCCGTGGACGCAGTGCGTCAACCCGGCCTGCCCTTCCCGTGCCGCGCCAACCGGGTCCGCGAAGACCGCGGCGGAGAGCCCTTCGGGCGCCCGCCCACGGGCCCGGACGTCCCGGCGGCGCGCCACCGGCGCGGCCCGCCCCCGCCCCGCCCGAGGCCGCTCGACCGCATCCCGGTCCGCGCCGGACGCCGCGGACCGGGTTCGGACGCGGCCCCGGCGGGCCCGGGCGGCCCCTGCGGCCCGCTGAGCGGGGGGAAGGGACCGGGCGTTTCAGGGCCCCCTCTGGTCGGTTAAATACCCGCTCCCGGTCGAGAGGGGGATGGCCCCCGCCCCGACGGACCTCGGAAGCCTGGACTCCCGCCGTTGGGAGGCCCGGCTCCGGACGAACCCGGTCGTGATCCTTCCGGTCGGCGCCCTCGAGGCCCACGGCCCGCACCTGCCGCTCGCTGCCGATCAGATCCAGGCCGAGGCGACCGCCCGAGCGCTCGCCGAACGCCTGCCCGACGCGGTCGTCGCGCCGACGATCCCCTACGGGGTCTGCCCGGAGGCGAGCCGGTTCGCCGGGACGGTCTCGACCCCGATGGTCGAGCTGATCGGCTACGCCCGGGCGACCCTCGCGGAGTTCCTCCGGATGGGGGTGCGGCGCCTCCTCGTCCTCTCCGGGCACGCGGAGCGCGGCCACATGGCCGCGCTCCGGGAGGCCGCGATCCAGGCGATGCGCGGGCAACCGGGGGCCCGGATCGTGGTCCTCTCCGACTACGACTTCGTCTACGAGCTGAGGGGGACCCACGCGCCGCCGACCGACGGCCATGCCGGGCTGCTCGAGACCTCCCGCCTCCTGGCGTTGGCCCCGGATCGGGTCGGCCCGGACCGGCCCGTCGTGGCAGGACGGGGATCCCCGTTCGTTCCCGGTCCGATGGGCCCGGACGCCTGGCCCGAGAGCGTCGTCGGCGACACGCGGCCAGCCAGCGCGGAGATCGGCCGGGCGGTCCAGGAACACGTCCTCCGTCGTCTGGTCGAGACGGTCCACGCCCTCCTCCCGGCCTAGGAACCGACGGCGGCCATGGACGACCCTTCGGAGACGATCCGGATCCGCGGCGCACGCCAGCACAACCTCAAGGGGATCTCGCTCGACCTGCCCCGGCGCAAGTTCATCGTCGTGACGGGGGTCAGCGGGTCCGGCAAGTCGAGCCTCGCCTTCGACACCCTCTACGCGGAGGGGCAGCGCCGCTACATCGAGAGCCTCTCCGCCTACGCGCGCCAGTTCCTCGGCCAGATGGAGAAACCCGACGTCGATGCGATCGACGGGCTCTCCCCTGCGATCGCGATCGAGCAGCGGGCGGGCAGCCGGAACCCCCGCTCCACCGTGGCGACGGTCACCGAGATCCACGACTATCTGCGCCTGCTCTTCGCCCGGATCGGCGTCCCCCACTGCCCGAACGACGGCAATGAGATCGCGCCCCAGTCCGTCGACCGGATCGTGGAGACGATCGTGCAGCGCGCGGCCGGCCGGCGCGTCGAGATCATCGCGCCGGTCGTGCGGGCCAAGAAGGGGGAGCATCGGGAGCTCCTCGAGCGGCTGCGGGCGGAGGGATACCGGCACCTTCGGATCGACGGGACGGACCGCAAGGGAGGTGAGCGCCCCGGCCCCCTCGCGAAGAACCGCGCCCACACCATCGAGGTCGTCGTCGACTCATTCCGCGTCGATCCCGCCGAGACGAGCCGACTGGTCGAGGCCGTCGAGCTCGCCCGCCGGCTCGCCGACGGGCTGGTCGGCCTGTCGATCGAAGGGGGGGAGCGCGCGGAGTTCTCCAGCCGCCGCGGCTGCCCGGTCTGCGGCTTCTCCTTGGAGGAGCTCACCCCGCGCCTGTTCAGCTTCAACAGCCCGTTCGGCGCCTGCCCGGAGTGCTCGGGCATCGGAGCGACGCTCCACGCCGACCCCGATCTGATCATCCCCGACAAGGACAAGCCGCTGACCAAGGCCATCGCGGTCTGGGGCCTGACTCCGGGGCGGGAGGCGCTCGAGCGGTTCGGCCGCCTCTTTGGCTACGATCCGAAGCGGCCGGTCCGTGAGCTCTCCGAGCGGGGCTGGAAGGCGCTCATGCACGGCTCCGACCGCTCCCTGGGCGGAGGACCCCGATGGTCCCGCTGGTGGTGGGGAGGAGCCTGGCTCTCCGAGGGGCTCGTCGGCGCGGTGGAGCGCCGGTGGAAGCAGACCCGCTCCGAGGGGGTCAAGGAGTACTACATGGGCTTCATGGCGTTCCGTCCGTGCCGCCGCTGCGGGGGGCGGCGGCTCAAGCCCGAGGTCCTCGCCGTCACCGTCCAGGGCCG
This sequence comes from Thermoplasmata archaeon, assembly GCA_038729445.1. Lineage (GTDB taxonomy): Archaea > Thermoplasmatota > Thermoplasmata > Lutacidiplasmatales > UBA184 > Lutacidiplasma. The sequence continues at coordinate 29,988 of JAVYSA010000006.1, forward strand.
CTCGATCGCCGACATCGCGGCGATGACGGTGGAGGAGGCCCTCGCGTGGTTCGGATCCCTCACCCTTCCCGCCCGCGACGAGCCCATCGCTGGACCGGTGGTCCGGGAGATCCGGGCCCGCCTGGGGTTCCTCGCGAACGTGGGGCTCACCTACCTCACCCTCGACCGCGCGAGCGGGACGCTGAGCGGGGGCGAGGCCGAGCGGATCGCCCTGGCGACCCAGATCGGCAGCGGCCTGGTCGGCGTCCTCTACATCCTGGACGAGCCGTCGATCGGCCTCCACCCCAGGGACCACACGCGCCTGTTGGCGACGCTCAAGGCCCTGCGGGACCTCGGCAACACGCTGGTCGTGGTCGAGCACGACGAGGAGACGATGCGCGAGGCCGACTGGCTCGTCGACCTCGGCCCCGGCGCCGGTGCCCAGGGAGGCGAGCTCCTCTACAGCGGCCCGCCCGACCGGATCGGCACGGCCCCGCGGTCGATCACCGGGGAGTACCTGAGCGGGCGGCGCACGATCCCGGTGCCGGCGCGCCGGAGAGCCCCGACGCAGCGGGCGATCACAATCCATGGCCCGCGGGAGAACAACCTCCAGGGGGGGGAGGTCCGGATCCCGCTCGGGCTCCTGGTCTGCCTCTCGGGCGTCTCGGGCAGCGGCAAGTCGACGCTGATGGCCGAGATCCTGTACAAGGCGGTCCGCCGCCACCTCGGCCTCGGGCGCGAGGTCCCCGGGCGGCACGACTACATCGAGGGAATCGACCAGATCGACCGGGTCCTGCTCATCGACCAGTCGCCGATCGGCCGGACCCCCCGGAGCAATCCGGCGACCTACACCGGCCTCATGACGCCGATCCGCCAGCTCTTCGCGAGCCTGCCCGAGGCGAAGGCCCGGGGCTACGCGCCGGGCCGGTTCAGCTTCAACGTCCCCGGCGGCCGTTGCGAGGCCTGCGAAGGCGACGGGGTCATCCGCCATGAGATGCACTTTTTGCCCGACGTCTACGTCACCTGCGAGGAGTGCCACGGCCAGCGGTTCAACGCCGCGACGCTCGAGGTCCGCTTCAAGGGCACGTCGATCGCCGACGTCCTCGCGATGACCGTCGACGAGGCGCTCGCGTTCTTCGAGAACCACCGGCCGATCGCCTCCCGCCTCCGCCTCCTCGCGGAGGTCGGCCTGGGCTACCTCCAGCTCGGGCAGAGCGCGACCACGCTGAGCGGGGGCGAGGCGCAACGGATCAAGATCGCCTTCGAGCTCGGCAAGACCCCGACCGGCCGGACCCTCTACCTGCTCGACGAGCCGACCACGGGGCTCCACTTTGCGGATGTCGAGCGGCTGCTCCAGGTCCTCTTCCGTCTCCGGGAGGGGGGCAACACGGTCCTGGTCATCGAGCACAACCTCGACGTGCTCAAGTCGGCCGACTGGCTGATCGACCTCGGCCCGGAGGGAGGGCGCGCGGGGGGACGGATCGTCGCCGAGGGAACCCCCGAGGACGTCGCCCGGACCCCCGGCTCGCACACCGGCCGCTACCTGGCACGCCTGTTGGGGAGCCTCCCGCCGATCCGCGGGCACCTCCCCGGCTGAGATGGGGGACGAATCGGGATTGCCGGGGTTCGTGCCGGCGAGCCAGCTGACCGCGCCCGAGGGGTTCCGCCGGGGGCCGGAGAGCCCCGGCGTCTACCTCTTCCGCTCGCCGGCGGGGCAGGTGGTCTACGTGGGGAAGGCGCGGAACCTCCGGCGCCGGGTCCTCGACCACCTGCGCGCCCGCGTCGAGAAGGACGGCTCGATCCTCGCCCAGAGCGCAACGGTGGAGTTCGTGCCGACCGAGTCCGAGCGGGAGGCGCTCCTGCTCGAGGCAAGCCTGATCAAACAGTACCAGCCCCCGTACAACGCGATGCTCAAGGACGACCGGAGCTATCCGTACCTCGCCCTGACGGTCGGCGAGCCGTATCCGCGCCTCCTCCTCGTCCGTCGCCCCCGGCGGGGCGCCGGGACCCTCCTGTTCGGCCCCTACGTCAATGCGCGGGAGGCCCGTGCCGCCCAGCGGCTGCTCAACGACACCTTCCGCCTGCGGCGGTGCCGCCGCCTGCCGGCCCAGGCGTGCCTGTACTACCACCTCGGGGTCTGCAGTGCCCCGTGCATCGGCGCGATCGGCCCCGAGGAGTACCGCGCCGCCGTCACGGAGGCGGAGGAGGTCCTCCGGGGCCACGGGGCCCGCGTCCAGCCCCGCCTCGAATCGGAGATGCGGGAGGCCGCCCGGCGGCTCGACTTCGAGCGGGCGGCCCACCTCCGGGACGCGATCGAGGGCCTGCGCGCCCTCCTCGAGCGCCAGCGGGTCGTCGGACGCGGCGCGGGCGTCGCGGACGTCCTCGCGCTGGCCTACCCGCAGGATCCCTCGACGCTGCGGGTCGCGGTCGGCCTGCTGCGCATCGAGGACGGCGAGGTCCGGCGGACCGAGCCGCACCTCATGACGTACCCGGCGGACGACGTACCGGAGCCGGTGGAGGCCCTGCGCCAGTTCCTCATCCAGTACTACGGCGAGCGGCTCGACCTCCCCGGGCGCGTCTACGTCGACGGCGCCCGGCCGGCCGGGCTGGACGAGACGCTCGACGAGCTCTTCGCGAGCCGGGGGATCGAGGTCGTCTTCCGGCCGACCGGGCGGTACGCCGCCTTGGCCTCGCTCGCCGCCCGGCTCGCCCGTGCGAGCGTCGAGGAGTCCGACCGCCGCCCGGTGCCCACCGAAGTCCTCTCCGCCCTCCAGGACCTCTTCGCCCTCCCGACGCTGCCTCGCCGGATCGAGGGGGTCGACATCTCGATCCTCCAGGGGGTCGACGCCGTCGGCTCGCTGGTCGTCTTCCTTGATGGCTCCCCCGCGCGGTCCGAGTACCGCCGCTACCGGATCCGGTCGGTCCCGGGCACGAACGATTTCGCGATGGTCGCCGAGGTCGTCCGGCGACGCTACGGGCGGTGCGTGGCGGAGGGGGAGCCGCTCCCGGACCTCCTCCTCATCGACGGGGGTGCCGGCCAGCTCGGGAGCGCCGTCTCCGCCCTCGCGGCGCTCGGTCTCGGCGGCCGCTTCCCCGTCCTCGGCCTCGCCAAGCGGCTCGAGGAGGTCTACCTCCCGGACGCGCCGAACCCCCGGACGCCCTCGCCGAACTCCCCCCCGATGCTCCTCCTGAGGGCCGTCCGGGACGAGGCGCACCGCTTCGCCATCGGGTACCACCGGACGCGCCGGCGCATCCGCCTGCGCGAGGCGTTCGGGACGCCCGGGTCGGATCGCCGCCCGCGCCGGTCGGGGGCGAGAGGAGCCGGGGAGCCCCCCTCCTAGCGGGAGGAGGTCCGACGGTCGGGGGCCTCCCCGATGAACGGGAGGCCCGCCACCCGGCGCGCGACCTCGGCACTCGGGAGCCGCCGGAGTTCCGCGTCGGGCTCGAGGATCGCCACGTCGAGCGCCTCGGCCGGGAACGGGGTCGGCGATCCCTCGGCGACGGCCTTCACGGCGAGGGAGAAGGCGCTCTCCTCGGTCCGGGTCTCGGGGAGGTTCTCCTCAAGGTAGTCGGCGACCGCGCGGCGGTTGCGCCCGATCGCGTAGGCCTTCCAGCCGATCGTCGCGCCGCTCGGGTCGAGCTCGAGCAGGCCGGGGAGGCCGTCCTGGAAGCCGCCGAGCAGCAGGGAGACCGCGAACGGGCGGGTCCCGCCGTACTGGGTGTACTGCTGGAGCAGCGCGCCGAGGCCGCTGCCGAGCAGCGCGTACGGGGCCGGCTCCCCGTAGAGGAGGCGGTGCCGCTGGGCCTCGACCCGGAGGTGCTCGACCAGGACGCGGGAGTCGGCGATGAGGCCTGCGGTCACGCAGCCGAGCCCGGTGTCGATGGCGAAGCTCTTCTCGATCGATCCGGCCTCCGCGAGGGAGCTCACCGGAAGGTTGCGGTAGGCGACAAAGACGATGCCTCCCGTGTAGGTCACCGCGACCGCGGTGCCGCCCATCTGGATCGCCTGCAGCGCGTACTCGACCTGGAACAGGCGCCCATCGGGGGAGAAGACGGTGCTCGCGCGATCGTATGCCATCTGGCCCGGTTGCATCTCCATGCGACGCCCTGCCTGACGGTCGCGGCCAGTCCGGGGAGGGATTTGAGGCTGCCGTCCTCCGCTGGCCCGGCCGTCACCTGGTGGAGCGGACTCCGCAAGGAACGACCGGGGCAACGCTTAACGGCCCGCGGCGGTCGCCCGGGACGATGCCGGCGGAGGACCCGTTCGTCCCGCTGCCGATGGCCTCCGGGCACCGCGGCCCGCTGAGCCCGGCCTGCACGCAGTGCGCCGAGGGCCGCAAGATGGTCCTCTTCGTCACCGGGCTGTGCCGGTTCCGGTGCTTCTACTGCCCGGTCTCGCCCCAGCGCAACCAGAAGGACGTCGTCTACGCCAACGAGCGGCTCGTGACCGGCGACGAGGACGTGATCGCGGAGGCCCGGGCGATCGGGGCGGGCGGCACGGGGATCACGGGAGGCGATCCGCTCGGGGCGATCGACCGGGTCGAGCACTACGTCCGGCTGCTCAAGGGAACCTTCGGGCCGGACCACCACATCCACCTCTACACCCACGAGCCGAACCCGGAGAAGCTCCGGCGCCTCGCCCGGGCCGGGCTGGACGAGTTCCGCCTCCACATCCCGCATTACCTCTGGGGATCCCTCGAGGGGGCCGGCTCGGCCTACCGACGGGTCCTCGAGGAGGCCCCGGCGTGGGGGATCCGACGGGGGGTCGAGATCCCCGTGCTGCCTGACAAGGAGGCGGAGCTGCGCCGGCTGATGCGGACCCTCGAGGGGATCGGGGTCGACTTCGTGAACCTCAACGAGCTCGAGTTCTCCGAGACGAACGAGGAGGGGCTCCACCGGCGGGGCTACCGCCTCGATCCCCGCAACGGCTGGGGGGTCCATGGCAGCCGGGCCGTCGCGGAGCGGATCGTCCGCACCGCAGGCGTCCGGGTCCCGCTCCACTACTGCAGCTCGCGGTTCAAGGACTCGGTCCAGCTCCGGCAGAGGCTCCGCCGGCGGGCCGAGCGGACCGCCCCGCCGTTCGCCCGCACCACCGAGGACGGGACCGTCCTGCTCGGCGTCGTCGAGGCCGGGGCCCGGGCGAATCTCCGGCGGTTGGCGGATCGGATCGCCCGGAACGCCGGTCTCGGTGCCGGGGACTACCGGATCGACTTCGCCCGGCGCCGGGTCGAGCTCGCGCCGGAGGTCCTGCGTCGTGTCGCCCCCGCCCTGCGCGTGCCCGCCTTCGCGGTCGAGGAGTACCCGACCGCGGATGCCCTCGAGGTGGAGCGCGAGCCGCTGAACCGGGCCGCCTTCCCGATGCGGGGAGGGACGTAGCCCTCGTCGCACCGGTGACCCCCCCAGGTGAGATACCGCACGTCGCCCCGGCGGTGCTTGATCGAGCAGGGGCCCCATCCCTCGTCCTCCGCGCCGTACCACATCGGGCAGTCCTGGCAGCGGAGGGTCGCGTCCGTCGTGCGGGGCCGGCCGGACGGCGCGCTCAGGGAAGGCCCTCCTGCCGGGCCCACGCCCGGGCGACGTTGCCCATGAGGGAGGCGACCGTCACGGGACCGACGCCCCCGGGGACGGGGGTCAGCGCCCCGGCCCAGCCATCGAGAACCGCGGCGTCGGCATCGCCGATGCTCCTCGACCGGCCGGGCCGCTCCGGATCGGGGACGGTGCTCAGGCCGACGTCGACGACCGCGGCGCCCCGGGGCACGACCCGTCGGTCAAGCAGGCCGGGCCGGCCCACGCAGCCGACCACGAGGCGCGCGCCCACGGTCGCCGTGGCGAGGTCGGGGGTCCGCGAATGCGCCACGGTGACGGTGGCGTCCCGCCCCCGCGCGAGCAGGAGGTGGGCGATCGGAAGGCCGACCGTGTCGCTCCGCCCGATCACGACCGCCCGATCCCCCGAAGCGATGAGCCCGTAGTGGTCGACGATCGCCGCGACCGCACGGGCCACCGCCGGCACGTGCACGGGGACGCCGCGCCAGAGCCGGCCCAGACTGCCCGCGGAGAGCCCGTCGACGTCCTTCGCGAGAGGGATCCGTTCCATCGCCTCCCGCGCGTCGAAGGGAGGAGGCAGGGGGTGCTCGACCAGGATCGCATGGACCGACGGGTCGCCGGCGAGGGCCTCGACGCGAGCGGCGAGCGCCGCGGGGCCGGCCGGCGGGTCGATCGGCTCGTCCCGAAAGCGGATCCCGAGGGAGGCGGCCGTCCGTTCCTGCCGCCGTCGGTAGACCTCGAACGGCCCGTCGGACCGGAGGTGGACGCTCGCCAGCGTCGGCGGCCGGGATCCCGGGGGGGCCCGCGCCAGGGTGGCGCGGACCTCGGCAAGCAGGGACTCCGCGATCGGTGCCCCCGAAAGCGCCCGCGTGCCGGCCTCCATCGCGGGGTCGAGCCCCGTGGCCTAGATAACCCGAGGGCCCGAACGGGGCAGGTGGTGGAGCCCCCCGCTTCGCGCATAGCCATTTATACAGAGGCGCGCTTGAAATCTCACGGCAGGCCCGCTGCCCGCCGGCGTCGGGCCCCAGGGGGAGATACGGGATCGCCACCCGAACGAGCATCCGAGGAGCCGGCCGGGCCGGCCCCGGTGCCGAGCGATCTCGACGGGTGGGGACGGACCCTTCCCTACGCCAACACCTCCCAAGTGGAGATCCCTCCTCGCCTGCTCGACCAGGTCATCGGACAGGACGACGCCGTCGAGGTCGCCAAGAAGGCGGCCACGCAGCGCCGGCACATGATCCTGATCGGCGAGCCGGGCACGGGCAAGAGCATGATCGCCCGGGCCATGGTCGACTTCCTGCCGAAGGAGCAGCTCCAGGACATCCTCGCCTACCCGAACCCGGAGGACCCGAACGAGCCGAAGATCCGCTCGGTCCCGGCCGGCAAGGGCAAGGAGATCGTCGCGGCGCAGAAGCTCGAGGCGGCCCAGCGCAAGGAGCAGCGGACGATCCTGCTGGTGATCGCGGCGGTCTTCATCCTCGGGTTCACGTTCTACTACGCCTACCTCTACCACGACATCACCGCCGTCCTCCTGGGGTTCATCATCGTCGTGGTCCTCTACCTGCTCGTCCGATTCTCAGGGAACCGCAACGATCCGGCGAACGCGGTCGCCAAGCTCCTCGTCTCCCATACGCCCGACGAGAAGCCACCCTTCGTCGACGCAACGGGGGCCCACGCCGGTGCGCTCCTGGGTGACGTCAAGCATGATCCGTTCCAGTCCGGCGGGCTCGAGACCCCTCCCCACGAGCGGGTCGAGATCGGGGCGATCCACAAGGCGAACGGCGGCGTGCTGTTCATCGACGAGATCAACCTGCTCAAGATCGAGAGCCAGCACTCGCTCCTGACGGCCCTGCAGGAGCGCAAGTTCCCGATCGTCGGGCAGTCCGAGCGCTCCGCGGGAGCGATGGTCAAGACCGAGCCGGTCCCGGCCGACTTCGTGCTCGTCGCGGCCGGGAACATCGACTCGATCCAGGCGATGCATCCGGCGCTGCGCAGCCGCATCCGGGGCTACGGCTACGAGCTCTACGTCAAGACGACGATGCCGGACACCTACGAGAACCGGATGAAGCTCGTCCGGTTCGTCGCGCAGGAGGTCACCAAGGACAAGAAGATCCCCCACTTCGACATGGGCGCGGTCGTCGAGGTCATCCGGGAGGCCCAGCGCCGGGCCGGACGGTCCGGCCAGCTGACGCTGCGCCTGCGGGAGCTCGGCGGGCTCATCCGGGTCGCGGGGGACATCGCGAACTCCGAGGGGAGCCCTGTCGTCCGGGCCGACCACGTCGTGACCGCGAAGCGCGCGAGCCGCTCCTTGGAGCAGCAGATCGCCGACCGCTACATCGAGCGCCGCAAGGAGTACCGGATGTTCAGCGTCGAGGGCGCGGCGGTCGGCGTCGTCAACGGCCTCGCCGCCATCAACGCCCAGAGCGGCATGGCCGAGTTCTCGGGGATCGTCCTTCCGATCGTGGCCGAGGTCACCCCGGCCCAGACCCGCGACGGGGGCGTCGTCGTCGCCACGGGCAAGCTCGGGGAGATCGCGAAGGAGGCCGTGCAGAACGTGAGCGCCCTCATCAAGAAGTACACGGGGGCCGACATCTCCCGCTACGACATCCACATCCAGTTCGTCGGCACCTCGGATGGCGTCGAGGGGGATTCGGCGAGCGTCTCGATCGCGACCGCGGTCATCAGCGCCCTCGAGGGGGTGCCGGTCGACCAGTCGGTCGCGATGACCGGCTCGCTCAGCGTCCGCGGTACCGTCCTGCCCGTCGGCGGCGTGACGGCGAAGGTCGAGGCGGCGGCCGACAGCGGGATCAAGCGCGTGCTGATCCCGGAGGACAACCAGGACGACATGGTGCTCGAGTCGCGCTACCGCGGGAAGATCGAGGTGATCCCGGTGCGGACGCTCCGGGACGTGCTCAAGTACGCCTTGGTCGGCCAGGAGACCCAGAAGGAGAGCCTCCTGGAGCGGCTGAGCGCGATGGTCCACGCGACGACCCGGACTGCGGTGCCCGAGGTGCCGACCGGATCGGCCGCCGCGGCCGCCCCGGATCCCGGCGCGAAGCCTCCGGCGCGCCCGGCCGTCGGGGGTTCATGAGAGGATCGTTCCCTCCTCCGGCCCACCGGCCACGCAGCCGCCCCTCCGGAGGGCTTCCGACGATCGACCCGTTCGGGAGCGAGCCGGCCGGCGGGCCGGACCCATTCTCGAACCGGCCGTGCTACGAGTTCAATCCCCGGCTCGCCAGCGGATCGAACGACCGGCGCTGCGTCCACTGCCGGCACTACCTCACCCCCCGGTGCCCCGAGATCGACGAGTTCCTGGACGACGTGGACGACCTGGGCCCCGAATGACAGGGCGACCTCCCGGTCGGGAGCGGGCGCTGTTCATCGGCCGGTTCCAGCCGTTCCACCGCGGCCACCTCCACGCCTTGGGCCGGATCCGGGCGGAGGAGCCCGCGGCCCCGATCCTCCTCGGGATCGGGAGTGCGCAGGAGTCCTACACCTGGGAGAACCCCTTCACGGCCGGGGAGCGGTTCGAGATGATTGCCGAGGCGCTCGCGGAGGCGGAGATCGCGGACGTCTCGCTGATCCCGATCCCGGACATTCGGCGGCACGACCTTTGGGTCCGCCACGTCGAGAGCCTCCTCCCGCCCTTCGCCTGGGTCTACACCGACAATCCGCTCACCGCGGAGCTCTTCGGCGCCGCCGGATACCCCGTGCGCTCCGTCGGGCTGCTCGATCGGTCGACGTGGGTCGGCCAAGGGATCCGGGAGGCCCTCCGCCAGGGAGCGCCGGTCGACGGACGCGTGCCACCCTCCGTGGCACGGTGGCTTCGGGAGCACCACGCGGCCGACCGCCTCAAGGTGATCTCGCGGCCGTGAGCGGGGCGTCGATCGGGGACGCCCGAGGCGCGCGTGGAGAGAGACCCGCTCGGAGGGACCGCCATCCCCGGACTTCGGTCACGGGGACCTCGCCCCCGGCTGGCCGAGGACGATGATCCCGTCCGACGCCCGAAGGGATTCGATGCTCCTCACCGTCGCCCGCACGCTGCGAGGGGCGGCCGCCGGCGCCCTTGCGGTCGTCTTCGCAACGGACCTCGCCGCCGCGGGGTACGGCCCCTTCTGGGTGGGGGTGATCGTCGGGGTCGCCGTAGGAGCGTCGGCGGCCTGGGCGATCCTCATTGCGCACCGGATCCCCCGGCTCGCGCCGACGGGGCTCTTCGTCCTCGGGGCCCTCACGGTGGCGATCGGAGGGTTCCTCCTCTGGTTCGACCTCGCGAGCCCCTGGGCGCTGGTTCCGGCGATCCTCCTGGGGGGGATCGTCGCAGGGGGATCCGACATCAGCCCCCTGGCCGCGGTCGAGCAGGGGTCCCTCTCCCGCGCCGTGACCGACCGGACGAGGACGGGGGCGTTCGTCGCCTACAACCTCGCCGGCTACGTCGGGACCGCTGTCGGGGCCCTCCTCGCCGTGCCGCTGAGCGGGATCGGGGGGAACCTCGCGGGGCTTCCCTCCTCCCCGAGGGATGGCGTGCTCCTGCTCTACGGCCTGGTCGGCCTCGCGCTCCTGCCCACCTATCTCCTCCTTCGTTCGTCGCGTGCCCCGACCGGGCCGGACCCCGGGACGCACCGCCCCCTGTCGCCGGAGCACCGCGGGCCGATCGTCCGGCTCTCGGCCCTGTTCGCCGTCGACGCGTTCGGTGGGGGCATGACGACCAACACCCTCGTGGCGTACTTCCTGGTGCTCCGCTTCGGGGCCCCGCCCGCGGCGATCGGCACCCTCCTCGCCCTGGCGAGCGTCGCGGCCGGCGCCTCCCTGCTCCTGGCCCTCCCGCTCGCCCGCCGCATCGGCCTCGTGCGGACGATGGTCTTCACGCACATCCCATCGAGCCTATTGCTGATCGCGTTCGCGTTCGCCCCCGCGCTCCTCGGTGCCGGCGTCCTCTGGGTGGCGCGGAGCACGCTCTCCCAGATGGACGTGCCGACCCGGCAGTCCTACACCCAGGCGATCGTGCCCCGCAGCGAGGGGATCGCGGCCGCCGGATACACGACGGCCGCACGCAGCAGCCAGGCCCTCGGCTCGCCGGTGACGGGCGCCTTCTTCGCGGTCGGAGGCCCTTGGCTGGCCGGTCCGTTCGCGCTCGCGGGATCGATCAAGGTCGCCTACGACCTCGCCCTCTTCCGAAGCTTCCGGGCCCACCGGCCGCCGGAGGAGACGGAGCCTCCCCCGCCGCCGGGCCCCGGGGGACGGCACGGGCCGCCGTAGGGACCCCTTCCGGGGACGGGCGTCGGCCCACGGGCGGGCACCGACCGTCCGTGGCGACAGGGCCCGACCGGGACCGCAGAGGACGCCGGATCGCCGGACCGGCCGGGGCGCGCGGGCCGCGTGGAGGAGCCGCCGAGGGACCCCGTCCCACCACGGTGGCCCAAACTTATGAAGCACGGGGCCTCCGCCCTGCCGGATGCCACTGTAGCTCAGTTGGCAGAGCGGCTGATTCGTAATCAGCAGGTCGGGGGTTCAAGTCCCTCCAGTGGCTGTTCCTCCCCGTCTCGCGGTCGGCCGAACCGGGTCCACGGGCGCTCGCGATCGTGGGCGCCGGCGGCGGAGCAGGGAGTTCTCGCCGGACGGGCAGAGCGGACCCGTGCCCTTCCTCCGAGCCCCCCTCAGTCCGGGAGATCGATGGGCCGGCGCTCTGGCAGGCACCGGAGCCCATGGGCACCCTGACCGCCTTGGAGGACCGCATCGTGCGGGGCGCTCCGCGCCGAACCGACGGTCCTGCTGCGGGAGATCGCACGGTCGGTGGGAGTCTCGACCCGCACCATCACCCGGAAGAATGGCGATCGGGCCGACCGGGGGCGGTCTGGGTCGCCCCCATCCTCGACGTCACGGCCCGACCCCGCCGATCGCCTGCGGGGTGGTCCACCTTCCGCCCGGCGTGCGCCGGGACCCCGTCCGTCCGGCGCTGTGGGCCCGCTTCCCAAGGACGCCGGAGTCCACCACCTCCGGACCGGGGACGTTCCGATCGGCGGGGATTCTCCCGCTTCCTCGTGGTGCTGCCGTCCGCGGCGAGCCTCGAGGACCTGGAGCGCCATGCCGCCTCCCTCGACGGGGTGCCTTCGATCGAGACCTACCTCCTCGCCCGGGTCCACGACTTCCCGAAGCGGTTCGACGGCCTGCTCTCGTCGCAGGCGGTGGCCGCGTCGCGGGAGGACCAAACGAAGACAGGGACCCCTCCGCCGGACCCACAACTACATAGCGCGCCAATCTCCCGGGGGGACGATGTCCGAGGCCGCGTTGGCCGGGTCCTCCGTCCCTGCCCACCCCCCGCGGGAGCCCGGCCTGCTGCGCCTGCGCCGTCGCCTCTTCCGGGTGGCCACCGTCGTGGGCGTCGTGCTCGTCGTCTATCTCGGCCTCGTGACCTACTCCGCGACCCAGCTCGGGGTGAGCCCCCCCTCCTCGATCCCGACGACCCCGGCGCTCGCCGGAGAGTCCCTCGTGATGGCCACCGAGGTGAACCTGACGAACGCGGGAATTCTTCCGATCACCGGTGTCTCGGTCACGACACTCGCCCGGTCCGCGTCGGACCCGGCGTCGGTCGGCGTGCTGCGGGCGAGCCTCGCCGATCTTGGCCCCGGCGCACGGGCGACCCTGCCGGTCGGGTTGGCCGTGACGGTCGCCCCGGACACCCCCGGACAGGCCCTGCTCGTCGAGAACACGACGCTCACGGCCCTCGGGTGGCTGAACGCGACGTTGGGATATGGGATCCCGATCTCGATCTCGTTCGTCCCGGGCGGGACGATCGTGTGGACCGCCCCCTTCTCCGGATATTCGGTCCACGTCGCCTCGGGGAATCCGGCCCCGACGACCCTGTCGTTCTACAACGGCCTCTCGATCCCGTGGAGCGGGGCATTGACCCTCCGCCTGGTCTCGGCCAACGGGACCGGATGCGGGACGGCGACGGTCGCGCTCTCGGCCGGCGCACACGGAGCGGTCCAACGGACCGTATCCATCGCCCTCCAGCCCGCGACCTGTCTTCCGGCCGAGGCGGCAAGCAGCCTCACCGGCTCCGGCTACTCGTGGACCCTGCCGGAGGTGCCGGTCCAATGAACGACCGTCCTCGCACCGCCGTCGATCCGGAGGGGCCCCGCCCTCGGCCCCCGCCATGGCTGGAGCGGATCGGGGTCGGGGGACTCGTCTTCCTGGGAACCTACCTCCTGCTTGTCGCGGTCCCGAACTTCTTGGCGGGCGTCGTGGCGGGAAGCGGCGTGTCCCTCCCGTTCTCCACGGGGGGGATTCAGACCGCCGGAATCCTTTTGGCCGTGCTGGCGGCCGCCCAGTCGATCGCCCGCCCGACGATCGCCTACGGTCCCATCTCCCTGATCGTCGACCTGCTCGCCATCACGTATCTTTGGCTTCTCTACCTCGCATCTCCGTTGCACATCACCCTTGCCACGGCCGGAGGCGCTTCGGCCGGCGGGACAGGGCTCGCGGTCGGGATCACGACCGTGGTGCTCGTCCTGATCGGGATCGAGCTACTCCACCTGGCCGGCAATGCGGCCCTGACCGCCCACGACCTTCGACGGCCGGGGGAACGGCTGTGGTGGACCTACCCGGTCCGCTAGGCCGCACCGACCAAGGACGCCTGAACGATCTTCACCGGAGTGCGCGGGCGATCGCGCGCGTCCCGGGCGACCGCGGCGATCCTCTCCACCACATCCTGCCCTCCGCGGACCCGCCCGAAGACCGCATGCTTCTGATCGAGCCAGGGGGTCGGTGCGAGGGTGATGAAGAACTGGCTGCCCCCGGTGTTGGGCCCCGCGTTGGCCATCGAGAGCACCCCGGGACCGTCGTGGCGCAGGTCGGGGCGGAACTCGTCCGGGATCGTGTAGCCCGGCCCGCCGGTTCCGTCGCCCTTCGGGCATCCGCCTTGGATCATGAACCCGGGAATGACCCGATGGAACGTCAGCCCGTCGTAGAATCCCTTGCGGACCAGGGAGACAAAGTTCCCCGCCGTCGTCGGGGCCCGGTCCAGGAACAGCTCGGCGCGGATGTCGCCTAGGGTTGTCCGAAGGACGACCGTGGGGTTCGCCATGGCGGCGGAGGGCCCTCGCGGTAGATGAGGTCGTCGTGGGCCCCTGGCGGCCCGGGGTGGCCCCCCGTCGCCCGGGAGGGGTCCCCGCTAAATCGGATCCGTGCTCCCACCGGTCCCAGCGGTCCATGCCCGATGACCCGCTCGACGACGCACAGATCCCCCGGGGGATCGCCGAGGGAGGGGAACGCGCGGAGGTGGCCCTCGTCCACTTCGACGGGGCCTGCCAGACGGTCGATGGGGTGCGTGTCGCCACCTACGGCTACACGGTGGTATCGGCCAGCGGGCACCGGGAGGGCCGGGGCCTCGCGGTGCCCCCGGGCGCCCCCCACGCGACCAACAACGTCGCGGAGTACTGCGCCGCGATCCGCGCCCTCGAGGAGCTGAGGGCGGAGGGATACGCAGGCAAGGTGCTTGTCCGAGGAGACAGCCAGCTCGTCCTCCGGCAGATGGACGGATCGTATGCGATCCGTTCGGAGCACCTCAAGGCATACCACGAGCGGCTCCGTCAGCTCGTGTCGGGGTTCTCGGAGGTGCGGTTCGAGTGGGTCCCCCGGTCGCAGAACGCGATTGCCGACGCCCTGTCGAAGCAGGCGCTCGCCGAGGAACGGGAAGCCCTCAGATCCAGCGGATCGTATAGATGAGGGTCTTTCCCTCGGTCGCGGCCCGGGTGCGGGCGGCGTCGACATGAGTCGCGTATGCGGCCGCCGCTTCGAGCGTGAGGCGGTGATGGGATCGCGGCGGGCCCCACGGCACGGGCACACACCCGGGGAGCCGCGGCTCGTTCCGGTCGGTCGGAGGCGCCCGTTCCCCTGCGGGGGTTCGGTTCGACTCCCTCGTCACGGACGTATCCTCGGCCGGATCGACGGCCGAAGGGATACATATACTCCGGTCTCGAAGCGAACCGGGGGAACACCGGCCTCTTATCTTCCATGTGCGGATGAGGGGCCGTGGACCCGAGCGGGCCGTCCGGTCGACTCGCGGAGGCCGAAGACGAACTGTGCGCCTTGGCAATCGAGGCCCAGACCGCCGATTGGGTCTACAGCACCTACGTCACCCCCGACACCGAGAGGCTGAGCGCCCGCGCCAACGCGCGATGGATGGATCGCGCGGCCGCCCTCGCCCGGACCTGGGTCGGTGTCCCTGCGGCCGAGCTGACGCCGGAGGACCAGCGCAAGGTCCACCTGCTCCGGGTCTCCCTGCCGACGGTCGCACCGTCGGAGCCGGGCGCCTCCGAGCGGCTCGCGGGCCTCATCGCCCGGATGCAGGCGGTCTACGCCCAGGGGCGGTATCGGCCCGCCGGCGCACCGGAGCCGGTCGACCTGCAGGGACTCTCCCGGATCCTGTCCTCGGACCGGCGGCCCGGGGTCCTGTGGGACGTCTGGCAGGGATGGCACCGGGTCGGGCGAGGGATCCGGGAGGATTTCCGGAAGTACGTGGACCTTTCCAACCGGGGGGCCCGGGAGCTCGGCTTCGAGGACACCGGCGCGATGTGGCGGTCCCGCTACGACATGCCCCCGGCCGAGTTCGTCCGGGAGGTCGAGCGCCTCTGGTCCGAGGTCGCCCCCCTCTACCGGCTCCTGCATGCCTTCGTCCGCCAGCGGCTCCACGCACGGTACGGCGAGGAGACGGTCCCGAGCGCCGGGCCGATCCCCGCCCACCTGCTCGGGAACATGTGGGCCCAATCGTGGGAAGCGATCCTCCCGGCCCTCCTTCCGGACGAAGAGGCGGGACCGGGCTACGACATGACCCGGATCCTCGCCGAGCACGGGACCACCCCCGAGAGGATGGTGCGCACCGCCGAGCAGTTCTTCATCTCCCTCGGACTTCCGCCCCTCCCTCCGACCTTCTGGGAGCGCTCGATGCTCGTGCGGCCGCGCGACCGGGAGGTCGTCTGCCACGCGTCGGCCTGGAATCTCGACTTCGTCGAGGATCTCCGGATCAAGATGTGCATCGAGATCACGGGGGAGGACTTCCAGACGATCCACCACGAGCTCGGGCACAACTACTACCAGCGGGCGTATGCCCGCCAGCCGTTCCTCTTCCGCGAGAGCGCGCACGATGGGTTCCACGAGGCGGTGGGCGACACCATCGGGCTCTCGGTCACCCCGGAGTACCTCGTGCGGATCGGCCTGCTCGAGCGGGCGCCGCCCGTCGAGCGGGACATCGGCCTCCTCCTCCGGACCGCGCTGGAGAAGGTCGCCTTCCTCCCGTTCGGGCTGGCGGTCGACCGATGGCGCTGGAACGTCTTCTCGGGGGAGATTTCGGAGCGGGAGTACACGGGCTCCTGGTGGGAACTTCGGGAACGCCTCCAGGGGATCCGGCCGGGGCAGCCGCGGGGGGAGGACGAGTTCGACCCGGGCGCGAAGTTCCACGTGCCGGCGAGCGTGCCGTACATGCGCTATTTCCTGGCGCACCTCCTCCAGTTCCAGTTCCACCGGGCCCTCGCCCGTCGGATCGGCGCCACGGGTCCGCTGCACCGCGTGTCGATCTATGGGCATCCTGAGGCCGGCAGGGCGCTGGACGGGATGCTCCGGATGGGCGCGTCCCGACCATGGCCGGAGGCGCTCGAGGCGATCGCCGGCACCCGGACGATGAGTGCCGAGGGGCTCCTCGAGTACTTCCGTCCGCTGCGCCGCTGGCTGGAAGAGCAGGTCCGGGGACACCCGGTGGGGTGGGCGACATGACAAGCCGGCCCTTCCTCTACGTCCTCTGGCCCAGCCACTACTGCGCGTGCATCGAGCGGGCCATGGCCCTCAAGGGAATCCCGTTCACGGCGGTCCCCGTCCCGTACCACGACAAGCGCCGGCTGCTCCGCGAGACCGGGCAGGACTACGTGCCGGCCCTTCGCCATGGCCGGCGGATCGTGCGGTGGCAGGAGCTTCCGCGCCACCTCGAGGGATGGGTCCCCGACCCGCCGCTGTTCCCCCGCGGGCAGGAGGCGCTCGCGGAGACCCTGGACTCCTACGGCCATGAGCTGCTCGAAGCGACCGTCTGGCCGGCGGTGGTGACGGAGATCGGGGCGATGTTCCGGGACCCGGTCGAGGCGTGGGTGTTCGAGGAGATGCAGACCCGTACCCGCGGGACATTCGGGTCCCTGCGGGCCCGCCGCGCCGAGCTGGACGCGGCGGTCCTGCCCCACTTCGACCGGATCGATCGGATGCTGGAGGGGAAGGACTACCTCCTGGGCCCACCCAGCCTGGCCGACTGCGGCATCTACGGCGGCCTGTGGCCCTGGATCGTGGCCCGCGGCTCGCCGCCGGGCCGCTTCCGCCGCCTCAACCGCTGGATCGATCGGGTGCGGGGCTGGCCGGGGGGCGGAGGCCTGGGGGCCCCGACGGGTCCCTCTGGGACACCCCGTAGAACGGGACCCGCTGGGCCACCGCGCGGCGGAACGCGTCGCGCAGCTCCGCGTCGCTGAGGCCCCGGGTCGGCACGAGATCGTCGTTGCGGTTCAGGCACCCCTTGAGTTCGCCCCGGTGGGTGACCCGCAAGCGGTGGCAGTTCGCGCAGAACTCCGGATTGCGCACGGGATCGACCAATTCGACCTCGGCCCTCCCGAACCCATAGATCCGACGGTGGTGCATCTCCCGCACGATGGTGCGGTCGGCGTGGCGCTCCAGCCAGCGGCGGACCGGGGCAAGGTCGACCGGAGTCCCTACGACCGGGGGAGCGAGCTCGGGCATGAACTGGATGAGCTGGAGCTTGAGCCCTTCCTCCCGGGCGACGAACGCGATCATCTCGGGGAGGCGGGGCACGGTCTGGGGAAGGACGACCATGTTGAGCTTGACCGGAGTGAGGCCGACCCGCACGGCCTCGTGGACCCCCCGCAGGACCGGCGCGAGCGCCCCATGCCGGATCGACCGGAACTCTTCGGGCCGGAGGGAATCCACGGAGACGTTCACCCGCTTGAGGCCCGCGTCACGCAGCCGCTCGGCCCGGGCGGCCAAGAGCGATCCGTTCGTGGTCAGGGAGACGTCGGGAACCTCCTGGACCGTCCGTTCCACGATGGCCTCGAGATCGTCGCGCACCAGCGGCTCGCCGCCCGTGAACTTGACGGACCGGATGCCGAACTCCCGGCCCACGCGGACGATGCGCTCGACCTCGGCCGGACTGATCTCCTCGTCATGGGGGCTCGCCGGGCGGCGGATCGGCCCGAGACCTTCGTCATGGCAGTAGAGGCACTCGAAGTTGCACCGCCGGGTCACGCTGATCCGCAGGTCGGTGACCCACCGGCCGTAGGCGTCCGAGAGCACGGTCGCCTAGGGGGGTGCATCCCTATCAAGGCCACGGCCCGGGATCCGCCTCCGGAGGATCCCGTAGGCTCGCCGGGCCACCACGACGAGCAGGAGGGCCGTGGCGGTCAGGAGTCCGAACTGGACGGGGGCGTACGCATCGGGGAGGCCCCCGGAGGCGAACGCCATGCCGAACCCCGCCGCGACCAGGAGGACGGCGAGCGCCGCACCGGCCGGGGCCCACGCTCCTGGGACATCCCGGCGGCGCACGCCAGCGACAGCCGTCAGGGCGATGACCACGATGAGCAGGACGCCCGCGCCCGCGACATGCACCAAGGCCAGGGCGCCCTCCCCGTCGGTCAGGCACCCAGCGAGGCTGGTGCACGCGGCCGCGGTGCCGGCGACGGTGACGGCGACGGCCACCGCGACCAACAGCCCCAGCGACACGCCCGACAGGAGGAGGATCGCCTGGGCCCCCCGCGCGCCCGGGGATCTCTCCGGAGCGGGAGAGGGGTCCGGGACCGACGGACGCCTCATGGGACCCGCGCCGGGGGGCCGGCGTCCGCGCCCGTCAGGTCGCGGACGATCTCCGGGCTCCGGGTGTGGTTAGTCAGGGGCCCGTTGAGGAGGTTCGTGTTCCCGATGACCGCGATGTCGCCCCGATCGGTCTGAACCCACGTGCTCCGCAGGGCCACACGGACGACGGTACCCTGGATCGCACCGAAGGTGATCCGGTCCCCATGCCGGATCATCCGCTCGCTCAAGAGGAGGGCCCCGGAGACGATGTTGCTCAAGGTCGCCTGCAGCGCGAGGGAGATGACCAGGCCGAAGAGGCCCGAGATCGTCAGGACGGTCAGGATCGGGGCGAGGCCGAGGAACGTGACGACGGCGACCACCGCGATGACGATTCCGGTGACCCGGGCCGTCTCCCGGATCGTATGCACGACACCCCGCCGCGCCCCCGAGCGCCCGGCGAGGCGGCCCGCGAACCGGCCGAGCGCCTCGAACCCGCCGAGGCAGATCACGCCCACGAGGGCGGCCCCGATCGCCGTGTCGACCTCCTCGAGGCTTACCATGACCGGGCACCGTACCGCCCCCGGGAAATATCGCCTCTGCGTCCGAGGGCGCGGCGGAGCCCCGAGGGAGGCCAGGCCTAGGGGGACGGGGGAGGGCCAGTCCCGGAGGGGTCGGACGGATCGCCATCCCGTGCCCCGGGATCGAGGCGCTCCAGGAGCGCGGCCAACGGTGTGACGACCCAGGCCGGACGATGGTCGAGCTCGTACCGGATCTCGTAGGCGAGCTTCTCGATGGCGTAGAAGTCCACCATCCGCTCGAACAGGGAGGGCTGCGAGGGGAGCCAGCCGGGGTGGTCCGGACTCGCCTGTGCCCAATATGCGTCGAGCAGGCTCCGCACCCAGCCGTCGCGGCGGCGGACCGCGTCGGGGGGGAGGAGGCGGAGCGACCGGGGACGCAGGGCCGGCCCGCCTTCCCGCGCACGTCGGACGGCGTAGTCAAACGACCGGACCATGCCGGCGACATCGCGCGCGGCGTACCGTGGGGCCCGCCGTTCCTCCACCGGCGCCGACGGCTCTCCCTCGAAGTCGAGGAGCACGAACCGGTCCCCGGGATCCGCGACGAGTACCTGGCCCAGGTGAAGGTCCCCGTGGGTGCGGATGCGGACGAGCCGGGCTTCGGCTGCCTCCATCAGCGCACCGCCGGCCCCCGAGAGCGTGCCGGCCCACCCGGCGAGATGCTCGATCGCCTCCTCGACGGGGGGGCCCAGGGTGGGACCCAAATGCCGTAGCCGTGCCTCGGTCTCCACGAGCCCACGCCGCCACTCCTCGACCTCCTGTCGGGCCCGTTCCGGACCCCCCACGTCGGACGGCAGGAGGCCGGCCATCGAGGCGCGGGCGAGCGCGCCGTGCATGCGGGCGATCAGGCGGCCGAGCGCGGCGGCATCCTCCCTCGTCCGCTCCCCCCCTCGACCGGGGCCGCCCGAGGCGACGAAGCGATCCCACGCGGTCCCGCGGTTCGCTACGAACCCCGTCGCCCAGAGGAGGTCGAACGTCCCAGGAGGACCCTCGTAGGTCGCCCAGGCGACCGGCCGTGGGATCGCATCGAACCCCTGATCGTCCAGGGCCAGCGAGGCTTCCCGGTCCGGGTTCGGAGCCGGCGAGAGCTGACGGAATTGCTTGAGCACCAGGCGGACGCCGCACCGCACCGACTGGTGGCTCTGCTCTGCCGCGAGGGGCGCGATCCCGGAGGGATCCACCGCCCAGATCTGCGGCGGGATCGTGGTCCCGCGGTTCTGACAGGCGACCGAGCCCGCGGTCCCCCTCCACACGGTGCCGTTGTGCAGCCCATGCAGCAGCGCGAGGATCCAATCCGGGCGAGCGAAGATCGCCCGGTCCGGGGAAGGGGTCAACCCGTGGGGAGCCAGCCGTACCGGAACGCAGTAGGTCTCGGACCTCGCGTCGGAGAACGTGACCTCGATCAGCCCGAGGCCGAAGGGCGTCGGCGGGATCGGGACAAGGTCGACGACATCGGCCCGGAGCGGCGCATGGGCCTTCGCGCCGAACCACCGCTCGTCCCGGATCGCCCCGAGCCAGTCCCCGGGCGTCCCCCCGCTCATGGGCGCGGAGGGGCCGAAGGATCCCCCGAATCCAGACGGAACCAGAAGAACGAGTGCTCGTCCAAGGTGAGGAAGTAGGGGAGCTCCCCGATCGCCGGGAAGGGGGCTTCGCTCTTCAGTTCCACGGGATGGCGCCCGGCGAAGGCGCGCAGGTCGAGCTCGACGGCGGTCGGAGACCGGGCGAGGTTGAACACGCACAAGATCGTGGTCTTCTCGTACTGTCGGAGGTAGACGAGGACCCTGCGGTTGGGCACGGTGAGGAACTCGATCGTCCCCCGGCCGAACAGGGCCGCGTACCTCCGGCGGATCGCCAGCAGCCGACGGAGCCAGTTCCAGAACGACGAGCCGAGCCGGCGCATGGCATCGACGTTCCGGCTCTCGTAGTGGAAGTTCGGGTTCAGGATCACGGGAGCGTAGAGCTGTTCGGGGTCCGCACGGGAGAACCCCGCGTTGCGATCCGCGCTCCACTGCATCGGCGTGCGGACCCCGGCCCGGTCGCCGAGGTAGATGTTGTCGCCCATCGCGAGCTCATCGCCGTAGTAGAGGATCGGGACTCCCGGCAGGGAGAGCAGGAGCCCGTGGAGGAGCTCCAGGACGCGCCGGTCGTCGTCGACCAGGGGCGCCAGACGCCGCCGGATGCCGAGGTTCAGCCGCATCTTGGGGTGCTTCGCGTACTCGTGATACATGAAGTCCCGCTCCTCGTCGGTGACCATCTCGAGCGTCAGCTCGTCGTGGTTCCGCAGGAAGACGCCCCACGTGCAGGTCTCCGGCACCGGGAGGGTCTCCTCGATGATCTCCCGGATCGGGAGCGAGCTCTCGCGGGCGAGGCCGATGAAGATCCGGGGCATCAACGGGAAGTTGAATGCCATGTGGAACTCGTCCTCCCGTCCGAAGTAGGCCTTCACGTCGGCCGGCCACTGGTTCGCCTCCGCGAGGAGGATGCGGCCGGGGAACTCCTCGTCGACCATCCGGCGCAGGTCGCGGAAGAAGGCATGCGTCTCGGGCAGGTTCTCGCAGCTCGTCCCCTCCCGCTCGTACAGGTAGGGCACCGCGTCGCAGCGGAAGCCGTCCAATCCGCGCCGCAGCCAGAACCGCACGACATTGCGCATCTCGTCCCGCACGGCCGGCTCATCGTAGTTGAGATCCGGCTGGTGGCTGTAGAACCGGTGCCAGAAGTACTGCTTCGCCACGGGGTCCCACGTCCAGTTCGACCGCTCGGTGTCGACGAAGATGATGCGGGCCTCCCGGTACCGACGGTCCGTGTCGGACCAGACGAACCAGCTGCGTCGGGGGGAGTTCGGGTCCCGGCGCGCCTCCTGGAACCACGGATGCTGGTCGGAGACGTGGTTCATGACGAGATCCGCGATCACGCGGAGGTTCCGGCGGTGGGCCGCATCGAGGAACGCGTCGAACTCCTCGAGGGTCCCCAGGTCCGGATGGACCCCGTAGTAATCCGAGATGTCGTAGCCGTCGTCGCGCATCGGCGACGGGTAGAACGGCAGGAGCCACAGGCCGTCGACGTTGAGCTCGGTGAAGTAGCCGGCCTTCTCGGCCAGCCCGCGGAAATCCCCGATCCCGTCGCCGTTGGCGTCGTAGAACGACTTGACGGAGACCTCGTACATCACCGAGTCCTTGTACCAGAGCGGCGGGCGCTCCGGTACCGGCCGGTCCCCGGCCCCCGCGGTCATGGGCCCTCCGGCGGCCGTCGGGCGAGGAAAATGTGCCCGACCCGCTCGGCGGGATCGAGACGGACGTAGTTGCGGTCCCCC
>JAVYSA010000007.1:0-51812 GCA_038729445.1 Thermoplasmata archaeon
CGCCCCCGGACGAACCGACCCAGCTGACCGAGGACCGATTCCGCCTCAGCGGGGCGACGGCGGTCGCCCGGGACCTGGAGGGGCTGGCCGTCCAGCTGGACGTCCTGCCGCCCCATTCGGCCCTCCCGGCCCGCTGAACCGATTCCAGCGGGGGATCGGGGACTCCTCCCTCCGGCCCCCGGGCTCCGCCTTCAGAGGAAGGAGGCGAAGGCGTGGATGACGGCCCGCTCGGCCGTCGCCCACGCCTCGGGGATCTGGTTCCATCCGTTGCGCAGGTCCCCGACGCAGTAGAGCCCGGGGATCGGCGCCCCGTCCCCGTCGCGCAGGACCCGGCAGTCCTCGTCCGTGACGACGTAGCCCTCGGCGTCGATCCGGGCGCCGAGCGACCGCGGGATCGCCGTGTGCTGGTCGTACCAGCCGAGCCCGCTGAACCCCCTGTCGTAGCGCCGCACCTCCCCGTCCGCGAACCGGACGTGGAAGGCCTTCTCGCGGATCCCGTCGAAGCCGACGATCTCCGCCTCGTGCCAGCCGATCCCGGCCTCGCGCAGCGCCGCGAGGAGCGCCTCCCGCTCCTCCGGAGGGCTCCCGTCGAGGAGCGGGCGCCCGTGGGTGAGGAGCTCGACCGAACGGGGCCGGAAATGGAGAAGGTCGAGCGCCGTCCGAACCGCCGTGGCGTCGTCGCCGAGGACGGCGACGGACAGGCCGGGCAGCGTGTGCCCGTCGCAGAGAAGGCAGAAGTCGACGATCCCCTGGTTCGCCCACGGGAAGATCGGGTCGATCCGGCCGCCGACCACGGGCATCCGGTCGACGACCCCCATCGCGAGGACGGCGGCCCGGCCCGTCACCGCGTGGGTCTGGCGCAGCCACTCGAAGCGCAGCCGGTACCGCCCGTCGGCGGGCTCCAGGCCGACCGCGCGCGCGGGGGTCACGTAGGCGACCGACGGCTCGACCGAGCGCAGGGCGGCGATCTGGAGGTCGAGGAGCTTGTGGCCCGAGATGCCGTCCGGGAAACCGGGGATGTTGTCCATCCTCGGCGCGTAGTACGACCGGCCGTACTTCGGGCCGCGGTCGACGATGAGCGCCGTGTGCCCGAGCAGGCCGGCCTTGAGCCCGGCGGCGAGGCCGGCGTGGCCCCCGCCGACGATGAGGAGATCGTAGGACTCCTGGAGGCGGGGGAATCCGGGCATCGTCGGGATGGCGGGGAGCCGGCCGCCGTATTTTGCGGTTCGCGCGGCCCGTGGGCGCGCGCGGGCAGTCCGGGCCCGTTCCGGCGGTCCGGAAGGCGGCCCGAACGCGCAACGCTTATCCCCGCGCCCCGGCCTGCGGCGCGCCGGGTTCCTGCGACCGTGACCCTGACCTCCTCGAGGGATGCCCTCGGGGGGACCCTATTTCTGGAAGACGGGACCCGCTTCGACGGGGAGGGATTCGGCGCGTCCACACGCCGGGTCGGCGAGGTCGTCTTCACGACCGGCATGGCCGGCTACCCCGAGTCGCTCACCGATCCGTCGTTCCGCGGACAGATCCTCTCGTTCACCTACCCGCTCCTCGGCAACTACGGCGTGCCGGACCCGGCCGAGCGGGACGCCCACGGCCTTCCCGTCGGCCAGGAGTCGGAGGGCGTGCAGGTGGTCGGCATGATCGCCCGGGGCACGACGCCGCCCCACCACTGGCGCAGCCGGGGGACGCTCGAGGAGTGGCTGGCCCGCGAGGGGGTGCCGGGGATCCGCGGGGTCGACACCCGCCTCCTGACCGAGCACCTGCGCGAGTGCGGCGTCGTCCGGGGGGTCGTCGACGTCGGTCCGGCGGATCGCCGGCCGTCCGACGAGGAGCTCCGGGAGGCGATCCGGCGGGCCCCGGCGTACGAAGCCGGCGAGTACGTCGCCGAGATCTCGCCACGCACGCCGCGCCTCTACGGCGACCCGGCCCATCCGCTCGTCGTCCTCCTCGACTGCGGCGCCAAGGCGAGCATCGTCCGCGCGGTCCTCGACCGGGGCCTCGCGGTCCTCCGCCTGCCCTTCGACGCCCCCATCCCCGACCGGTTCGAGGGCCGGCCGGTCCTCGGGCTCGTGGTCAGCAACGGCCCCGGCGATCCCGAACGGCTCGGGCGGACGGTCGAGGAGCTGCGCCGGCCGGCCGTGCGCCGCCTCCCGACGCTCGGCATCTGCCTCGGCATCCAGCTCCTCGCCATGAGCCGGGGCGCCCGGATCTACAAGCTCAAGTTCGGCCACCGGGGACAGAACAAGACGATCGTCTTTCCGGACGGCCGGGCCCTGATCATGAGCGAGAACCACGGCTACGCCGTCGACCCGGCGACGCTCGCCGGCACCGGGCTCCGGCCCTGGGCGGTCAATCCGGACGACGGGACCCTCGAGGGCGTCCGGGACGACGCGGGGCGGCTGATCGCGCTGCAGGGCCACCCCGAGGGGCACCCCGGCCCGCAGGAGGCCGGGTTCGTCTTCGACCAGTTCGCGGCCAAGGTCCGCCGGCGCCGATGACCCCTCCGGCGATGCCCTCGAAGGCCGTCCTCCTCGGCTCGGGGGCGCTCAAGATCGGCGAGGCCGGGGAGTTCGACTACTCCGGTTCGCAGTGCCTCAAGGCCCTCGAGGAGGAGGGGGTCTACACCGTCGTCGTCAACCCGAACATCGCGACCCTGCAGACGGACCCGCCGCGCCGCGGGAAGGTCTACTTCCAGCCGCTCACCCCCGAGTTTGTCGAGCCGATCCTCGAGGCGGAGCGGCCCGAGGGCCTCCTGCTCGCCTTCGGCGGCCAGACGGCCCTCAACTGCGGGGTCGGCCTCTCCGACTCCGGCGCGCTCAAGCGGACGGGGACCCGGGTCCTCGGCACGCCGGTGGCGGGGATCCGGGCGACGGAGGACCGGGCGAGGTTCATCCGGGCGATGCGGCGGGCCGGCGTGCCGACGCTGCCGAGCCGGGCGGTCTACACGATCGAGGAGGCGCGGGCGGCGGCCCGGGAGCTCGGCTACCCCGTGATGGTCCGCGTCGCCTACACGCTGGGCGGCAAGGGCGGCGGGATCGCGCGGACCCCCGAGGATCTCGAGGAGGTCGTCGGCCGGGGCCTCCGGGCGAGCCCGGTCGGCCAGGCGCTGCTCGAGCGGTACGTCGGGACGTTCAAGCAGCTCGAGTACGAGGTCGTCCGGGACCGGCTCGGCAACGCGCTCACGATCTGCAACATGGAGAACGTGCTCTCCATGCGGGTCCACACCGGCGACAACATCGTCATCGCCCCGAGCCAGACCCTGGACGACGCCGAGTACCAGATGCTCCGCCAGGCGGCGCTGCGCGCCGTCGCGGAGGTCGGCGTCGTCGGCGAGTGCAACATCCAGTTCTGCCTCGATCCGACGAGCCGGGAGTACTACGCGATCGAGATCAACGCCCGCCTGAGCCGCTCGAGCGCCCTCGCCTCGAAGGCGACCGGCTATCCCCTCGCCTACGTCGCGGCGAAGCTCGCGCTCGGCTACACCCTGCCCGAGCTCAAGAACCGGGTGACGGGCGTCACGAGCGCCTGCTTCGAGCCGGCCCTCGACTACGTGGTCGTGAAGCACCCCCGCTGGGACCTCACGAAGTTCCCCCGCGCCGACCGCCGCCTCGGGCCGTCGATGAAGTCGGTCGGCGAGGTCATGGGGGTCGGCGCCTCGTTCCCGGAGGCGGTCTCGAAGGCCGTGCGGATGCTTGACCCGCGCGCCGACCTCCTGCCGCCGCCCACGGTCCGGTCCCGGGAGGAGATCCTCGCCGACCTGGGAGCCCCGACCCCGGAGATCCTCTACCGGGTCCTCGAGGCGCTCCGGGCCGGCATCGACGTCGAGACGATCGCCACGGTGTCGTACATCGACCCGTGGTTCGTCCGCCAGCTCGCCGAGATCGAGCGGGCCCAGGCCGCCGTCGCCGAGGCCGGGACCGGACCGACCCCGCCGGACCGGCTGCGGCGCGCCAAGGAGGCCGGTCTCTCCGACCGCGCGATCGCCCGGGCACAGGGGAAGGACGAGGAGGCCGTCCGCCGGGAGCGCCTCGCGCACGGGATCCGGCCGCGCGTGCGCATGATCGACACGCTTGCGGGGGAGTGGCCGAGCCGGACGAACTACCTCTACGTCACCTACCGGGCCAGTGCCGACGACGTGAGGCCGGCCCCGGACGGCGCGGTCCTCGTCATCGGCGCCGGGCCGTACCGCATCGGGTCGAGCGTCGAGTTCGACTGGTCGACGATGAACCTCGTCGACGGCCTCAAGGCCGAGGGGGTCCCGGCCGTCGCGGTCATCAACTCGAATCCGGAGACCGTCTCGACCGACTACGACCGGTCGGACCGGCTCTACTTCGAGGAGATCACGCTCGAGCGGATCCGCGACCTCCAGGACTTCGAGTCGTTCCGGGGGATGGTCACCTGCGTCGGCAGCCAGCTCGCGCAGAACCTGACCCCGCTGCTCGCCGCCTGCGGCATCCCGATCCTCGGGACGGACCCGTCGTCGATCGACACCGCGGAGGATCGGGCCCGCTTCGGGGCGCTGCTCGAGCGCAAGGGGATCCCGCAGCCGCCCTGGCGCGCCTTCACCACCGTGGGCGCGGCCGAGGCGTTCGCCGAGGAGGTCGGCTATCCGGTTTTGGTCCGGCCGTCGTATGTGCTGAGCGGCCAGGCGATGCGCGTCATCTGGGCCCGTTCGGACCTCGAGGCGTTCCTCGGGGAGGCGGCCCGGGTCTCGCCGGAGCACCCGGTCGTCATCTCCAAGTTCGTCCAGGGAGCCGACGAGGTCGAGCTCGACGCGATCTCGGACGGAGAGCGGGTGCTCGTCGGCGGGATCCTCGAGCACGTCGAGCGGGCCGGCGTCCACTCCGGCGACGCGATCTTCTGCCTGCCGCCGCGCCACACCCCGATCGCGGTGCAGGAGGGGCTCGTCCGGGCGGCGACCGTCCTCGCCCGGGAGCTCGCGATCCGCGGGCCGTTCAACATCCAGTTCCTCGTCAAGGACGGCGGATTCCAGATCATCGAGATGAACCTGCGGGCGAGCCGCTCGCTCCCGTTCCTGACCAAGGCGACCGGCGTCCCGCTGCTGCGCGAGGCGGCCCGCGCGCTCCTCGGCCGCCCGATCTCCCGGGAGGGCGTCGCGCCGCTCCCCCCGGGACGCTGGGGGGTCAAGGTCCCCCAGTTCTCGTTCGTCCAGCTCCACGGCTCCGACCCGATCCTCGGGGTCGAGATGCAGTCGACCGGCGAGGTCGCCTGCTTCGGCCCGACGTTCAGCGACGCCCTGGTCAAGGCCCTGCTCGCCACCGGCGTCCGCCTGGTCCCGCCCCGCGGGACCGCGTTCGTGAGCGTCGGCGGGCCCGAGCTCAAGGAGCGGCTCTGGCCGATCGCCCGGCGGCTCGCCGAGCTCGGCTACGGGCTGGCGGCGACGGAGGACACCGCGAACGCGCTGTCCGCCCGCGGGGTCCCCGGCGTGCGGGTCCTCTACAAGGTGAGCGAGCCGGACCGCCGGCCGAACGTCCTCGCGGAGCTGGACGCGGGGCGGATCGACCTCCTGCTCAACGTCCCGAGCTCCCTCACGCAGGAGAAGCTCGAGCGGATGCTCGAGGACGACTACGTCCTGCGGCGCCGGGCCGTGGAGCTCGGCATCCCTCTCTTCACGAACCTCGAGGCGTTCGCCGCCTACGTCGAGGGGATCGCCTGGCTGCGCGAGCACGCGCTCACGGTCGAGCCGCTCTACGGGGCCCCCGAGCCCCGGGCCGGCCCTCCGGCCCCCCCCGCCCGGGCCGTCCGCCCGAGCGCCGCGGGCCGGCGCCGGGCCCGGCGGCGACGGGCCGCCGCCCGCGCGGCGGCCGCCGCGCCTACGCCTTCACGTAGCGCTTGATCGGGAACTTCGTGATCGTGAACTCCGGCACCAGGGTCGAGGTGTCGAGGATCTGCGGGATCGAGCGGATCCGCTCGGTGACGAAGTCGAGGACCTCGCGCTTGCGGCCGGCCGGGCCCTCGGGGAACTCGAGGACGACCAGCATGTCCCAGTCCCCGGCCAGGAAGTGGAGCTCCATCACCTGGGGGAAGGCGACCAGGGACTCGCGGATCGCGTCCAGGTCCCCGCCCTTGATCTTGAGGTAGGTGAACGCCCGCACGCTGGGCAGGTCGGTCGGCATGATCTCGGCCAGCTTCTCCTCGGTGAACGCCGCGCACCCCTCGATCCTCAGGCCGCCCGGGGTGACGAGCGCCGGCATCTGCGAGACCCCCCGCAGGTGCTCGGTGACCAGCCGCTCGATCCGGCCGGCCTTGGCGACGTCGACGACCTTGACGGAATAGCCCCGGCGTCGCGCGACCTCCTCGACCAACGCCACGCACTGGGCCTGGTCGTCGGAGAGGAAGAAGACCGGCGGGTCCCCGATCGACGACGAGTCGTCCGCGCCGCGCGTCTCCGCCGTCGTCGCGACCGGCGCGCTCCCGACGCTCACGCCGGTCGCCGGGACCGTGGGCCGGTAGAAGGTGGTGACCGCCTTCTTCGACTCGACGTAGAGGGTCAGCTGGCGCCGGGACGGCTCGCTCATGGCGGCCGGGGAAGGAGGGAGGGGGATATTTATGCCATCACCCGAGGCGAACCCCCTCCCCGCGGGGAGGGGGGAATCGGTTGGTCCCCGATCGGCAGGCACCGATCAGTAGCGCTTGTAGCTCTCGCTGCGCTCCCGGCCGGCACCCCCGCCGGTCGAGCCGCCGCCCCCGTAGCGGGAGCCGCCGCCGTAGCCGCCGCCCCCGTAGCGGGAACCGCCGCCGCCGAAGCTGCGGCGCTCGCTCTCGAACTCCTGCTGGCTCATGTCGAGGGACTGGTTGACCTCCGTGATCCCCTCGGTCGACTTCGTCAGGTTGCCGTAGCGCCCGACGTTGAGCCGCATGTGCCCGCGCACCAGGCTCACGTAGCCGTTGTCGATCAGCACCGTCTCGTCCTTGGCGATCGAGCCGATCTGGTCGTTCCACAGGGACAGGATGATCGTCGCGGTGTCGTCGCCGACGACCGCCTCGGCGACCTTGCGCGCGTCGCCGAACTTCCCCATCACTTCCTTCGGCTCGCCGACGCTCAGCACCTTGGCGAGCACATTCACTTGCTTCGAGCTCGGCGTCAGGTCTCGCACCTTCGTCAGGGTCTTCTCCATGTCGTTTGCCTCTTCGCTTTCGTTCGCGTTGCGTCGAGATCCTCCGTCCCCTCGTTCGTCCAATCGCGCGAACAACCGGTTCGAAGGATCAAACAGGCGGACCGCTCGAGGTCGGGCGAGGCTTCGGAATCTCTCGGAGGATCCACCGAAGCTGGAGTATATAAGGTCTTCTTCCCCCGCGGGATCGGGGGGCCGGCGCCTCCGTCAGTCCGGCCTCGGCGGATCGGTCACGATGAGGGAGCCGGCGCGGTCCCGCCAGGCCTCCCGGGCGGCGCGGTGCCGCTCGTAGAACGCCTGGACCCGCTCGATGAGCTCCCCCTTGCAGTCCCCGCAGAGCAGGGCGCCCGACCGGCAGTCCCGGGTGATCTGGTCGAACTTCTCCGGCGTCTCGGCGAACCGGCTCCGCCACAGCGCCCAGATCGCGCAGACCTCGGGGGTCGCCCCGAGCCGGCGCTGCTCCTCGACCGACGTCCGCCCCCCCGTGAACGCCCGGCGCAGCTTGCGGGCGACCGCGGAGGGCGGGTCGTTCAGGAACAGGGTGTTCTCCGGGGAGGTGCCCGTGGTGCTCATCGCGCCCTCGCCCTCGAGCCCCGGGATCATCTGGCTGTGGAGAAGCGCCGGCTTCGGGTAGCCGAGCGACTCGGCGATGTCCCGCGTGATCCGGAAGTGCGGGTCCTGGTCGATCCCGCAGGGGATGAGGCAGGGGATCGGACGGCCCGCCTCCCAGGAGGGATAGAAGCAGGGGACGGTCTGGAGGGCGGTGTAGAAGACGAGGCCGATGTTGGTGCTCGGCGAGAAGCCGAAGACCGCCTTGGCCGTCGAGTAGGGGATCTTCCGGGCGACGCGGATCGCGAGCGGGTAGAGCGCGGCGATCGATCGCGAGTCGAAGAAGACCCGTGTCCGGATCGGGTCGAACCCCAGCGCGAGGATGTCGAGCAGGTTCTCCTCGCCCCATCGGATCGACTCCTCCCGGGTCAGGTGCCCGCGGGCCCAGAACTTCTCGTCGTCCGTGATCTGGATGTACATCGGCGCCCCGAACCGCTCCTGGAACCACCGACACAGGTCGAAGGAGAGGAGGTGGGAGAGGTGGAGGGGGCCGGAGGGGCCGCGGCCGGAGTAGAGGAAGAAGCGGCGGCCCTGGCGGTACTCCGCGAGGAGCGGGCCGAGATCGCGGTGGGAGTAGTAGATCCCCCGCTCGAGCGAGGGCGGGAGCGGTCCGCCGGCCAGGGAGCGGAGCTCGTCCCGGAGCGCCGGGGTGATCTCCTGGGTCCCGAACTGTTCCCGGAGGCGGGCGTAGTCGATCCGGCCCTTGACCTCGTACGGAGTGACCGTGAACGGCTCGGGATCGGGCACGATTCCGGCGGGGGAACGGGGAAGGGCATAAGAGGCCGCCTCCCCCGCCCCCTCCCGAGCCGCCCCCATGGGACGGTCGGCAGCCCGGCCACGGTCCTCGGCCGCAGCGAGGACGGCCCCGCCCCCGCAGGAAGGTGGGGTGACGGCCGTTAAATAGGGGGCGCCGCTCCGCGCCGGGCCCATGTCCCGGATCCACTCCCGCCGCAAGGGCCGCGCGGGATCGCACCGGCCGTACCCGGCCGCCAACCCCTCGTGGGTGGCCGCCACACGGGAGGAGGTCGTCGAGCAGGCGACCCAGCTTGCCAAGTCCGGCCTCACCGCCGCCCAAGTCGGTCAGCGGCTGCGCGACACCTACGGGATCCCCTCGGCACGGGCGATCACGGGGGAGCGCCTGAGCCGGACCCTCCGCAGCCACGGCGTGCCCGCGGAGATCCCCGACGACCTCCAGGCGCTGCTGAAGCGGGTCGTCCACCTCCAGCGCCATCTCGCCGCCCACCCGAAGGACCTCGCCAACCGCCGCGGGCTGACGCTCATCGAGTCCCGGATCCGGCGGCTCGCCCGCTACTACCGGCAGGCCAAGGTCCTGCCGGAGACCTGGCGCTACTCGGCCGCCGCGGCCGCGCTCCAGGTGGAGTGATGGACCCCGGGGTCGGTTCGCTCGTCCCGGATCCCCGCTTCCGAGAGGAGATCGACCGGGCCGCCGCGCTCGTCCGCGAGCACCCCGGCCGCTGGCGGATCCTCTACCACTACGACGGGGACGGGATCGCCTCGGCGTCGGCGCTGCTGCGCGCGCTCGCCCGGCTCGGCTATCCGGCGCAGGCGACCGCCTTCTTCGGCGTCGAACGGGAGAGGATGGCCGAGCTACTCCGGGCCACGAACGGCCCCGTCCTCATCGCCGACACGGGCTCGAGCTGGCTCGACCTCTACGCGGGCCACCGCCATCCGGTGGTGGTCCTCGACCACCACCGCTACCCTCCCCCGGCGCGCCCGCCGCCGGAGACGGTGGCGCTCGTCAACCCGCTCGACTGGGGCGTCGACGGGATGGACGAACTGTGCGGGGCGACGCTGAGCTGGCTGTTCACGATCGCGCTCGACGGGCGGAACTGGGACAACGCGCCGTGGGGGATCTCCGGGGCCATCGCGGACCGCCAGCACATGGGCGGGTTCCGGGGGCTCAACGCCCGCCTCATGGAGGAGGCGTGCCGGCGGTCGCTCCTCGCCACGGGACCGGGGCTCGCGGTGCGCGGGTCGACGCTCGTCGAGGCGCTCGCCGAGGGGATCGACCCGTTCGTGCGGGGGATCTCGGGCCATCCGGAGGCGGCGCGCTCGCTCCTGAGCTCGCTCGGCCTCGACCCGGCCCGTCCGCCGTCCTCGCTCGCCCCGGAGGAGGCGGCGCGCCTCGCGGCGGAGCTCGGCCGCCGGCTCCAGGAGGCCGGCGTCCTCCCCGAGTACATCGGCGTCCTGACCCAGCCGCGCTGGACGGCCCTCTCGCTCGGCCGCGACGCCGAGGAGCTGTCGAACCTCCAGAACGCCTGCGGCCGGGCCGGTGAACCGGGGGTCGGCGTCGCGCTGGCGCTCGGCGACGCGGCCTCCCTCCGGCGCGCCGAATCGCTGGAGCGGGCCTGGCGCCGGGGGATCCTCGACGGGCTCCTCCGCCTCGAGTCCGGGGAGGTCCATTCGATGCCGGCCCTGCAGTGGTTCGAGAGCCCGGAGCCGACCCTCGCCGGCACGCAGGCGGGGCTCGCGATGATCTACCTGCTCGATCCGGAGCGGCCGGTCGTCGCGCTGTCGTCCCGGCCGGGCGAGCCGATCAAGGCGAGCGGGCGCGGGACGTCGCGCCTGGTCGCCCGGGGCCTCGACCTCGCCGCGGCGTGCCGGGTGGCGGCGGCGGAGGTCGGCGGGGAGGGGGGCGGCCACCGGATCGCGAGCGGCGCGACGGTCCCGGCCGACCGGCGGGAGGCCTTCCTCGCGGCGCTCCACCGCGAGATCGCCGGCCAGCTCGCCGCCGCCTCCGGCGCGCCGGGAGGCGCCCGGGCATGAGCGGAGCCGACGGCGGGGCCGCGCCGGCCCCCGCGGAGGACCGGGTCCGCGACCACCCCTTGGAGCGGGAGATGCACCGCTCCTACATCGACTACGCGATGAGCGTGATCATCGGCCGGGCGCTCCCGCTCGGCCGGGACGGCCTCAAGCCGGTCCAGCGGCGGATCCTCTGGTCGATGTGGGAGAGCGGGGCGACCCACGACCGCGCCTTCCGCAAGAGCGCCCGCACGGTCGGCGAGGTCCTCGGCAAGTACCATCCCCACGGGGACCTCTCGGTCTACGACGCGCTGGTCCGCATGGCCCAGCCGTTCAGCCTGCGCTACCCTCTGGTGGAGGGACAGGGGAACTTCGGATCGATCGACGGCGACGCGCCGGCGGCGATGCGGTACACGGAGGCGCGCCTGAGCGCCCTCGCGGAGGAGCTCCTCCAGGACATCGAGAGCGAGACCGTCGACTGGCAGGACAACTTCGACGGGACCCTGCGCGAGCCGCTCTTCCTTCCCGGCAAGGTCCCGAACCTGCTCGTCAACGGCTCGGCGGGGATCGCGGTCGGCATGGCGACGAACATGCCGCCCCACAACCTGGGCGAGGTGGTCGACGCGCTGCTGCTCCTCCTCCGTGAGCCCGACGCGCCGCTCGAGGAGATCCTCAAGGTCCTCCCCGGACCGGACTTCCCCACCGGCGGGGCGCTCTCCCGCGAGGGGATCCGCGAGGCGTACGAGACCGGCCGGGGGATGATCCACCTCCGCGGCACCGCGACGCCGCGGGAGCGGGACGGCCGGCCCGAGATCGTGATCACCGAGATCCCGTACGAGATCAGCAAGTCCTCGCTGCTGGTCCAGATCGCCGACCTCGTCAAGGCGCGGCGGCTCGAGGGGGTCACCGATCTCCGCGACGAGTCCGACCAGCGCGGGATGAGCATCGTCCTCGAGCTCCGGCGCGACGCCCCGCCCGAGATCGTCCTCAACCGGATCTACGAGCACACCCCGCTCGAGACCAGCTACGGCGTGATCAACCTGTGCATCGTCGACGGGCGGCCGAAGACCCTGCCGCTCCGGGACCTGTTGCGCCTGCACCTCGACCACCGCCGCGAGGTGCTGACCCGGCGGACCCGCTTCGAGCTGAAGAAGGCGCGGGAGCGCCTCCATCTCCTCGAGGGGTTCCTCACGGCGATCGACCACATCGACGAGGTGATCCGGATCATCCGGCGCAGCGCGGATCCCCCTGCGGCGGAGGCGTCGCTCATGGGCAAGTTCCTGCTCTCCTCCGAGCAGGCGAAGGCGATCCTCGACATGCGCCTCGCCCGGCTGACGGCCCTCGAGCGCGAGGCGGTCCTCGCCGAGAAGCGGGAGAAGGAGGCGCTCGTCCGCCGCCTCGAGGGGATCCTCGCTTCCCCCGCGGAGCTGGACGGCCTCATCCGGGACGAGCTGGCCGACCTCAAGGCCCGCTTCGCGGATCCCCGCCGGACGCGGATCGTGCCGGCGTTCACCGCCCGCACGCTCGAGGACCTCATCCCCGACGCCGAGGTCGTCGTGCTGGTCACCCGCGACGGCTACGTCAAGCGCCTGCCGCTCGACCAGTACCGCCGCCAGCGCCGCGGCGGCCGGGGCCTTGTCCAGATGGAGACGAAGGAGGAGGACTACGTCATCCGCACCTTCGTGACGCGGACCCACGACGACGTCCTGTTCTTCACGAACCTGGGCCGGGTCTACCGGCTCAAGACCTACGAGATCCCCGAGGGGAGCCGGCACTCCAAGGGCAAGGCCGTCATCAACCTCCTGCCGCGCCTGAAGGACGGCGAGCGGGTGCAGACCCTCCAGCCGGTGCGCGATTTGCGCACCGACGGCTCCCTCCTCTTCGCGACCCGCCGGGGACTGGTCAAACGGACCCCCCTCGACCAGTTCCAGAACATCCGCACGAGCGGCATCCAGGCGATCCTCCTCGAGGAGGGCGACGAGCTGGTCGACGTCGCCCTCGTCGACGACCCGTCGGTGGAGATCACGCTGGCGACCCACGCCGGCCAGCTCGTCCGCTTCCCGCTCTCCGAGGTCCGCCCGATGGGGCGGGCGACCCACGGCGTGATCGGCGTGCGCCTGTCCGACGAGACGGGCGACCGCGTCGTCGCGATGGCCCCCGTCTCCCCCGACCGTCCCTACCTGCTCTCCCTGACGAGCCGGGGGTACGGCAAGCGGACCCCCGTCGCGGAGTACCGCAAGACGCAGCGCGGGGCCAAGGGGGTCCGCACGATCGCCACCGGCGGGCGCAACGGCTCGGTGGTCGCCGTGCTGCCGACGACCGACGAGTCGGAGGTCCTCGTGACCACCCAGCGCGGGATCACGATCCGGGCCCCGGTCCGGGGGATCCGCTCGCAGGGGAGGAGCACGATGGGCGTGCGCGTCATCCGACTCGACGAGGGCGACGAGGTCCGCGACGCGGTGGTCCTCGCGGGCGCGTCCGCCGAAGGCGAGACCCCGTCCCCCTCGGGCGAACCGCCCGAGGAGGGCGGCGACGGCGAGGCCGGAGGTGCGGAGGGGGAGGACCCCCCCGCCTCCGGCGGCGGGGAACCGGACGATGCGGCATAGGCCGCGGAGCGATCCGCGCGGGGCCCTGCGGCTCTGCCCCCAGTGCGGATCGGCCCGGATCGTCTTCGAGCTCGCCTACATCACCGGCCAGCTCTACCGCTGCCAGGCCTGCGGCTACGTCGGGCCGCTGGTCTTCGAGATCGACACCCCGTCGGGGACCGACGGACCGGCCGGCGATCCGCCGTCGGGCTAGCCGGTCCACCCGCCGGTCTCGTCCGGCCCGTCCGACCGGGGGCCCGCGGATCCGTCCTCCGGGACGGAGCGGAGGGCCCGGTCGGCGAGGCGCAGGGCCCGCACCGTCGGCCCGACGTCGTGCGTGCGCACGATCTCGACGCCCTCGACCGCCGCGAGGACCGCCGCGGCGATCCCGGCCTCGAGACGCCCGTCGACCGGCGCGCCCCCGAGGGCCCAACCGAGCATCGACTTGCGCGAGGCGCCGATGACGACCGGAAGGCCGAGGCTGCGCAGCTCCCCCGCGTGGCGGAGGAGCTCGAGGCTCTGCGCCGGGTCCTTGGCGAAGCCGAGCCCCGGGTCGACCGCGAGGCGATCCTCCGCGATCCCTGCCGCACGGGCCTCCGCGGTCCGGTCCGCGAGGAAGCGGTACACCTCGGCCCGCAGCTCGGAGTAGCCGGTCCGACCGGCCATCGTCGCGGGGGTCCCGCGCATGTGCATGACGATCGCCCCGGCCCCGGTCTCGGCGACGGCCGCCCGCATCGCCGGGTCGGCGAGGCCCCCGACGTCGTTGACGACGTCGGCCCCGGCGGCGATCGCCCGGCGGGCGACCTCGGCGTGGCGGGTATCGACGCTGAGCGGGACGGGCGAGCGGCCCCCGAGCGCCTCGAGGACCGGGGCGATCCGGCGCCATTCCTCGGACGGGTCGACCGGGGCGGCCCCGGGACGGGTCGACTCGCCGCCGATGTCGATGAGGTCGGCCCCCTCGCCGATGAGCCTCTCGGCGTGCTCGAGGGCCCGCTCCGGGTCGAGCCAGCGGCCTCCGTCGCTGAACGAGTCGGGGGTCACGTTGAGGACCCCCATCACCCGCGTCCGGTCCCCGACCACAAGGGACCGGTGCGCCCCCCGGAACGTCCGGGGTCCCCGGCGCAGGCCCTCCCGGAGGGCCCGGTCGATCTCCGCGGCGATCGAGCGCAGCCCGAACGGCTGCCGGGAGAGCTTCGGCAGGAGGCGGCGGTACTGGGCCCGGGTCGCGAGCAGGACCACCGGCGTGCGGACGACCGAGTGGTCGGCAATCCCGCGGGCATGCGCGGAGTCGGCCCCGACCGCGAGGGCCTCCTGCTTGAGCAGCGGGGCGGCCCGCAGCGGGACGTCGTCGAGGCGGACCGGGAGGATCGCCCCCTTGGCGGTCATGATCGCGACCCCCTCCGGTTCCGATCCGGTCCGGCGGATCTCCCGGGCGAGCTCCGCGGCCGACGCCGGCCGCAACAGCCGTGCGTAGTGGCGGCGGGGGGCGGCCCCCTCCCCCGCGTCGTCCGGCGGCACGCCCCCGCGAGCGCCCCGCTCCCCCATAAGGGGAGCCGGGGGAATGGGGGGCGATGACCCGGCGGGATGGGAGGGTTCCGGGCCGCCGGGGGCTCATCGTGGCGATCGAGGGACCGAGCGCCTCGGGCAAGACCGCGGCGGCCCGGGCCCTCGCCCGGGCCCGGGGGGCCCGCCTCCTCGCCGAGGCGTTCGACCGCGGACGTGGGCGGTTCCCCCTCGCGTGGGCGGGGCCCGACGGGCTCGAGCGGATCGAGCGGCGGCTCCTGCGACGCGAGACCGGCCGGTGGGCGGAGGCGCTGCGGATCGCCCGGACCGGGCGCGATGTCGTCCTCGACACCGCGACGTGGGGGCCGCTCCACTACACCCGGGGGCTCGCGGAGCTCGGGATCGCCCCCCGCGCGGTCGCCCTGCGCATCGCGCGGGCGGACGCGGCCGCCCGGGCCTCCGGCCATCTCGGGAGTCCGGACCGGACCGCGTACCTCGACCTCCCCCGCGCGGTGCGCCGCCGGCGCGCCCGGCGTTCCCGCCGGCACCGTCCGTGGGCGATCTACCTCCGTCACGAGGCGGTCGGCCGCTGGGAGCGCCGCCGCTACCTGGGGCCGTGGGGCCGGCGGCACGGAATCGTCCGCGTGCGGCCGGACCCGCGGCAGGGGCCCGCCACGCTCGCGGCCCGGCTCGGCCGAGTCCTCTTCCGGCCCGTCCAGAGAGGCCGACGCGGCGGCCGTCGGCATCGGGCAACGTTATGAAGCGCCCCGGTCGTGGCCCGCTCCCGACCATGAAGCCGACCGACGCGCTCCAGGCCAGCCTCCACCGGCCGGTCTACGTGGAGACGCGGGACGGGCACGCCTACCGCGGCCGCCTCGAGGCGTTCGACCAGCACCTCAACCTGGTCCTCGCCTCCGCCGAGGAGGTCGCGCCGGACGGTTCCGCCGCCCCGGCGGGACTCGCCCTCCTCCGCGGCGACGCGGTCGTCTTCGTGGCGCCGTAGGGCGGCCACCGGTCCGGGAAGCACGAGGAGGTCGACGCACACCATGGGAAAGGGAACCCCCTCCCGCCGCGGCGGGAAGATCGTCCACCAGATCTGCCGCCGGTGCGGCCGCCACGCCTACCACCGCCAGAAGGGCGCCTGCGCCTCCTGCGGCTTCGGCGTCAGCGCCCGCCGGCGCGGCTACGACTGGGCGAAGCTCCGCTGAGCCGCGCGCCACCGCCCCGCCGGCGCGGGACCCCCCGCGAGAGGTGGGGCGATCCGACGACCACGAACCGGTACGGCCGGTCCACGGCGCGGGAGATGCCGATCCGCGGGCCGGCGGCGATCCGCCGGGGCTTCGCGCGGCGCCGGCCGACGCCGACCCGCGGCGACTCGGTCGCGTCGATCCCGTCGTCCGCCGCGGTCAGGCCGAAGGCGCGGCAGAGCCGGCCCGGCCCGCGGGCATCGCCGAGCGGCGGGGCGCCGCGGACCGGGGCCGCCGCCCGCAGCAGGACCGCCTCGCCCCGGCGGCAGACGAGGTTCGCGCAGGCGACGCGGTGGATCCGGTAGACGTAGAGCGTCCCCGGGGCGGCGAACATCGACCGGTTGCGCCGGGTCGGCCCGCGGTAGGCGTGGCTCGCCGGATCGCCCCGGGCGTAGGCCTCCGTCTCGACCAGACGCCCGACCGCCCGTCCCGAGGGGCCGGCGACCCACAGGCAGCGGCCGAGCAGGTCCCGCGCGACGGCGACCGCCGGCCGGTCGAAGAAGCGGCGCGAGAGCCGCGGCCCGTCGCTCACTCGTTGGGCGGGGCCCGCACCCCGAGGACGAGGAAGACGGCGATGGCGGCGAGGATGCCGGCGATCGTCCCGAACGTCGCGCCCGAGAGCGCCGGCACGCCGGCGTAGTAGGCCATCTCGAAGACCGCGTAGCCGCTCGCGAGGACCATCGCGTAGCCGAAGATGGCGAACGGGCTCGTCCAAGCCGATCCGGTCCCGGCCGGCGGCAGCGCATCCGGCGCCGACGGGGCCGTCATCCGCTCACCCACAGGACCCCCCAGAGCCCCATCACGAACCCCGTCTGGCTGCCGGTCGACCCGTTCGCCTGCCCGTCCGGATCGTAGGAGTAGGAGACCGGGCGCACGAGCCCGTAGAGGTAGACGCCCGGGGCCAGCGTGAGGGTCCCGGTCGACACCGGCCGGCCGATCGCGAGCGGGGCCCCGGTGACCGGGACGAGGCCGGTCGCCGGGTCGATCCGGTAGATCCCGAACGGGCCGGGGAGCGTCATGTTGTGGGCGACGACGTAGGCCTGCTGCGCGTTCGGGTCGCTGCTGGTGACGTTCACGAGGTAGTTGTTGATCCCGATCGAGGAGAGCGGGATCTCGTAGCGGACCGCCACCGGTCCGCCCGAGGCGGGGACGGAGGCGGTGAGCGTCGGGCCGGGGACGGAGGCGTTGAAGACGCCCTCGGGGTTCCCCACGAGCAGGGTCGAGGCGGCGGGGACGACCGGGGGATCGTAGATGTCCCCCGCCCCCCCGCCGGCGAGGTAGGCGGCGAGGGTCGGCACCGCCGTCCCGTTCGCCGGAAGGACGACGAGCGCGGCGACGTCCTGGCCGAACCAGGGGCCGTCGTACTCCCCGTCGGGAGCGGTGTAGACCCCCGGCGTCGAGGGGGCCTGGAACTGCGCGTAGGACGGGGTCCCCGGGACGACCTGGAGCGCCACGACCGGCTGCGAGCGGAACGGAAGGTAGATCTCCTGCGTCGCGCCGGCGGTGGTGGCGTTGATGTGCACCCACTGTCCGGCCCTCGCGACGAGGACGTTGTCGAACGTCCCGTGGATCGGCCCGGACTCGTTGACCGTCCAGTAGTACTGCACGCCGTACATCGTCACGAACTCGGTGCCGGGCGGCGTCGGCCCCGAGCCGACCCCCCCGATCGCGTTGGAGGTCCCGAAGACCTGGGGGGCGTAGGTCGCCAGGACGAGGACGACCAGGACGAGCACCGCGCCGACCCAGATCCTCTCGGTCCGGTCGCGAGCGGCCCGCGGGACCCGGCGCACGAACGGCCGGTCGGCGACGGGGACCCGCCGGCCCCGGGGGGCCGTCGCCTGCGCGGCGTGGCGGACCGCCTCGTCGAACGAGAGGCCCGAGGCGGAGTAGATCGGCCCGCGCGTGACCGTCAGGAACCCGTTCGCCACGAACAGCAGCTGGCCGAGCAGGAGGACGATCATGGCGACGAAGAGGAGGAGCTGGGCGTCGGTGACGCTCGGCACGACCGGCAGGAGGAACGACCGGCGCAGGATGCCGAGGCTGCCGAGCTGGTCCATCGCGACGATGACCCCGGCGCCGCCGACCGCCGTCGTCGCGAAGTGGCCCCAGGCCAGCCGCCAGGAGTACCACGACCGGCCGGTCAGGATCGGGAAGAACGCGTAGACGAGGGCGTAGCCGCCCCCGACGATCCCGAGGATCGTGATCGCGTGGAAGTGGCTGAGCACGAACATCGAGTTGTGCAGGCTGACGTCCCAGGGGACCGTCGCGACGACCGGGCCGGTGAGCCCGCCCAGGATCGATCCGCCGAAGCTGAGGAGCGCGAAGAGGGAGACCGCGTTCCACTCCCACGCCGACGCCGGGACGCCCTTCAGCGTCATCCAGAGCGAGAAGAACGTGACGGCGCTCGGGACGATGATCAGGAAGGAGAGGACCATCGTCAGCCAGACCGACCAGCTCGGCAGCGGCGTCAGGTAGAGGTGGTGGATCCCGAGCACCGGGGTCAGGAGGACGAAGAGGATCGCCGCGACGAACGCCCAGCGGTACGAGTAGAGTGGCCGGCGCCCGAGGATGGGGAGCAACAGGTAGAGGCCGGTGACCGGGATCAGGAAGAGGATGTAGACGATCCCGTGGCCGAACATCCAGAAGATGACCTGGTTGATCAGCGGGTCGATCGGCCAGCCCCCGAAGTACGTCCCGAGGTCCCAGACCGTCGAGACGACCAGGGGCACGTAGCTCACGACCACCAGGATGAGGGTGGCGATCACGAACAGGAGGAAGATCGGCACCCGCTCGCGCCGCATCGCGGGCGTGCGGGAGCGCCACCAGAGGAGGAGGTGGTCGAACATCCACCAGGTCCACAGGAGCACCGCCGCGCACAGGGCGATCCAGCCGAGGTACCAGAGCGGGGAGACGACGTACAGGCTCAGGTGGTCGAGCCCGAGCGGGGAGAGGAAGTACCAGCCGATCGCCGGGAAGAAGTTGTCGTTGAACGGGACGAAGTAGACCGGCCCCTGGAGCAGGAGGATCGAGGCGTTGATCAGGCCGACCGCGCCGTAGAGGCGCCACTTGTGGCGCGGGACGAGGCCGAGGGCGTTGACGAGGAGGAGCCCGAAGAGCGCCATCTCGAGCTGCTGGGCGAAGCCGAAGAGCATCCGGATCCCGTGGAGGGTGACCGACGAGTAGATCTCCTGGTTCGACAGGTGGATCGCCTCGACCTGGGCCCAGGCGACGACCTGGGTCTGGAAGCCGAAGATGTCGAACCCGCCGACCGCCCCCCACAGGACGGAGAGGATCACCATGAGCATGGTGATCCGGGTCATCCAGTCCCGCTCGAGCAGGAAGATCCGGTCGATCAGCCTCAGGCGCGCGAGGCGGCTGCGGATCGCCTCCTCGGTCTGGTCCAGGAACTGGACGAGCGCCGGCGGGCGCTGGAAGACCGGGGCGGTCACCCCCTCCTCGGACGTCACCGACGATGGCGGGGGCGGAGCGGGCATCCGGCCGACCCTCCGGACGACGAGCGGCCCGCGGGTTCATTCCCCATCGGTCCGGACCGGACGGACCAGACCCACCGGACCCTACCGCGGGGAGCGCGACCGCGTCTCCGCGACGAGCGCCCGGGCGTCGGCCCCCTCCGCGAGGGCCCTCGCCAGGGCGCGCACGAGGGTCCCGGCGTCCTCGAGGCCGGCAGGGAACCCCCGGACCCAGGCCGAGGGGGGCCGGGGCGGCGGCGGAGCGCAAGCCGGGCGGGAGAGGACGCCGGCGACGGTCGCCGCGACGCGGCGGCCGCGGGCGAAGTCGGCGACCGCGGCCCGCCCCACCGGCCCGTCGAGGCCGAGCGAGAGCCAGCGGTCGATCTTCTCGGGCCGGTGCCGCCGGGCCCTCCGGCCGGCGCCGACGAGCCCGTTGAAGTAGAGGAACGGCCCCCCGTGGACGAGGGCCTCGAGGAACGAGCGGCTCCCGGTGACGATCCTCAGGTCGGCACGGTCGAACGCCCTCCGCCACGGCCCCGCCCGGGTCGGGCCGACGTGGATCGCCCATCGGCGACCGGCCAATTCGAGGCGCCACGGCCGCGGCGTCCGCACGATCGCCCGGGCCGGCCGGCCGAGCGACGCCATCGCCCGGTCGACCTCGGGGGCGATCCGCTCCGCGCTCGCGGGGCTCGCGTGCCAGACGAGCGTCGCGGCCGTCCCGGCCACGCCCGCCGCGCCGGGCGGGGCGCGGACCGCCCGGGGACGCTCGATCGGCCAGAGGGGACCGCACTGGATGGCCTCGGGGTACTCCCGCCCGAAGGCGAGCGACGGGCGGAAGGTCGCCCACAGGTGGGCGACGTTCGGGCGGTCGAACCCGCGGAACCGACGGAAGGCGTCATGGAACCGCCGCGCGGCCCGCCGGAACTCCTCCGTCCCGAGGGCGGCGCGGATGCTCCGCGCCGGCACCCCCCCCTCCCGGCGCCGCTCGACCTCCTCCTCGCGGCTCGTCAGGGTCCGCGCGAACTCCTCGAGGCTGACATGGAGGGTCCGCCCGGGCCCGTAGGCGCGCTCGATCGCCGCGGCCTCGGCCGC
The DNA here is from genome assembly GCA_038729445.1 of Thermoplasmata archaeon. Classification (GTDB taxonomy): domain Archaea; phylum Thermoplasmatota; class Thermoplasmata; order Lutacidiplasmatales; family UBA184; genus Lutacidiplasma. Next base: position 20,403 of record JAVYSA010000007.1, read on the forward strand.
CCACGGACCGGCCCGGCCGAACGGCTCGTCCCGCGGCGGCGCCGCGGAGACCCCCCACGACGGGGTCACGGTCAGCGCCGCCCGGCCCCGGGGCGGGCGGAGGTGGCCGGTCCGCCGGAGCGGCGGCCAGTCCCACGGGCCGTCGACCTCGCGGGGCAGGGGACGGCCGGGATCGCGGTAGAGCAGCAGACGGTGGCCGTCGGCGGCCAAGCGGTGGCCGGCGACAAGCACCTCGTCGAGGTCCCCCCACCCGCCCCCGACGACGGCCGGCAGGAGGAAGACGTCGACCTCCATCGGAACCCCGGGCCGAGGCCTCGGGGCGGCATATCCCCGCCGGCGGACCGGGCTAGCCGGCCGACCGGCGCGCCGCCCGGAAGAGCGTGATCAGGCCGTGGGCCTCCCGGAGCCCGACCGCGCCGGCGGCCGCCATGGCTCCCTCCTGGTCCCGGGCGATCTGGCAGACGGCGCGCGCCGCCCCGTGCTCCCGGATCCATCCGACCGCGGCGGCGAAGAGCGACCGCGCCCCCTCCGGGGTGGCCTCCGCCGCGACCAGCGGGGACGCCACGGTCCCGGCGTCCATCGCGTCGGAGACGGAGGCGCCGACGTAGCCGACCGGCCGTCCCCCCTCGACGAGCACCCAGGCGGCGCTCTCGCTGGACAGGATCCGGTCGAGCGTGCCGGAGACCCCCATCGAGCGTGACGAGACCGGAAGAACCTCCGCGACGGGCGGCGGCCGCGACGCGCGGGCGATCGCCACGACGGCCTCCCGGTCGTCGGCGCGGTACGGCCGGACCGGCCCGAGCGGTGGCCCGACCGACGCCACTCCGTCCCCGGGGGAGGCGAACGGGAGCGCGAGCAGCGCCGACGAGCGCAGCGGGCGGTACCCCTCGGCCTCGTACAGCGCGATCGCGGGGGCGTTGTGCGCGAGGACGTCGAGCGCGACATACGGGCGACGGACCCTCGCCGTCACCGTCTCGCAGGCCCGGATCAGGCCCCGCGCGATCCCGCGCCGCCGCCAGGACGGATCGACCATCACGGTGCTGATGTAGCCGGCCCGCGGGCCGAAGGAGACGATCGAGGTCCCCACCATCCGTCCCTCCTCCTCCGCGACCAGGAAGCGGAAGACCGGCCGGCCGACGGCACGGAGGAGGCCCAGGACGAGGCGCAGGTCCCAGCGGTAGATCCGATCGACGACCCGGGCCCACGCGTCGGGCCGGGTGCCGTAGAGCGCCTCCTCCTCGGGGAAGCTCTCCCGGAGGAGGGAGAGGAGGCGGGGCGCCTCGCGCGGCCGGAACTCGCGGATCATCCCCCGGTCCCTTCCGGCTCGCCGGTGGGGAGCGCGAGGTCGAAGAGGTCGCGGAGCGTCGGCGGGCGCCCCCCCTCCGCATGCTCGAGGGGAGGGAGGCGCGCCGCCCGGTCGAGCTCCTCGTCCCCGAGGCGCTCCCGCGCGTCCCAGAGCGCCTCCTCGACGAACGGGTCCTCGTCGGCCCGGCGCATCCGTCCGAGGGCCTGGACGATCGTGTCGAAGATCCGCTCCTCGGCGTCGGAGGCGAGGCGGATCGCCCCCTCTCCGGCCGCGAGCGCCGGTGCCGGCCGCGGCATCGGGCCGGAGCGCCCGGGGCGCCCGGCCCGCTCGAGCAGCCGGACGAGCTCCGCGCGCGCGCCGTCGTCCTTCAGGCGCCCGAGCGACCAGACGGCGGCGAGGCGGACCTCCGCGGCCGGGTGCGCGAGCTCCTCCCGGAGCCGCGGGGCGGCGGCGACCAGGCCGAGCCGGCCGAGCGCGTAGGCGGCGGAGCTCCTCGGCCACGGGTGGGGGTCCTCGAGGAGCGCGAGCAGCGGGCCGAGGTCCTCCGCCGCCCCGACCGCCCCCAGGCAGACCGCCGCCGCGCCCCGGACCGCCCACGCCGGGTCGGCGAGGTGGGCCCGGGCGACCGCGCGGCCCTCGGGGGCGCCGAGCTCGCCCAGGGCGTGGAGGGCGCAGACCCGGAGGAAGTGGGCCGGATCCTCCGCCGCCCGCACGAGCGCCGGCGTGGCGCGGGGGTCGCCGATGCGCCCCAGCGCGACGAGGACGGCCGGCCGCTCCCAGACGTCGGGCCCGTCGGCGCGGGCGAGGAGGGTCGGGACGCAGGCCCGGTCCCGGATCCGGCCGAGGACGACCGCCGCGGCGGTGCGGACCCGGCGGGCCGGATCGTCGAGCATCGGGCGGACGACCGGCGCGACGCTGCGGTCGGCCCCGACGCCAAGGGCCAGGACCGCCTCGCGGCGGACCCGGTCGTTCGGATCGGACAGGGCCGCCCCGAGCGCCTCGCGGGCCCCCGGCCCGCCGCAGCGCCCCAGCGCGGCGGCGGCGGTCCACCGGACCCCGGGGGCCGGATCGGCGAGCGCCGCGACCAGGCGGGGCGTCGAGTCCGGTGCCCCGATCCGCCAGAGCGACCAGGCGGCGACCTCCCGGACCCGGGGGTCCGGGTCGGAGAGCGCCTCCTCGAGCGGACCGCGGCTCTCCGCCCGGGCGATCAGGCCGAGCGCCTTCGCCGCGCTCGCCCGGACCGACGGGTCCGGGTCCGCGAGCGCCACCGCGAGGGCGCTCGCCGCCCGGCCATCCCCCCGCTGGCCGAGGAGCTTCGCGACGGTGCGCCGGACCGACTCGCGGGGATCGCTGAGCGCGCGGATCATCGGGGCGAGATCCTCGAGGTCCCGGGGCCTCCGCGGGGCCCGCGGGGCGCCGCCCCGGGGCCGGGGGGTGGCCCGGCGGACCGTGCGGCTCATGCCCGGTCGAGCGGCCCGAAGGGTAATACGTCCGTCGCCGCGACCAGCGGGCGCTCCCCGGGCCGCTCCCCCGAGCGGTACGGGCTGCGCGGGCGGGGCGGGGGGATCCCCCAGCGGCGCCGGAGATCCTCGACCCGGACCCCGAGCGGGCCGAGCAGGAGGGCGAGCTCCCGTGCCAGGAGCTCCCGGTATGCGGCGGCGTCGTAGCGCTCGGCGGCGGCGATCGCGTCGGCGAGCCGGACCCGCTCCCGCCACGACCGCGAGGCACGGTCCCGGATCAGGTAGCGGATCGTCTCCCCCGGTGCGCGGGGCTCCCCGAGCGCCTCGGCCTGCCATTGCGCGCCGACACCCTCCGTCGCGACCCGGGCCTCCCGCGCGAGCGTGCGGACCCTCCGGGCGATGACGAGCTCCTCCGCCGGCCAGTCGCCGGCGGCGACCCGCTCGGCGAACCGGTCCGCCCGTGCGAGCGCCTTCGGCAGGAGGGCGCGCAGCGCCTCCGGATCGCGGGCCGCGCGGAACAGCTGGAGGACCTCGGCCTCCATCCGGCGCACGAGCCCGGGCGTGTCGTGGCGGCGGGACCCGATCCCCCGCAGCTTGACCTCGCCGCTCTCGTAGCAGCCGTAGTAGCGGTTCGGCACGCCGAGCCGGTCCCCCACGGAGGGGAGGAAGACGATCCAGCGGTACCGCCCCTCGTAGGAGAGGGGGAGGCCGTGCCGCTCCCCGACCGACCGGGCGAACCCCTCGGGATCGACCGGCGCCGCGCCGGGCCGAAGCCAGAGCGAGTCGACGATCCCGTGGACGACGCGGTAGCCGGCGGCCTCCGCCTCGGGGATCAGCGCCTCGAAGAGGGCCCGGGCGTAGGCGTTGATCGCCTCGTGGTTCTCGATCCGGCCGAAGCGGGCGTTGCGGTAGCCCTGGTAGCCGAAGGCGGTGACGAGGATCCACTTGAGCATGCGGACCCGGCCGGCGAGCGCCCGGTGCTCCGCCGAGCCGGCGGGGGCGGCCCGCATCGCCGCCTTCAGGGCGGCGCGGCGCTCGAGCAGAGGGCGGATCGTCCGCGGGAGCAGGCCGACCCGGCGCGTGCACGAGCGGTAGCCGAGGCCGGGGGCGACCTCGGGACTCCGCGGGCAGCAGCGGCAGTCGAGCGTCTCGATCGACAGGTTGTGCCGGACCATGATCTGGGGGAAGAGGCTCACGAAGTCGAACTCGTCCAGCCCGCCGAAGACCCCGACCGGGGGCCGCAGGATCGTCCCGCCCCGGTCGGCGACGACCAGGTGGTCGGCGGGCCGGAACCGCTCCGGCAGGGTCTTTTTCCATGGGATCCGGCGGCCGCTGCGGAGGGCCTCGGCGACCTCCAAGGCGGAGAACCAGCTCCCCGGCGACTGCCGGGCGACCCAGACGAGCCGGAGCCGGGAGAGGCGGGAGGCCTCGATCAGCCCGGCGAGGCCGACGTCGTCGGAGAGGAAGGCGCTCTCCCGGTCGATGTGGCAGCGCCCGGGGAGGTCGTATGTCGCCGGCCGGTGGAGGAGGCGGCCGTAGCTCTCCACCGTGCGGGCCGGCCGGCTCGGGCTTAGGGGATGGGGAGCTCGGCCGAGGACGAACTCGGCCTCCCCGAGGCCATGGGCCCGGGCCCGCTCCGAGAGCCACGGGAGGTCGATGCGGTCGCCGCCGTCGGTCCACAGGATGTCCGGATCGGCCCGGGCCATCGCCCCGGGCAGGGCCTCGAGCCGGTCGCGCTCGCTCCCGCCCTCGATCGACTCCTCGCCGAGCCGGATCGACGCGATCGGGCCGAACGGGGGGGCGCGCCGGCGCCGCCCCTCGGCGGCGAGTGCGAGCCGGGCGACGCGCAGCGGGGGGATCGCGAGGTCGATCCGTTCCGCCGGCGCCGTGGCCTCCCATCCCCCGTCCCCGGCGCGACGGAGCGGCGCGAAGGGGTACAGGCCGTGGGCGAGGCCGTAGGCCTGCACCGGGGCGACGTCGACGTCGTAGAGGGTGTAGCGGTGGAAGTCGCCCCGGCGGTCGATCGTCCGGGCGAGTCGGAGGCGGTCGCGGAGGGAGCGGGGGGTCACGACGAGCAGCTCCCGCGGGCGGTCGTCGAGGACCGACGGGCGCTCGACCGAGCGGACGACGTCGGCGACCTCCGGAAGGGAACGGAGCTCCGCCTCGAGCACCGCCCGCTCCGCCCGGGGCGCCGCGACCCGCACGGGGAGCCGGAACGGGACGAACCCGGCCCGGACCCGGCCGGCGGCGTCGCCGTCCTTCGTCCAGAGCAGGAGCCCCTGCCCGTCGGGGGACTCCGTGAGGTCGAGGAGCCAGGCCGCCGGAGGATCGTCGGCCATCGGGAGGGGAGGGGGCCGTCAGCGCGGCCGCTCGGTCCCCGGCTCGGGCGGGAGCCGCCGGGCGAGGTCGAGGAGGACCGAGAGGAGGAGGGACTCGAGGAGGTCCGGGCTCCCGACCTGCGTCGCCTGGGCGACGTAGCGGCGGGCGCCGGTGCGCAGCCGGGCGAAGGCGGCCCGCTCCTCGGGCGTCGTCAGGAGGCGCTCGAACGCCTCCCACCGCTTCAGGCGCTCGTCCAGGGCCTGCCGGTAGGTCGGCACGGTGCGACCCATGGGATCACCTCCGTCGTGTCGGGGCCCGATCCGCCGCCGAACTCCTCGATCCCGCGCTGGCCGTCGGGACGGCGGACCAGGAGGGCGCGGCGGCCGTCCCGGTAGGACCGGAGCACGATCCCCCGCGGGTGCCGCTCGGCCGCGACGAACTCCGCGAGGCGGGGACCGGCGCGGGCGAGGGCAGGGAACCGGGCGATCCCGCCGCCGCCCTCGAGGAGGAGGAGCAGGGGGGCCCGGACACGGTCGGTCAGGTGGCGCAGGCGCTCCGCGAGGTGGCCGAGGAGCGCCTCCCGCTCCTCGGCCGGGACCGCGTCCGAATCGAAGAGCCGGAGGAGATCGTGGGCGACCAGGAGCACCGGCGGGTGGCGGCGGGCCTCCTGCGGCCATCGCTCGACCAGGGCGACGAGCTGGTGGACCGTGAAGGCCCGCGCGATCCGGATCCGCCGCAGGAGCATCCCCGGATCGGCGCCGAACCCCCGGGCATAGGCGGCGATTCGGTGGGGATCGAAGCGGTTCGCCCCCTCCACGACCGAGATCGCGCCCCCGCTGGCGGCGCCGGCGGCGTAGAGGAGGTCGGCGAGAGGGAGGATCGCGGAGGGAGGGCCCTGCCAGACGGTCGCCTCCCCCGCGGCGAAGCGGGCGCCGAGCCAGCGCAGGACCGGCGGCTCCCCGGGGAGCGGGAGGCCGCCGCCGGCATCGGCCGGCACCGGCCGGGCCCGTCGGGAGGCCCGGAGGCCCGGGCGGGGGCAGGAGGGGGGGGCCGGAGGCAGGAAGGCCACCGGCGGCGCCGGCACCGGTAGCGGGGCGGGCAGCCCGTCAGCCATCGTGGTCGCCGTCATCGTCGTCACCGCCGGCGGGGGAGGAGGGAGGCGTCTAAAGCGGGCGGCCGAAGGGCCGGCGAAACGCCCCCCGACGGGCGTTTCGCCGCCGAGGGCGAGCGCGGGCGGAGGCCCCTCAGACGGAGGGCAGGTGCCCCGGCGGAGGAGGGAGGCCGAGGAGCTCGGCGAGGCGCTCCGCGTTCGCCACGGCGTCGCCCCGGAAGTGGTTGTTGAAGAAGCCGTAGACCGTCCCCGCCGCCGCCGCGACGGCACGGACCCGCGGGGCCCATGCCTCGAGCTCCTCCTCCGAGTATCGGTAGTCGTACCAGATCCGGGCGCCGTGCCCGTGCCAGCGGATGTAGGCGAACGGCGCGGTGACGTCGAGCCGGATCGGGAGCCGCGGCTCGTCGACGATCACGTGGGCGAGGCCGAACTCCCTGAGGAGGGCGAGCGACCCGGGCGACGTCCAGCTCGGCTCCCGGAACTCGACGGCGACGGGCAGGTCGCGCGGGAGGCGCTCGTAGGCGGCGCGGGCGATGGCGGCGTCGAACGGGAGGGAGGGCGGGAGCTGGAGGAGGGTCGCCGCGAGCCGCCCCGCCTCCTTGAGCGGCTGCAGGACCGCGAGGAACGCCCGGAGCTCCTCGTCGATGTCCCGGAGCCGCCGGTCGTGGGTGATCGATCGGGGGAACTTCACCGCGAAGCGGAAGCGGGCCGGAGTGCGCCGCACCCACGACGCGGCGACCCCCGGCGGGGGGAGCCGGTAGAAGGTGGAGTTGACCTCGACGATCGAGAACCGGCCCGCGTAGGAGGCGAGCAGGTCCGGGACGCCCCGGTGCGGGTAGACCGGGCCCACCCACTCCGGATAGTCCCAGCCGCTGGTCCCGATCCAGATCCCGCCCACCGTCCGGGCCCCCGGCCGGGGAGAGGGGGACCGCCATTATCACCCCGCCGCCCCTCCGCGGGGGGATGCCGGGGCACGACTTCCTCACCCGCCTGCGCTGGACGGGGAACCGGGGCACCGGCACGAGCGCCTACCCCGCCTACGACCGGACCCACGTCCTCTCCGCGCCGAGAAAGCCCGATCTTCCCGGCTCCTCCGACGTCCGGTTCCGGGGGGAGGCCGACCGGTGGAACCCGGAGGAGCTCCTGGTCGGCGCGCTGTCGGCCTGCCACATGCTCTGGTACCTGCACCTGTGCGCCGTGGAGGGGATCCGTGTGGTCGCCTACGAGGACGAGGCAACCGGCCACCTCGAGCTCGCGCGGGACGGCCCGGGCCGCTTCACCGAGGCGACGCTCCGGCCGAGGGTCGTCCTCGCCTCGGGCGATCCGGTCCGGGCGGCGGCCCTGCACGAGGAGGCCCACCGCCGGTGCTTCATCGCCGCTTCCGTGAACTTCCCGGTCCGGCTCGCCCCGGTGCCCGTGGAGCTCGCCCCACCGGCCGGGACGGGGCCCACAGAGCCCCACGGAATTTACACGCCCCCGAAAGAGTAAATAGCGGACCGCCGCGTGCCGCGCGGACGGAGCCCCCATGGTCCAGGTGGATATCGAGATCGAGAAGTGCACGGGCTGCTCGCACTGCCGGGACGTCTGCCCGGTGAACGTCTTCGAGCTCCGGCCCCGCGATCAGTTCCCGGATGTCGTCGACGACCCCGCGGTCGGGGCGAAGTTCCAGTTCCGTGGCGAGAAGTCGGTCGCCGTCAACGGCCCGGAGTGCATCGTCTGCGAGGCCTGCCTGTTCGAGTGCGAGGGCGAGTGCATCATCATCACCGACGACGAGGGCCACGTCCACCACTCGACCTACAAGTAGGCCGGTCGGGACCGCCCCCCCGCCGCCCGCCCGCGCGCGGGGGCGGGCGCGGGTTCTGAACGGTTAAATACGTCTGTTCCCCGCCGGCGGCGCCGTGCCAGAGTCGAGCGTTCCGAGCGGCCGGACGGTCGTCATCGGCGAGCGGGAGCTCGCGATCGGCTTCCGCCTGATCGGCCTCGCCGACGTCCGCGAGGGGACGCCCGAGGCGTCCGCGAAGGAGCTCGCGCGGGTGCTCGCCGCACCGGAGGAGTACGCCCTCGTGATCGCGAGCCAGTCGATCCGCGCGCACCTGACGGAGACCCAGCGGGCGGCCGCCGACGCGTCGCTGCGGCCGCTGGTCGTCTTCGTCCCGGTGCCGGGCGCCTCGTCGGAGGGCGAGGGGATCGAGGCGCTCGCCCGGCGCGTGCTCGGCATCTCGCTGACGGCATCGTCCTGACGGGGAAGCACGGTTCGAGGGAGCGGGCGGAGGAGCATCACCATGGGAGTCGTTGCGCGCGTGTCGGGGCCGGTCGTGATCGCGGAGGGGCTGGAGGGGGCCAAGATGTTCGACGTCGTCCGGGTCGGCGCCCAGGGCCTGGTCGGGGAGATCATCCGCCTGGTCGAGAAGACCGCCACCGTCCAGGTCTACGAGGACACCACGGGCGTGCGCCCCGGGGATCCGGTCGAGAACACCGGCCAGGCGCTCAGCGTCGAGCTTGGCCCGGGGCTGCTCACCTCGATCTACGACGGCGTCCAGCGCCCGCTCGACGTCCTGAAGAAGAACCTCGGGGACTTCATCACCCGCGGGTTCGTCGCACCGCCGCTCGACGAGACCAAGCGCTGGGAGTTCACCGCGACCGCCCGGGCCGGGGACGCGGTCGGTCCCGGGGCGGTCCTCGGGACGGTCCCCGAGACGCCCCTCATCACCCACAAGATCATGGTGCCGCCCGGCGTCGAGGGGACGATCGAGTCGATCCGCAGCGGGAGCTACACCATCCGCGAGCCGATCGGCTCGCTCAAGACCGCCACCGGCTCGGTCCCCCTGACCCTGACCCAGCGCTGGGTCGTGCGGGTCCCCCGCCCGGTCCACCGCAAGCTGCCCCCCAGCATCCCGCTCGTCTGCGGCCAGCGGGTCATCGACACGTTCTTCCCGGTCGCGAAGGGTGGGGCGGCGTGCATTCCGGGGCCGTTCGGGAGCGGCAAGACCGTCACGCAGCAGCAGCTCGCCCGCTGGGCCGACTCGGACATCGTCGTCTACGTCGGCTGCGGCGAGCGCGGCAACGAGATGACGGAGGTCCTGGCGACGTTCCCGAACCTGACCGACCCGAAGTCGAAGCGCCCGCTCATGGAGCGGACGATCCTCATCGCGAACACCTCGAACATGCCCGTCGCCGCCCGGGAGGCGAGCGTGTACACGGGGATCACCATCGCCGAGTACTACCGCGACATGGGCTACGACGTCGCCCTGATGGCCGACTCGACCAGCCGCTGGGCCGAGGCGATGCGGGAGATCTCCGGCCGCCTCGAGGAGATGCCCGGGGAGGAGGGGTACCCGGCGTACCTCGGCCGCCGCGTCGCGGAGTTCTACGAGCGGGCCGGCCGGGTCGTCACCCTCTCGCCGGACCAGCGGACCGGCTCGGTCACGGTGGTCGGCGCGGTGAGCCCGCCGGGCGGGGACTTCTCCGAGCCGGTGAGCCAGAACACGCTGCGCGTGACGCGGGTCTTCTGGGCGCTCGACGCCTCGCTCGCCTCGCGCCGCCACTTCCCGTCGATCAACTGGCTGCAGAGCTACTCGCTCTACGTCGGCGACATCGAGCCGTGGTACCGCACCGAGCTCTCGCCGGAGTTCGTCGGGCTGCGCCAGCGCGCGCTCGAGGTCCTCCAGAAGGAGTCGGAGCTCCAGGAGATCGTCCAGCTGGTCGGCGTCGACGCCCTGCCCGAGCGGGAGAAGGGGATCCTCGACGTCGCCCGGATGCTGCGGGAGGACTACCTGCAGCAGAGCGCCTTCGACGACGTCGACACCTACACCTCGATCCGCAAGCAGTTCCGGATGCTGCGGGCGATCCTCTCCTTCGGCGACCGCGAGCAGGAGGCGATCGCCCAGGGCGTGCGCGTCGCGCAGCTGCAGGCGCTGCCGATCCGCACGAAGCTCTCGCGCATGAAGTGGATCCCCGAGGCGGAATTGAGCGCCCAGTTCGATAGCCTGGAGACGGAGATGACGCAGGCCGTCGCCGGCCTCGTCGCGCAGGGAGGGGCCTGACGATGGCCGGCGCCTCCCGCGCCCCGGCCGTGCCGGTCGACTACCGCACGGTCGACCGCGTCACCGGCCCGCTGCTGTTCGTCCGCGACGTCGCGAACGCCGCGTACGGCGAGATCGTCGAGATCGAGGTCCCCGGCGGGGAGCGCCGCCAGGGCCAGGTCCTCGACTCGCGCCGGGGCCTCGCGATCGTCCAGGTCTTCGGCCCGACGATGGGGATGAACGTCGAGGCGACGAGCGTGAAGTTCCTCGGCGAGGTCGCCCAGCTGCCGGTCTCCGACGAGCTGCTCGGGCGGGTCTTCAACGGCCTCGGCGAGCCCCGCGACGGCGGCCCGAGGATCGTCAGCGAGCGCCGCTACGAGATCGTCGGGAACGCGATGAACCCGTACTCCCGGGAGGAGCCGAGCGAGTTCATCCAGACGGGGATCTCCACCATCGACGTCAACAACACCCTCGTCCGGGGCCAGAAGCTCCCGATCTTCTCCGGGGCCGGCCTGCCGCACAACCAGATCGCCGCCCAGATCGTCCGCCAGGCCAAGCTGCGGAACTCCTCGGAGAGCTTCGCCGTCGTCTTCGCGGCGATGGGGATCACGAGCGAGGAGGCGAACTACTTCCTGCGGGAGTTCGAGTCGACCGGCGCGCTCGAGCGGGCCGTCGTCTTCCTCAACCTGTCGAGCGACCCCTCGATGGAGCGGGTCGTCACGCCGCGCATGGCCCTGACCGCGGCGGAGTTCCTCGCCTACGAGCGCGACATGCACATCCTGGTCGTGCTCACGGACATGACGAACTACTGCGAGGCGCTCCGCGAGGTCGCCTCGGCGCGGGAGGAGGTCCCGGGGCGGCGCGGCTACCCCGGCTACATGTACACCGACCTCGCCACGATCTACGAGCGGGCCGGCAAGATCCACGGACGCAAGGGGTCGATCACCCAGCTGCCGATCCTGACGATGCCCGCGGACGACGTGACGCACCCCATCCCCGACCTGACCGGCTACATCACCGAGGGGCAGATCTACGTCAGCCGCGAGCTCCAGCGCCGGGGGGTCTACCCACCGATCGACATCCTGCCGTCGCTCTCCCGGCTCATGAACCAGGGGATCGGCAAGGAGCGGACGCGGGAGGACCACCGCGGCGTCGCCGACCAGCTCTTCGCGGCCTACGCGACGGGGAAGGATCAGCGGGCGCTCAGCGCGATCGTCGGCGAGGAGTCGCTCAGCCCGGTCGACCGGATCTACCTCAAGATCGCCGACCGGTTCGAGACCGAGTTCGTCAACCAGCGCCCCGACGAGGACCGGTCGATCGACCAGAGCCTCGGGATCGCCTGGGAGATCCTCTCGGACCTGCCGGAGTCGGAGCTCAAGCGGATCCGGCCCGAGTACGTCCAGAAGTACCGGGTCGCGCGGAAGGCCGCCTAGCACGGGGGAGGGACGCGAGCGATGGCCGTCGAGAACGTGCGACCGACCCGCCTGGTGCTGCTCAACACCCGGCGGCGGATCGCGCTGGCGAAGCGGGGGCTCAACCTGCTCAAGCTCAAGCGCTCGGCGCTCATCGCGGAGTTCTTCGCCCTGTCGAAGGAGGCGATGCGGCTGCGGGGCGACCTCGCCCGGCGGGTCGCGCAGGGCTACGAGTCGATCCGCTTTGCCGAGATGATGGAGGGGCCGACCCGGCTCGAGAACATCTCCCTGCTGCTCCCGCAGCTCGCGGCGATCTCGGTGACGACCAAGAACGTCATGGGCGTCAAGACCCCCCGGGTCGAGCGCGGCCAGTACACCCCCGTCCCGGCGACGGCGCTCCTGACGCTGCCGACCTCGGTCCACGAGGCGGTGCACCGCTTCCAGGAGATCTACCAGGTCGTCCTGACGATCGCCGAGAAGGAGAACGCCCTGCGCCGCCTCCTCCTCGAGATCGAGCGGACCAAGCGCCGGGCGAGCGCGATCGAGAACGTCCTGATCCCGCGCCTTCAGGAGACGGTGCGCTACATCAAGTTCCGCTTCGACGAGATGGAGCGCGACTCCTTCAGCATGCTCAAGACGGTCAAGCGCAAGATGGAGGAGGAGGCGGCCCATGGCGGCGCACCGGCCTAGCCCGGCGCCGTCCTCCCCCGCGGGGGCGGACGCCGCGCTCGCGCGGTTCCGCCGCCTCTGGGCGGTCAGCTGGGCGGTGAAGATCGGCGCGGGGCTCCTCTTCCTCGCCCTGGCGCTCAAGATCCTCGGAGGAGGGTGACGGTGGCGGCACGCACGGAGACGATCGGGTCGCTGGAGGAGCTCCAGCGGGTGAAGGACGCGGAGCGGGAGTGGGCCGAGCGCATCGCCGGGGCCCGGGCCGAGGCGGAGGCGATCCTCCGGCGGCTCCGGGAGGAGGCCGACGGGAGGATCGGGCTCGCCCGGACGGCGGCCCACCAGCTCCGCGAGAGCCGGGTGCGCGACGCCCAGGCGGCCGGCGACCGCGAGGCGGAAGCAATCCTCGCCGCGGGCGAGGCGGAGGCCGACCGGATCCGCTCCGGCAAGGGCAAGCGGCCCCGGGACGTCGCCGACGCGATCGTCGCCGCGGTCCTCGACGGGTTCCTGTAGGCGGTCGGACGGGGTGGGGCGACGATGGGCATCCTGCGTCCGGAGCCGATGCGCAAGGTCGGGATCCTCGGCCTCCACGACGACCGCGAGGCGATCCTGACCGCCCTCCACGACCTGCGCATCGCCCAGATCGAGCCGGTCTCGGCGGGGACGCTCCGCTTCCTCGACCCCGGGCGGCCGAGCGAGCTCCAGCGCCGCGTCGCCGACGAGGCGCTTCGCTTCCGCGGGCTCAAGGGCGCCCTGCCTGCCCAGCCGGTGCCCCACCCCCAGCCGTTCGCCACGCTCGAGGAGGTCCTCGCGGCGGCCCGGGCGGTCCCGATCGACGAGGAGGTCGGAGCGCTCGTCCGCGAGGACGACCGGCTGCAGAGCCGGGCGAAGAGCCTCGAGGAGTCGCTGCGCCTCGTTGACTCCCTTGCCTTCCTCTCGGGGCGGCTCGAGGCGCTCACGACCCAGGGCTACCTCCCCTTCCTCGCCGAGGCGTCCCGGGCGCCGGTCGCGGAGCTCTGGCCGGCGGGGAGCGGCGCCGTGCTCCTTCCCTCCCCGGACCCGGGCACCGCGGTCGTCCTCGTCCCACGGTCGACGCCGGACCTGGTCGCGCGGGTCTCCTCCGCCGGCGGCATCCGCCTGACCGCCATCCCTCCCTTCACCGGCACCCCGGGGGAGGTGCGGGCGGCCCTGAGCGCCGAGCGCGCGGAGCTCTCCCGCCGGCGCGAGGAGATCGCCGGGCGCCGGGCCGCCATTGCGCGGGAGTGGTACCCCCGCGTCGCGGCGATCGACGAGGCGCTCCAGATCCAGGCGCGGCTGTTCGAGGTCTACGGCAAGCTCGGCGCCGGGCCGAACACCTTCGCGGTCGAGGGCTGGGTCCCCGCCCGGGACCTCGACCGGCTCCGCGCGGCGGTCGACCGGGCGGGCCGCGGGCGCGCGTTCGTCTACGCCGTGCCGACCGAGGAGGCGGCACCGACGCTCATGGCGAACCCGCCGGGCGTGCGGCGGTTCGAGTTCTTCGTCCGGTTCTACTCGCTGCCCCAGGCCTCCGAGTGGGACCCGACGGTCGTCTTCGCGATCGTCTTCCCGATCTTCTTCGGCCTCATGCTCGGGGACTGGGGCTACGGGCTCGTCATCCTCGGGATCTGCCTGTGGATGATCCGGGGCTTCCCCGGCGGGGGGCGCATCCCGCGGCCGATCCGGACCTTCGTCACCCGGATCATGGGGCCGGAGGGGATGCGCCAGCTCGCCTACGCGCTGGTTCCGGGCTGCCTGGTCGCCATCGGGCTCGGCCTGTACTTCGACGAGTTCTTCGGCTTCCACCTGCTGCGCACGCTGGTCGGCTACCACGCCGCGGTCGACCCGAAGACGAGCGTCGGGCTCCTCCTCCTGGTCGCGGGCTCCATCGGCGTCGCGATGGTCTGCCTCGGCTTCGCGATGGGGGCGCTCAAGGAGTACTTCCACCACCACCGCCGGGGCGCCGTCGGCAAGCTCGGCGGCATCGTCTTCACGGTGGGGATCGCGCTCTTCGGGCTCTACGTCATCCGCCAGCACGGCTTCTCCGGGCCGCTCCTCCTGCCGTATCTCGGCGTGACCCTCGCCGGCGTCGCCCTCCTCTTCGCCGGGGAGGGCCCGTTCGCCATGATGGGCCTGATCGAGACGATCAGCCACATCCTCTCCTACACCCGGCTGGTCGGCATCCTCCTCGCGAGCGTGATCCTGGCGGAGGTGATCAACCTCATCGGCACGCACCTGCCCCACCACTTCCCGGCCCCGCTCGCGGCGCTCGGGATCCTGGTCGGCGCGCTGATCCTCGTCGTCGGCCAGGGGTTCAACGTCGTCCTCGGCGTCTTCGAGCCGGGGATCCAGGGGGCCCGGCTCCTCTTCGTCGAGTACTTCAGCAAGTTCTACGAGGGCAACGGCCGGCCCTTCCGGCCGTTCGGGGCCCCCCGGCGGTTCACGCGCCCGACGATGGCCGAGGCCGCCCCGGGCCCGATCTTCCGGGGGCAGAACCCCCCCTCGTGACGGGGGCGGCGGGCCGGGGTCCTCAGCCGACGGCCCGCGGGCCGACCAGCAGGCGGCGGCGGCGCTCCACCGGGACCGCGTAGACGACCGCGAAGAGGAGCCGGCGCAGATCGTTCCGCTCCGCCTCGGCGAGCAGGAGGTAGGAGAAGATCCCCGCGAGGCCCATCGGGTAGCTGCCGAGCCGCCGCAGCTCGGCGGCAAGCCGGCCGCGCTGGAGGAGGAGGTCGTAGCTGCTCAGGGCGCCGGACTCGGCGTACGCCTCCGAGCCCTCGGCGAGGCCGGGGTAGCGGGGTGCCAGGCGCTCGGCGAGCTCCGGGACGTCCCGGGCACCGTAGAGGTCGGCCGCCTCCGCATTCCCGATCGCCCCGCCCGGAATCCAGCGCGCGCCGACCTCCTCGAAGGGGAGGCCGGCGTCCTTGCCCTTGAAGAGGAGGAGGACGTTCCGGGCGTCGATCTCGCCCCGGAGCAGGTCCCGGACGGTCCACTCGTCGCCCTGGAAGAAGCGGGTCGTCTCGAGGACGGCGGCGTAGTACTGCGCCTGGAGCGCCTGCAGGAGGGGGAAGATGTCCCGGGTGCGCTGGAACTCCTCGATCCGGGGCAGGAGGGCCCCCCCGTAGCCGTAGCGCACGAGCTCGGCGGCGATCGCGTCGACGCCCGGCAGCGCGAGGAGGGCCCGGACGTCGTCGATCGTCATCGGCCCTGCGATGAGCCCGGCAGGGATCTCCCGGCTGGAGACGAGCTCGGTCTCCCCGACGCTGAGCGCCTGGCGCTGGACCTTGGAGGCGAGGATCGCCGCGATGTTCTCGACGTCCCACCGGCGGAGGTACGCCGCCACGGTCAGCCGGCCGGCGAACGGCGTCGCCTCGTAGGCGTGGCGGTTGCGCGCCACGAGGGTCCGGTTGAGCGTCGCCTCCGCGAGCGGGACGCCGGCGTAGGCGGCCCGGGCCCGCTCGAGCTCGGCGGCATGGGCGGTGGCGCCGAGGGCCTTGAGGAACTCGTCGACCGTCGTCGCGTTCAGGAAGGGGAGGTACCCCTCCCCCGGGAGGAGGCTCGTCCCCTCCGCCTTGAGCCGCCCCAAGGAGCTCGCGTAGGGGCTCGCCGCCATCGCGCCTTCCTCCCTTCCCGCCGGCCCGCCCCGTCAGGCGAGCAGGCCGCGGACGCGGTCCTCGCGGAGCCGGAGCAGCTCGTCGAACGAGAGGTTGAGGTCCTTTCGGCCGTCGGCGCTCCGGGCGACCAGGCCGCCCAGGATCGGCAGCGGCGCGGGATCGAACGCGGCGCCGGCGACCGCACCGAGGAGCTCGGCATCCTCGGCCCGGCCCCGGAGGCGGGCCCCCGGTCCCAGGGCGTCGGCGGCCGCGCGGGCCATCCGCTCGAGGACCCCCCGGTAGGCGGGGGACCCGCGGAACTCCGCGAGGATCTGCCGCGTCTCCTCGAGGGATTCCTTGAGGCGCGCCTCCTTCGCCTCGTAGACCTTCTGGCGGGCCCGGAGCTTCGCCGCCGCGATCCGCTGGGTCTTCTCGCGGGCGGCCTCCTGCGCCGCGAGGCGCTCGGCCTCCTGGGCGATCTCCGCGATCCGGCGGTCGCGCTCGGCGACGATCCGGTCGGCCTCGGCCTTCGCCTCCGCCTTCCGGCGGTCGAGCTCGGCCTGGCCCTGGGACCGGATCTCCTCGACCAGGCGGTCTAGGCTCATCGGAGCGGCCCTTCGGCGCCTACAGGACCCCGAGGAGCAGGATGATCCCCAGCACGAACCCGATGATCCACAGCGTCTCGGGGATGACGAAGAAGAAGAGCACCTGCCCGAACTTCTCCGGCTTCTCCGCGATGATCCCCATACCGGCCGCGCCGATGCCGGACTGGGCCATTCCGGTGCCGATCAGTCCCCCGGCGATCGCGATCCCTGCGGCGAGCGTGGCGTAGTCCGTGGCCATTTCGACCGACCTCATCGGGCCCTGCGGCCCGGCGGGGCGAACAACGTTCCCTATATAAGCGGAGCCAACGCGAACGGGACGGCTACCGCCCGTCGTCGGGTGGCGGGGCCCGCCGCGCGAGGGCGACCGACGCGCCGAGGCAGGTCCAGCCCATCACGTAGGAGGAGACGCAGACGATGCACAGCGCCCCGATCAGGGCGAGCTCCACGTAGGCGAAGTAGAGCGACAGCGCCGTCCCGGCGGCGGTCAGCGCGACCAGGCCGAGGGGCGGCCGCCGGTCGTCCGGTCGCCGCTCGGCGATGGCGGCCAGCACGAGGATCGCCAGGAAGCCGGCGACCCCCCACGTCCAGTCCTCGATCCCGAGGGTCACCGTCTTGCCGCTGCGCAGGACCGCCTGGCAGGAGAAGAACCCGTTGAACGTGCACAGGTTGCTCAGCGAGGCGTCGACGACCTCGAGCGCGGCGAAGACCGAGAGGATGAGGCCGATGCCCGCGGCCAGGTAGAGGAGGTTCCGGAGGGAGCTCGTCCGCATCCGACGGTCCCCCTCACCCGAGCTGGCTGAGGTCGGCGTTGACCATCGACTGCATGCCGGAGGTCCACTGGTCCGGCCCGTGGTAGGTCTGGGCGAGCTGGGCGACCGACTCGCCGCTCGCCTTGACAAGGTAGGCGGTCACCCACGCCGCCTGGGGCCCGACGACGCTCCACGGGGTCCCGCTCTCGGTCAGCACCCCCTGCTGGACCTGGCTCCAGCCGGTGGTGCTGCCCGCGTAGCTGGAGAGCAGCCCCGGATCGATGAGCGACGAGCCCCCGTGGACGTACTGGCCATTGACCACCACGAACGGGATCGCCGAACCGCTGTAGGCGCTCACGTAGGCCTGCTGCACGCAGTTCGCCGTCCCGGGGAAGTTCCCCTCGATCCCCGAGGTGTCCTCCGAGACGAGGAAGCTGATCGTCGGCGAGGTCACCGCGGCGTTCGCGAGGATCATCTCGGGAGTCTGGGGATAGACGTCGCTCGCCGAGGAGAAGCCGGCGGCGAGACCGGGGATCCCGTAGCTGCCGTCGTTCGGATTGAAGTTCGGCTGGAACTCGGTGAGGGCCTTGTAGAGGGCCCAGCTGCTCGCCGAGCAGTACGGGCACCAGGTGGCCCCGTAGAAGTAGAGGACCGGCTTGCCGTCCTGGTGCCACGGGGAGACGAACGAGGGGGTGGCGGCCCACCCCGGCCCCGGCTGGGCCGCGAGGGAGGAGGCGCTCGGCAGGAACGGGCAGCCCGAGAGCGTCGCGGTCAGCGCGACCAGGCCGGTGAAGACGAGCCCGAGGATGATCCCGACGATCAGCGTCGAGCGGAAGACCTTCGTCCATCGCCGGTCGGTCCGAAGGAGGCCGAAGGCGAGCAGGAACGCGACGACCGCCAGGATGAGCGCGATGTACGGGATCGCCGGAAGGATGAGGCCGACCGGCGACGGCGCGACGTAGGCGATCGCGAACCAGATGCCGACCAGGGGGACGAGGAGGTACCCGATCCGGGCGAGGCCCCAGCGCCGATCCCCCTCCGGATCGGCCCGCCGGGGGGTGCTCGCCGGCGCCGGGACGCGGTCCTCGCGGGACTTGCGGCGGTAGTAGAGCCGGCGCAGCGCCGGGCCCGCCTGGGAGACCGAGACGTCGGGCCGGAAGCCGACCTTGGGATCGGCGGCGATCTCCTCCCAGCTCTTGCCCTTCGCCTTGAGCTCCTCGACGCGGTCCCAATCGACCACGGGGCCCGCGAGACCGGCGGTCCTACATCCCCTTTTCCGGAGCCTCCGTCACGCCGCCGGGCCCGCGAAGCTCCTTGTAGGCGGGGAGGGTCCCCCCGCCGATGCAGATCGTCTTCCTCGGGACCGCCGGCTCCTGGCCGACGCGGGAGCGCTCGCCCAGCGCGGTCGCGCTCGACGCCGAGACGGAGACCGTCCTGTTCGACTGCGGCGAGGGGACCCAGCGGCAGTTCTTCCTCTCTCCCCTCTCGTTCATGCGCGTGCGCCGGATCTTCATCACGCACTTCCACGGCGACCACTTCCTGGGGCTTCCCGGCCTCGTCCAGAGCATGAACCTCAACCTGCGGCGCGAGCCGCTCGACATCTACGGCCCCGAGGACGCGGAGACGATGGTCGGCCGAGCCCTCGAGATGGGCTACTACGCCCGCCGCTTCCCCGTGACGATCCACGCCCTCGCCCCCGGGGCCCGGGTCGAGGGCCCTGGCTACACCGTCCGGACGGCCCGGACGCGGCATCCCGTGCCGTCGATCGCCTACCGCCTCGACGAGGCGGAGAAGCGGGGCCGGTTCGATGCCGCCCGCGCCCGCTCGCTCGGGATCCGTGGCGCCGACTTCGCCCGGCTGGAGCGGGGCGAGCCGGTGGTCGCGGGGGGCCGGACGATCCGACCCGAGGAGGTTCAGGGCCCGCCGCGCCCGGGACGGTCGGTTGTCTACACGGGCGACACGGCCCCGACCGAGGAGGTCCGCCGGCTCGCCGAGGGGGCGCTGGTCCTCATCCACGAGGCGACGACCCTGAGCGACCTCGAGCGCGACGCGAACGAATGGGGCCACAGCTCGGCCCGCCAGGCCGCGACGGTCGCCCGGGACGCGGGGGTCGGCCAGCTGTTCCTCACCCATTTCTCCTCCCGCTACCAGGAGGTCGGGCCCCTCGAGGAGGAGGCGCGCGCGGTCTTTCCGGCGTCGATCGCCGCGCGCGAGCTCTCGGTCCACCTCGTGCGCCAGCCATGATCGACGCGGACCGGATCGTGGCCCGCATCGGCACCCTCGCGACCCTCGACGGCGGGCCGGTCCCCCGGACGGGGGCGGCGATGCGGGAGGTCGGCGAGCGCGCCGACGCCGCCGTCGCGATCCGGGGCGGCCGGATCGCCTGGGTCGGGCCGATGGGCCGGCTCGGGCGGGCGGTGCGCCTGCGGCGGGGGGGCGAGCGGATCGATGCCGAGAACGGCCTCGTCGTCCCCGGGTTCGTCGACGCCCACAGCCACGCCCTCTTCGCCGGGGACCGGGCCTTCGAGCTCCCGTGGAAGGTCGCCGGAGTCCCCTACGCCGAGATCGCCCGCCGCGGCGGCGGGATCCGCGCGACGGTCGCCGCGACGCGCCGGGCGAGCGACCGGACGCTCGCCGCCGAGACCGCCGCCCGGCTGCGCGCCCTCGAGGAGGGCGGTGCGACGACGATCGAGGTGAAGACCGGCTACGGCCTCGCGCACCGGGAGGAGCTCCGACTGCTCCGGCTCCTCCGCGCGATCGGCCTCCGCGGCGGCTTCGACCTCGTGCCGACGTACCTGGGGGCCCACGCCGTGCCGGGCCGGGGCCCGGCGGCGGCCCGGCGCTACGTGCAGGAGATCGTCACCCGGACCCTGCCGGCGGTGGGGCGGGGGCGCCTCGCCCGGTTCTGCGACGTCTTCTGCGAGCCGGGCTACTTCTCCGTCGCCGACGCCGAGCGGATCCTGCGCGCGGCCCTCGCCGCGGGGCTCGGCCTCAAGGTCCATGCCGAGGAGTTCGTCTGGTCGGGAGGGGCCCGCCTCGCGGCCCGGCTCGGCGCCCGCTCGGCGGAGCACCTGCTCCGCGCGACCCCGGACGACGCCCGCCGCCTCGCCCGGGCAGGCGTGACGGCCGTCCTGCTCCCGACGACGCCGTTCACCACGCCCGGGGCGGCCCGTCCGCCCGGCCGGATGCTTGTCGACCGAGGGGTCCCGGTCGCCCTCGGGAGCGACTGTTCGCCGAACTCGTACGTCACGTCGATGGGGCTCGTGCTCAGCCACGCCGTCTACGGCGCCGGCCTCGAGCCGCGGGAGGCGCTCACGGCGGCGACGGTCAACGCCGCCTGGGCGGTCGATGCCGCGGACCGAGCCGGCATGGTCGCCGTCGGCCGGCCTGCCGACCTCGTGCTCTTCGACCTCGCGTCGGTCGAGGAGATCCCGTACCGGATCGGCGCGCGACCCGCCCAAGTCCTCCGTCAGGGAATCCCCCGCTCTCCCTCGAGAGTAGAACCTCATAACTAAATACCCCCCCGAATCTCCCGCCGGTGAGGTTCCCCGATATGGCGGAGCGAATCGGCAAGGAGAAGATCGAGCGAGAGAACGGGTACCTGTACTATCTCGGCAAGGATGGCTACATGTGGAAGACCCCGACCAAGCTGAACAAGAGCGGGAAGAAGGCCCGGATCGGCACGGAGAAGATCACGCGCCAGGCGGGCTACATGTACTTCCTCGACAAGAAGGGGTACGTGGCCCGCGCCAAGATGAAGAACGCTTGAACCCTCGTTCGTCCGACCCGGGAACCTTCCCTCCGGGGAAGGTTCCTCCCTGTTTTCGTCCTCCTCCCCCGGGGGAGGCGGAACCTCCGTGAACCGGGCGGCCGTCCTCGCCCGATGGGACGCCGAGATGCGGCGTGACCCTCCCGCCCTACCGGGGGAGACCGTCGAGCGGGACGGGCAGGGGACGGTCCTCGTGCGGGACGCCGGAGGGACCTGCGTCCTCGCTCCGCCACGCACCGAGCGGGCCGCGGCGCATGCGATCGCGCGCGAGCTCGCCCGGGCCCGACGCGGGCGCACGCGGTTCGAATGGAAGCGGTGCGGGCACGACCCCGCGCCGGATCCCCGCCCTCTCCTCGCGGCGGCCGGTCTCTCCGCGGAACCGGTCGAGACGCTCATGGTCCGGGACGGGGCGGGGCCCCTGCCGATCCCGTCCCTTCCGCCGGGATGGGAGATCGTCCCCGTGACGACCGAGGCGGAGCTCGCGGAGGCGGCCCGCGCGAGCGAGGAGGCGTTCGGCCGGGGGAGCGGCTGGACCCTCGGCCCGCTGAGGGGTCGTCTGGGCGGCGCGACCCTCGTCCTCCTGCGCATCCTCTCGCCGAGCGGAGAGACCGCGGCCGTCGGCCGGCTCGATCTGCCTCCCGCGCGGGCCTTCGCCGGTCTCTGGGGCGGGGCGACGGTGCCGGCCCATCGGGGCCGCGGGCTCTACCGCGTCCTGGTCGGGGCCCGGGCCGGCCTCGCGAGGGGACGGGGGTACCGCTACCTCACCGTCGATGCGCGCCCCTCTAGCGAGCCGATCCTCTCGCGGCTCGGGTTCGAGGCGCTCACGACGCTCGAGGCATGGTCGTGGAGCCCGTGACCGATCCGGCCGAAGGACTATCCCCCGGCGGTGCTTCGGTCCGTCCGCCATGGTCTGCCGCAACGAGACCGACGATCCGCGCAAGTGCGACCGCTGCGGCGCCTGGCTCTGGGTCGCCGAGGAGGGGCTCTTCTGCGGGGAGTGCGGCGTGGCGATGCCGTGCACGATGCGCGTGCTCCCTCCGCCGTCCCCGACCGGGGAACGGCGGTAGCGTGCCGCACGGAACGGGCGTGCCTCCGTCCGGATCGGCCGCCGCCCGTCTCTCTGCGCGAACAACCATCCCAAATAGGAGGATGCGTCTCCACGCCGTGGAGGTTTCACGACGGGTGTCCGGAGGCACGGCGCTGTCGTCCGACCGTTCCCCCGCCTCGGCGGGAACACCCCACCCTCGGGGGCGTTCCGCGGGGTTGGCGCGATTGGTTAGGGACGGCCCCGCTTCTCCGCGGCCCCGGTCGACCGCGTGAGCGGTCCCGCACGAGACCCCACGAGGCCCCATGGCTGCATCCAAGAAGCGTGTGCCGCCCGCATCCGCCGAAGCGGCGAGCCCTCCGGCTCGCTCCTACGGGGAGGAACCGATCCCCGTCCCCCGGCTCGTGCCGAGGGGCAAGACCGCCTTCGACACGGTGACGTGGCGGTCCCACGACGCCCTGATCCGGGGCGCCGACGGGAAGGTCGTCTTCGAGCAGAAGGGGATCCGCGCCCCGGCCGAGTGGTCGGACACCTCGGTCAACATCGCGGCGTCGAAGTACTTCCGCATCATCGGCGGACGCCGCGAGAGCTCCGTCGACGGCATGATCCGCCGGGTCTGCCACTGGATCGCCCACCAGGGGCTGGCGCTCGGCTACTTCGACCTCCCGGAGGAGGCGGCCATCCTCGAGGAGAGCCTCTCCTACCTGATGGTCCACCAGATGGCCGCCTTCAACAGCCCCGTCTGGTTCAACGTCGGGGTCCGAGAGCCCCCCCAGTGCTCGGCGTGCTTCATCCAGTCCGTCGCCGACGACATGGACTCGATCCTGGCCCTCGCGACGAGCGAGGGCCGCCTCTTCAAGGGCGGCAGCGGGACCGGATCGAACCTCTCGGCGCTGCGGGGGAGCCACGAGCGGCTGAGCGGCGGGGGGATCGCGAGCGGGCCGGTCTCCTTCATGCGGGCGTTCGACGCCCTCGCCGGGGTCATCAAGTCCGGCGGGACGACGCGGCGCGCGGCGAAGATGGTGATCCTCAACATGGACCACCCCGACATCGCCGAGTTCATCGACTGCAAGGTCAAGGAGGAGGACAAGGCCCTCGCCCTCATCCGCGAGGGCTACAGCGCGAACTTCGACGGCACCGACCCGAACAGCGCCTACGCCTCGATCGCCTACCAGAACGCCAACCACTCCGTCCGGATCCCCGACGCGTTCATGGAGGCGGTCCTCCAGGACAAGGAGTGGAAGACGATCAACCGGACGGACCACTCGGTGGCAGAGACCCTGCGGGCCCGCGACCTCTGGCGCAAGCTCGCCCAGGCGGCGTGGCGGTGCGGCGACCCCGGGGTCCAGTTCGACGACATCACCAATGACTGGCACACCTGCCCGTCGAGCGGGAGGATCAACGCGTCGAACCCCTGCAGCGAGTACCTCTTCCTCGACGACACGGCGTGCAACCTCGCGTCGATCAACCTGATGAAGTTCCTCGACGCCGACGGCCGGTTCGACGCCGACCTGTTCCGCCGGGCGGTCCGGACGATGATCCTCGCCATGGAGATCCTCGTCGACGCGTCGAGCTACCCGACGCCGGCGATCGCGAGGAACTCCCACGACTTCCGTCCGCTCGGGCTCGGCTACGCGAACCTGGGCGCGCTCCTGATGCACTACGGCCTCGCCTACGACTCCGACCCCGGCCGGACCCTCGCCGCCGCCCTCACGGCGCTCCTCTCCGCCGAGGGGTACCACACGAGCGCCGAGATCGCGAAGCGGATGGGCCCGTTCTCGGCGTTCGACAAGAACCGCGCGCCGATGCTCCGCGTGATGGGCAAGCACACCGAGGCGGCGGAGCGGATCCCGCGGAACGACGAGCGACTGACCCCCCTCGTCAACGCCGCGGTCGATCGCTGGCACGAGACGCGCAAGGCCGGCGAGCTCTGGGGGTACCGCAACGCCCAGATCTCGGTGATTGCGCCGACGGGGACGATCGGCCTCCTGATGGGATGCGACACGCTCGGCCTCGAGCCGGAGCTCTCGCTCGTCAAGGTGAAGAACCTGGTCGGCGGCGGGACGATGCGGATGGTCAACGGGACCGTCCCCGACGCGCTGGCGAGCCTCGGCTACACGCCGGACGAGATCCGCGCGATCGTCCGCCACGTCGAGCAGAACGGGACGATCGAGGGGGCTCCCGGGCTCGATCCGGAGGATCTCCCGGTCTTCGACTGCGCCCTCGCCCCGGCCGGAGGGACCCGCACGATCTCCCCGATGGGGCACCTCAAGATGCTCGGGGCGGTCCAGCCGTTCCTCTCCGGGGGGGCCTCCAAGACGATCAACCTGCCGAACGAGGCGACGGTCGACGACATCGAGAAGATCTACCTCGAGGCCTGGCGCCTCGGCATCAAGTCGGTCGCACTGTACCGGGACGGCTGCAAGGCCTCCCAGCCGTACGAGACGGGCAAGGGGCGCGCGGCGTCGGCCCCCGCCGGCCCGGGCGTCCGGGCCCCGTCGCGCGAGCGCCTCCCCGACGAGCGCAAGGCGATCACCCACCACTTCTCGGTCGGGGGCCACGACGGCTACGTGACCGTCGGGCTCTATCCGGACGGCCGTCCCGGCGAGGTCTTCTTCCGCGTCACGAAGGAGGGCTCGACGGTCAACGGTCTGATGGACTCGCTCGGGATCTCGATGTCGATGGCCCTGCAGCACGGCGTGCCGCTCAAGGACCTTGTCCGCAAGCTGGCGCACATGCGGTTCGAACCGGCGGGCGCCACGAACAACCCGAAGATCCGCTTCGCGAAGTCGATCCCCGACTACGTCGCGCGGTGGCTCTCCCTCGAGTTCCTCACCGAGGAGGAGCGCCGGTCGATCGGGCTCGAGGGGCACGGGAGCGAGACGAACGGCGGCGGACCGGCGCCCGTGGCGGGCCCGGCGGCACCCCCCACGACCACCAAGTTCGAGGTCAAGCCGCTCGACGCCTTCGCGCGGGAGGCCGCGCCGGGATCCTCCGGCGCGAGCGACGACGCCCCGAGCTGCCACGTCTGCGGCGGGATCATGGTCCGCTCCGGGACCTGCTACGCCTGCACGGTCTGCGGGGCGACCAGCGGCTGCTCGTAGATAGAGGGGCCCCGACGCCCTACGGGCGCGCCCGACCGGTCGCGGTGGTCTCCTCGGGGAAGATCGCCCGGGGGTATGGGCCCTCCGCCGGGGCACCGGCCGACCCCGCGGGGGCCCCGGTCCGCACCCCGTCGGCGGTGAACCGGTAGTTCCGCAGGAAGGCGCTCAGGCCGAGCCCGAGCAGCCCGATCGCCGCGAGGGCCGCGAAGCACCAGGAGAAGGCGGCGACCTCGTAGATCGGCTGGCGGCCGATCCCCGGAATGTCCGGCGTGTAGCGGGCGATGAAGCCCGCGATGATCGAGCTCACCATCACCGGGCCGACGGCGCTGCCCAGGTTGCGGAACGTCTGGTTCATGCCGGTCTGGACGCCGAGCTCGCCCGGCGGGACGGTCAGGACGATGATGTTCGACATCGCGATGAGCACGCCGACGTTGCCGACGAGGACGAGGATCGACCCGAGGACCAGGATGAGCGGCACGGGCTGCGGCTGGTTGACCAGGATGCCGCCGAGGTACACCGCGGGCGAGCCGGTCGTCCACAGCCCGAGGTGCCAGGCCGGATTCCCGTACTGCGAGAGCAGGATCCCGCCGGCGGCGGTGAGGCCGAAGCCGACGAGCATCACCGGCTTCGGGCCGAGGCGGGAGGTGAGCCGGCCGATCGGCATGCCGAGGAGGAGCATCGACAGGGCCGCCGGCACGGCGACGATCCCCATCCAGAACTCGCTCTGGCCGAAGCCGGTGAGGCTGATCCCCGGCGTGTAGTAGAGCTCGAGGACGATCGTCAGGGTCGTGAACGTCAGGAACATCACGAGGCCCGCGATGACCCCGTTGACGTTGCTCACCAGGATGTTCCGCTCCTTGAGCGATCGCAGGCGGATCACCGGGGAGCGGGCCCGTCCCTCCCATGCGCCGAAGAAGCCGAAGCAGGCGAGGGCCAGCAGGAGGAACTCGGGGACCCCGAACGGGACGCCCCCGACCGAGCCGCCGGTGAAGCGGGTCCAGCCCCAGTACGACGATTCGGTGATCGCGAGCATCAGGAAGGCGAGGCCGAGGCCCAGCGAGGAGATCCCCGGGATGTCCATCCCCTCGCCGGTCCGGGTCGGCGACTCGCGAAGGATCCCGTAGGCGAGCGACGGCAATACGACGGCGAACGGGATGACGGTGTGGTAGGTGAACTCCCAGCCGTAGTCCTGCGCGAGCCACCCGCCGCCGACCAGGCCGACGACCGCCCCGCCGGCGAACATCGCGCTGATGATCCCCTGCGCCCGCCCGACGTCCCGCGCGGGGTAGAACTCCGGAATCATCGCGAAGGCGAGGGGGAACATGCCCATCCCGATCCCCTGGAACGCCCGCGCGCCGATCAGGAGGTAAATCTGGTCCGGCACGCTCACGCCGAGGGCCGTGCCGATCGACGGGGTGAACCCGGCGATCGAGACCGCCACGGCGTAGATCCCCATCGCGACGAGGAGCATCCGCTTCTTGCCGTAGATGTCCCCGAGCTTGCCGAAGACCGGGGTGGCGACCACCCCGACCAGGAGGTACGCCGAGAGGATCCAGACGACCGTCGAGGCGGGGGGATAGTCGAAGAAGACGGTGAAGTTCTCGAACGACGGGAGGACCATCGTCTCGACGTAGGTGACCATCAGCGCCATCCCCGCCAGGATGACGAGCATGTTCCGCGCGCTCCGGGGATCGTAGACCTGCCCGCCGGCCGCCGTCCGGACCGTTCCCGCGCCGCCCATCGGATCTTCCCCGGGCCCCGCCCGGATCGGCCGCCGGGGTTCCCCGTGGAAGGATAATCCTATCGCCTGCCGGCGGCGGACCCCCCCGGCGCCGCGCTCCTCCCCTCCGGCGCCGTCGGACGCGACGGCGGCCCTAGCGCAGCGCGAAGCGGGCCAGCGCGACCAGGTCCTCGACCGTGGGCGCGGCGGGGGACGGAGGACCGGGCGGCCCCCAGCGCGCCCGGATCGCCCCGTCCGGGAAGCGGGGGAGGCGGCGGGCCGGGACCGACTCGAGCTGCGGGGCCGCGCCCCGGCGCTCGATCTCGAGGAGGAGGACCAGGGCGCCGACCGGCCCCGGGTCGACCACGATCTCCGCGGCCCCGCCGGACGGATCGACCACGACGCGGGCCTCCTCGTCGTGCAGGTGGGCGATGCGCTCCGCCCCGCTCCCGCCCGGGCCGTCGCCGGGCCGCCAGGAGATCCGGCGGCCGGCCTCGGCGAAGCGGCGGCGCAGGCCCTCGTCGATCGGGGGGCCGGCGGGTCCCGTCATCCGGCCCTCCGGCGCGGGCGCCACAGGAGGCAGTCCGGCCGCAGCGCGCAGGGCGCGCAGGCCTCGGCCCGCCGCTCCTTCGGGCAGTCCCCCGAGATGCCGGTGTGGCAGAGGACGAAGTCGAAGCGGACCGGGTCGTCCGGATCGATCCGGCGGAGGGAGGCGGTGATCTCCTCCACGGTCGCCCAGGTCCGGGACCGCCGCCGCGTGAGCCCCGTGTGGTAGGCGATCCAGTGGACGTGCTGGTCGAGGGGGATCCGGAGCTCGCGGGCCGGGATCGAGCGCCACAGGCCGAGGTCGGGGAACCCGGTGCGGACCATCCAGCGGAGGAACAGGGTCAGGCGCTTCGCGGGGCTGTGGGTCGGGTCGAGCGGGCTCGGGAAGAGCAGGGCGTATCCCCGGGGGGCCCCGCCCCCGCCGCCGTCCCCCCGCAGCGCCCGCGCGAGGGCGTCGATCCCGTGGGCGAATCCCCCGTCCGCGAGGCCCTCCGCGACGATCGGCTCCAGGCTCCCGAACGAGGGGAGGATCTCGGCGAGGCGGTCGGCGAGGTGGACGAGCTGGTCGCCGCGGATCCACCGGTGATGGATCCCGCCCCACGCCGCCCGGTGGGCGGACCGGCCGCCGTCACGGACGAACCCCGCGACGTCCCCCGAGGCCCCGTCGACGAGCCGGCGGACGGTCCGGCGGATCGCCGCGGTCTGGCCGACCGCCACCAGGGAGGCGAAGAGGCCGATAAGCTCGCGGTCGGCGGGGGTCCGCGCGAGGCGGCGGACCTCGCCGAGCGGGTCCTGTGCGAGCGACCGCTCGAAGCGGAATCGGTCGTGCAGCGCGAGGAGGTGCGCCGCGAGGCCGTCCGCGCTCGGGGAAGACGCCATGGGCCAGCGGGGGGAGGAGGGGAGGCGCCATACGCTTACCGGGCCGGCGCCGGCTCCCGCTCGACAGGCCCATGACGGGGCACGGGATCGGGAAGGCCGGGCGATGGCGGGGGCACGGGCGGAGGTGCGGGCCGGAATCGACGCGGCGTGGCTCGTCTCGGCCCTCGCCCGGGATCCGGTGGACCACGCCTTCCCCGCGTGGGACCTCGCGAACGAGCCCGACCGGACCCGCTTCGTCTCGTTGGTCTCCTCCGAGGACCCGACACGGACGCTCGCCTACTTCGCGGTCTGGCGCGGGGATCCGATCCGGCCGGTCGTCCACTGGTTCGGCGACCTGCCGCGGGCGGCCCCGCTCCTCCCCCACCTCCCGCTGCGCCCGCTGGACCTCCTCGGGCCCCCGGCGCTCGCCGGGCCGCTGCGCGCCCGCCGGGGTCCGGTGGAAGTCGAGGGGATCGAGCGGATGGTCTACGCGGGGCCGTCTACGGTGCGCGGCGCCGACGACCCCCGCGTGCGCCCCGCCGGCGCCGCGGACGGGGAGCGCCTTCGGTCCTGGGCCCGGCGGCACGGGGACGATCCGATGGTCCGGGGCTACGCCTTCTTCGACCCGGCGCGCCACGCCGTCTGGATCGCCGACGACGGCCGGGGGGAGGTCGTCGGGGCGTCGTTCGCGGCGGTCCGGCTCCCCCCGATCTGGACCCTGACGGCGATCTGGGTCGCCCCCGAGCACCGGGGAACGGGGCTCGGCCGGGCCCTGACCGCCGCCCCCGCCGCGGCGGCCCGGCGGGCCGGCGCCCTCGCGCACCTCAACGTCCGCTCCGACAACGCGGTCGCCCGGCGGCTCTACGACTCCCTGGGCTTCCGCCGGCACGACCGGCAGGTGCTCGTCCGGACCGTCGGCGGGGGGACCGGGCACAACGCGTAAGCCCCCGCGGCCCCATGCACGGCCGATGGGCGAGGGGACGGGGCCCTCGAACGCCGAGGTCGCCGAGATCCTCCGATCGGTCGCCGACCTCCTCGACCTCCGGGGGGAGGCGTACAAGCCGGAGGCGTACCGGCGGGCCGCCCGGTCGATCGAGACCCTGCCCGAGCCCCTCGCGGCGGTCGTGCGCCGGGGCGGGCTCCGGCAGGTCCCGGGGGTCGGCGAGGCGATCGCCGAGAAGGTGACGGAGATCCTCCGGGACGGCCGCCTCGCCTACCAGGAGCGCCTCCTCGCCGAGATCCCGCCGGGGGTGATCGAGCTCCTGCGCCGTCCCGGCGTCGGCCCGAAGACCGCCCGGAGGCTCTGGGTCGAGTTCGGGATCGACAGCCCCGCGTCACTCCGGGAGGCGATCGACCGGGGCCGCCTCGCGGGGGCGCGGGGCTGGGGGGAGCGGGCGATCGCCCGGCTGCGCGAGGCCGCCGGCGGGGCCGGGCCGGTCGGGCGCCGCCCGATCGAGGAGGTCCTCCCCGTCGCCCAGCGCCTCCTTGCCGCGGTGCGCGCGGGCCTGGCGCCGGAGGAGAGGGCGGAGCTCGCCGGAAGCCTCCGCCGGTTCCGGGAGAGCGTCGGCGACGTCGACTTGGTCGTCGGGAGCCCCCGGGCCGGGGCGATCTTCGACCGGGCCGCCGCCGATCCGATGGTCGCGCAGGTCCTGCTGCGGGGCGAGACGAAGATGACCGTGATCCTCCGGGGGGGCCTCCAGGTCGACCTGAGGGTCGTCCCGCCCGAGTCGTTCGGCGCGGCGCTGCAGTACTTCACCGGGTCGAAGGACCACAACGTCCGGCTCCGCTCCGCCGCGCGCGCGCTCGGCCTCAAGCTCAACGAGTACGGCGTCTACCGGGACGACCGACCGGTCGCCGGCCGGGCCGAGGCCGACGTCTACGGGGCCCTCGGGCTGTCGTGGATCCCGCCCGAGCTGCGGGAGGACCGGGGGGAGATCGACCTCGCGGCGACCGATTCCCTCCCTCCCTTGGTCGAGGCGCGGGAGCTGCGGGGCGAGCTCCACTGGCATCCGGGCGAGGCGGCCGGTCCGGACGAGGTGGACCGGGTCCTCGCCGAGGCGCGCCGCCGCCGCCTCGACTACGTCGGCGTCGTCGTCCGCGGGGCCGACGCCGATGGGCGGCCCGTCCGGCTGGCGCCCGGGGCGCGGGAGCGCCTCGCCGAGCGGGGCCGGCGCCGTCGGCCGGGCGAGGCGGCGGTCTGGTTCGCGGAGGAGGTCGGCCCGGACGGGCTCGGCGCGCCGCTGCCGGAGGGGATCGACTACCGGCTGCTCCGCCCGGCCGGCGACCCTCCGGAGGGCGAGGGCGCGGGGCGATCTCCCGCCGCGGTCTGGGCGCTCGTCCACGGGACCGGGGCCTCCGCGCTCGGGGCCGGAGACGCCCCGGCGCCCCGACGCTGGCTCGGCTGGGCGGAGCGGCGGGGGATCGGCGCGGAGATCGGCCCGGGGGAGGACCGGATCGGCCCGGAGGCGGCGCGCGGGATCCCCGGGCTCCGCCTTGTCGTCGCCACCGCGATCGACCGTCCCCCGGACGACCCGCTCGCGGCGGTCTCCTTGGGCTTCGCCCGACGGGCGGGGGCGACGGCGGAGCGGGTCGTCAACGCGGCGCCGGGCGGCCGGCTTGCCGTCCTGCGGGGCCGGGACCTGCCCGCCGGTCAGGCGGCGACCATGCGGTCGAGCGCCCGGCGGGCCCGGGCGGCGACCGACGGGTCGACGTCGATGCGGTAGCGCATCTGGGCCAGCGCATCGCGGATGTCGACGAGGTCGGTCGCCTTCATGTACGGGCAGATCGCCCCGGCGTCGAGCGGGGTGAAGACCGTCCCCGGGTTGATCGCGCGCATCCGGTGGAGGATGCCGACCTCGGTGGCGACGAGCACCTCGGGGGCCCGGGTCGTCTCCGCGTAGCGGATCATCCCGTCGGTGGAGAGGACCTGGTCGACCGCGGGGAGGGCCTCGCTCAGGCAGCCGCACTCCGGATGCGCGACCACCGGTGCGCCCGGGTGCGCGGCCCGCGCCCGGTCGAGATCCTCCGGCCGCAGCCGGCCGTGGACGTGGCAGTCGGCCGGCCACAGGTGCATGCGGCGGCCGGTCTTGCGGCGGACGTACTCGCCGAGGAAC
>JAVYSA010000008.1:0-46968 GCA_038729445.1 Thermoplasmata archaeon
CGAGCGGACCCGCTTCGGCGCGAGGGAGCGGAGGGTCCCGAGCGCCTCCATCGTCCCCGAGAGGTCCTTGATCGCCCCCAGGATCCCCGCGGGAGGCCTCAGCCGGGCAAGCGCCCCGACCCGCGCCGCGGTCGCCGCGAGGTCGGGGTCCCCGAAGGCGAGGGCGATCCGCCGTGGGGCGCCGAGGAGGTTCGTGACGACCGGCATCGTCGCCCCCGGGACGTTCTCGAAGAGGAGCGCCGGCCCGTCGCGGCGGACGACGCGCTGGGTGAGCTCGGCGATCTCGAGATCCCGGCCGACCGGGGCCCGGACCCGCAGGAGATCCCCCCGCGACTCGAGCGCCGCGAGGAAGTCGCCGAGGGAGCGGAACGCCATCGGGGACGGGAGCCGCCCTCCCCTCATTACTCCGGCCGGGGGGGTCCCTAGGTTCATATCGAAACCCGGCTCCCCGGAGGGGGATGCGCACCGTCACGCTGGAGGTCCCGACGGCCCTCCTCACCGGGCTCGGCCTCGTCCCCCACGGGTTCTTCGACCGCTACGAGGAGGTCGAGCTCATCGAGACCCTCCGCCTCGAGCGCGGCTGGCGCCTGGAGCTCGTGCGCGTGCGCCGGCGCGGGCCGCTCCGGTCCGCCGCGGAGCTCGCGCGGGAGTCCCGCCGGATCCGTGCCACCTACGGGCTCTCCCGGTTCGAGCTCCTCGAGCGCCGGCCGAGGAGCCGGGACTACATCCTCCTGGTCCGCCAGCGCAACCCGCCCCGCCTGAGGGCCTGGCTCCGCCTCGCCGGGGGCCAGATCGCCCCGACGGCGCCGTTCCGCCTCACGCCGGAGACGACGACCGCGACGTTCCACGGGGAGGAGGCGGCGCTCCGCCGGGTCCTGGCGGCACTCGGGCGGGAGGGGGTGCCGGTCCGGGTCGTCCGGTCGAGCCGGCGGCCGTTCGGGGAGGAGGAAGGAGCCGAGGCGCCGACGCCGGCGCAGACCGAGCTGCTCGTGCGGGCCTGGGTCCTCGGCTACTACGCGGTCCCCCGCCGCATCACGCTGACGCGCCTCGCGGCCCTGACCTCCCGCAGCGCCGCGGCGGCGGGGAAGATCCTCCGACGGGCGGAGGGACGGCTCGTCGCGCGGTACCTCAGCCGGGCCCTGTCGGCGCGGCGGGACGGGATCGGGGGAGGACCCGGGGAGGACGGATGCGGAGGGTCTTAGGCACCTCCTCCCGCTCCCGCCGCGCTCCACCCCGGGTGGTCATCGTCGAGCGGATCGATCCGGCGGCGCCGATGCCCCGACGGGCGACGCGGGGGTCGGCGGCGTTCGACCTCGCGAGCTCCGCCCGCATCGTCCTCCCGGCCGGACGGGTCGTCCGGGTCCCGACCGGCCTCAAGATGCGCGCCCCGCCGGGGACGTTCCTCGAGGTCCGGCCCCGCAGCGGGCTCTCCTGCCGGGGCGTGATGATGGCCAACGCCCCCGGGACGATCGACCGGGACTATGCGGGGGAGGTCTTCGTGCCGATGGTCTTCCTGGGCCCCGGTCGGTACCGGATCGAGCGGGGGGACCGGATCGCCCAGGTGCGGGTCGTCGAGGAGCTCCCGACGCGGTTCCGCGCCGGCCGGGTCCCCCCGGTCGCCTCGCGCCGCGGCGGCTTCGGCAGTACGGGCCGCTAGGCGTCCTCGAACTCCTCGAGGAGCCGCTGCGCGGTGGTGGGGGATGGGGGCCGGAGACGGCCCGCGCGGGCCTCCTCCTCGACCTCCTCGAGCATCGCGTGCATCCGCCGCTCGCGCGCGGAGGAGGCCCGCAGCATCGCCTCGTCCCGGGTCCCCCGGGCGACCAGGACGACCGCGCGGCCCGTGCGCGCCCGGCCGGTGCGGCCCCGTCGCTGGATCGTCCGGACGACGTCCGGGATCGGCTCGTAGAGGACGACCAGGTCGGTCGACGGGATGTCGAGCCCCTCCTCGGCGACCGAGGTCGCCACGAGGCAGTTGACCTCCCCGCGGCGGAACTCGTCGAGGAGGCGGACCTGCTCCCTCTGGGAGAGCCCGGCCTCCCCCCCATGGGCCGCCTGGCCGACGAAGCGGGCCGGCCGGACCCGCCCGTCCCCGTCCCGCCTCAGCTCCTCGACCAGCCGGTCGACGGTGTCGCGGTACTGGCTGAAGACGAGGACGCGCGAGGCCGGGCGCTGGGTGAGCTCCTCGCGGACGATCCGGGCCGCGGTCGCGAGCTTCGGGTGCTCGGAGAGCCTCCCGTCGGCGAGGAGCTCCCGCACCCGGACGACGTCCGGGTCTCCGAGGAACGCCCGCTGCGCCGGGGTGAGCGCCTTCCCGCGGGCGAGCTCCTGCCGGGAGAGGAACGCCCGCAGGGCATCGACCCCTTGGCTCTCCGCGAGCTCGAGGGCGTGGAGCCCCTTCATCGCCACCGACTGGGCGGTGACCGACGCCCAGAGCCCGGGCGGGACCGGCTCCCCGCGGGCGCGGTACGCCGCCAGGGCGCCGTGGAGCCGCTCCCCGGCGAGGAGGAGGGACCTCCGGCCGACCTCCCCCGGCGGGAGGAGCTCGGAGGGGATCCTCTGGACCGCCCGGGCCACCACGGTGCGCAGGAGCGTCGCCACGTGCTGGATCTCCGCGGGGAACGGCACCTCGACCGTCGTGACCCCGACGCCGTGCAGGTACGGCGCCACGTCCGGTGACCGCTCGGTCCGGTATTCGAAGTGCTCGAGGCCGAGGTTGTACCAGACCGCCGCGATCCGTGCCTTCTGGCTGCCGGGGGAGGCGGTCATCGCGAGGACCCGGGCGCGGGGTCCCACGGCGTTCGCGCGGCCGATCGCGACGTACGGGTAGTCGCCGACCGCGCGGTGGGCCTCGTCGACGACGATCAGCGACAGCCGATCGAGGCGGAAGGCGCCGCGGGCGAGGTCGTTCGCGATCACCTGGGGGGTCGCGACCACGATCTCGGCCTCCCCCGCCTCCTCCTCCTCGGCCCGGCGGCCGGGGGCGACCGTGCCGGTCAGCACGCGGGGGGCCGGGCCGACGATCGCCTCCTCGACGGACCGGGCGTGCTGGACGACCAGGGGACGGGTCGGGGCGAGGAAGAGGACCCCCCGATCGGGGTGGCGGTCGAGCATCTCGGCCATGAGCCGCAGGGCGATCGCGGTCTTGCCGAGGCCGGTCGGAAGGACCGCGAGGGTGTTCCGGCCGAGCGCCGCCCGGGCGATGTCGGCCTGGTACTGGCGGTCCTCGAGCGCGCCGGGACGGATCCGCGGGTGCACGACCGGGGCCATCGGTCTCCGCTCCGCGGACCCCCGGGAGGGATTTATCACGGGGGGTATGCGTCGCGGGATGCTCGCCGCCGTCGCGATCGCCCTCGGGGCGGTCGCCGCGATCCTCGTCCTCCTCTACCACGGCGTCGCGATCTGGTTCGCCTACCGGATGCCCCGGCTCGACCCGGACCCGCCGCCGGCCCCGGGGGTCCCCCCACTCCCGTCGGTCCGGGTGATCCTTGCCGCCCGCAACGAGGCCGACGCGATCGACCGCACGCTCGACTCCCTCCTCGCGCAGGACATCCCCCTCCCCGCGATCGTCGCCGTGGACGGCGGCTCGACCGACGGGACCCGGGAGCGGATCGACCGCCGTGCTCCCCGGATCCGGCGGATCGACGAGCCGCCGCTCCCGCCCGGCTGGGTCGGGAAGAGCTGGGCGCTCCATGTCGGCGCCCAGGGGGCGACGGAGGACTGGCTGCTCTTCCTCGACGCCGACGTCGGGCTCCATCCGGCGGCGGTCCGGACGGCCCTCGCCTGGGCCGTCCGGGAACGGGCCGACCTCGCCAGCCTCGCGACCCGGGTCGAGATGGTCGGCCCGTGGGAGCGGATCGTGCTGCCGCTCTACATCCAGCTCATCCTGACGCACCTCAGGGCCCCCGACGTCAACCGGCCGGATTCGACGGCGGCGATGGCGAACGGCCAGTTCCTGCTCGTCCGGCGGGAGGCGTACGCCGCGATCGGGGGCCACGAGGCGATCCGGGAGCAGATCGTGGAGGACGTCGCGCTGGCGCAGAGGGCCCGCGCCGCTGGCATGACGCTCCGGGTCGCCTGGGCGCCGGAGCTCGTGTCGACCCGGATGTACCGCGACCGGGCCGAGATGGCGGAGGGGATCCTCAAGACCGTCCACGGGACCTCCTACTCGCGGATCCGCCAGCTCGGGCGCCTTGTCGGCCTCATCGGCCTGTTCTGGCTCCCGCTCGGCCTCCTGCCGCTCGGCGTCGCACTCGGGTCACCGGTCCTCGCGGCCCTGGGGGGACTGCTCTGGATCGCGCTCTTCGGCAAGCACGCCGCCTTCGCCCGGGCGGTCGGCGCCCGGGCCCGCGACGGGCTCGCCTTCCCGGTCGCGGTCGGCTTCTATGTCGTCCTTCTGGCCCGGTCGATCGCCCGCGGGGGCGCGGGGGGGACCGTCCGGTGGAAGGGGCGGGACTACCGGCTGCGCCCTCCGGGCGAGCGGGCGACAAGATAATGCCCGCCGGCCGCTCCGGCGCGGGGATGTCCGAGACCGAGGCGGCGCGGTTCGAGCTCTTCATCGACGGGGCGGAGACGCCGAGCGCCTCCGGCGCCCGCGCGACGCTCACGGACCCGGCGACGGGCGCCCCCATCGCCAGCGTCGCGGTCGGCGGCCGCGACGACGCCCGCTACGCGATGGAGGTCGCCGACCGGGCGTTCCGCGAGTCGGCCTGGGCCCAGGAGGACCAGGGCGCGCAGCGGGCCAAGGCGCTGCGGCGGCTCGCCGAGCGCCTCGAGGCGGCCCACGAGGCGTTCGCCCGCCTCGAGACCCTGAACATGGGCAAGACCCTCCGGGAGGCCCGGGGGGACATCGGCTATGTCGTCCGGACGCTGGAGTACGCGGGCGCCCTCGCGGAGACGATCGAGGGGTCGACGATCCCCGTCCCGGGCCCGCGGTTCGACTACACGCTGCGCCAGCCGCTCGGCGTGACGGTGCACATCGCCCCCTGGAACTACCCCCTGCTCCTCGCGATCCGCTCCGTCGCCCCGGCGCTCGCCGCCGGCAACGCCGTCGTGCTCAAGCCGGCCAGCCTGACGCCCCTGACCGCCCTCGCCTTCGCCCGCCTTGCCCACGAGGCCGGCCTGCCGAAGGGGATCCTCAACGTGGTCGTCGGGCCGGGCCGGGAGGTCGGCGAGGCGCTCGTCGAGGACCCCCGCTGCCGCTCGGTCTCGTTCACGGGGAGCGCGGAGGTCGGCGAGCGCCTGGGGGCGATCGCCGGGCGCCGCCACGTCCCGCAGATCCTCGAGCTCGGCGGGAAGAGCCCGGTCGTCGTGCTGCCGGACGCCGACCTCGACCGGGCGGCCCGCGGGATCGCCTTCGGGATCTTCGGCAACGCCGGCCAGATGTGCTGGGCCGGGTCGCGGGCGATCGTCCACGAGAGCGTCCGCGCGCCGCTCCTCGAGCGGGTCCGCGGGCTCGCCGAGCGGATGCGGCTCGGCCCCGGTCTCTCCGACGCCAGCGAGATGGGTCCTATGGTCTCGGCGGAGCAGCGCGAGCGGGTTGTCGGCTTCATCGAGGGGGCCCGCGCCGCGGGCGGGACGGTCGTCACCGGCGGGGGACCGCCGTCGGATCCGGCGCTCGCCACCGGCCACTTCCTCCGCCCGACGGTGCTCGACCGGGTCCCGCCGGGCGACCCGGCGGTGCGGGAGGAGATCTTCGGGCCGGTGCTGACCGTCTTCGGCTTCGAGGACCCGGAGGAGGCGATCCGCCTCGCCAACGACACCCGCTACGGCCTCTTCGCGGCGGTCTGGACCAAGGACCTCGGCAGCGCCCACACCTTCGCCCGGCGGCTCGAGGCCGGCATGGTCTGCATCAACGAGTCGCCGAACACCTTCCCCCAGACCCCCTTCGCGGGGATCAAGGACAGCGGCCTCGGCGCCGAGCAGGGCCGGGAGTCGGTCCTCGCCTACACCCGGGTCAAGAACGTCCTCATCCACCTCGGGGGGGGCGGGAAGCGCCCCGCCCGGGCCCCGTGAGTTCGTACGAAATCGGCTAAGTCCTCCCCCCGGCTGGACGGGCGGTGAGCGCTCCGGCGGCGGACCCACGGGCATGGGGGCAGTGCCTCTTCTGCGGGGATGCCGTGCCGCCGGGCTCGGCGACCTGCCCGATCTGCGGCAGCGACAACCCCGTGCGGGCCCGCGAGATCCCGAGGGCGGCGCCTCCGGTGCGCCGCCGCCTGAAGGCCCTCGGGGGGTTCCGGCTGGCGCTGGTGGTCGGCGCCGCGGCCCTTCTCGCGTGGGCGGTGATCACCCCGGTCCTCCAGGGCCCGCCGGTCGTCGCCGACCCGTTGACCCAGAGCGGGACGTACCTCATCCCCGCGGGCAACGTGACGGTCCTCTCCGGGGAGGTCACGGGGGCCGACTACATCCTCGGCAACTTCTCCGTCGTCTCGCCGTTCGGGCTCTCGGTTGGGATGGTCGTCTACAACACGACCGAGTACCAGCACTACCGGGAGGGCATCGCGGCGGGGAACCAGAGCTACCTCGCACCCGAGAGGGACGGGCGGATCGACTTCGTCGCCCTCTACACCGACACCTTCTACTTCGTCTTCTTCAACCCGTACCCGCCGAGCACCCACTTCACGGAGAGCGTCTTCATCGAGACGCAGTACACGCCGAGCGTCCAGTCGTTCGACGTCGTGCCCGTCGCCGGTCCGTAGCCGTACGGGCCGTCGCCGGGCCCCGCCGATCAGGGCGGGGGCGTGGAGGAGGAGGCGGGGGACCCGTCGGGGGCCGGAGACTCCGGCGCGCGCTTCAGGCACTCCGGAGGGACCCGGTCGATCAGGTAGACGGTCTTGCCGGCCCGGAGGATCGTGAGGCCGGCGTCCCTCGCCGCGCGGGTGTCGATCTCGAGGAGGACCGGGTTCGGCGT
Source organism: Thermoplasmata archaeon (assembly GCA_038729445.1). Lineage (GTDB taxonomy): Archaea > Thermoplasmatota > Thermoplasmata > Lutacidiplasmatales > UBA184 > Lutacidiplasma. The sequence continues at coordinate 6,908 of JAVYSA010000008.1, forward strand.
CCGGACCGAGCCGGCGGCCCGGGCATCCTCCGCGGTCTTGGAGAGGTGGACCTTCTTCCGGTCGGAGGGCTTGAGGCCGACCTCGAGGACGAGGGGGGCCTCCTCGGCGGTGACCGGATAGTAGAGGGAGTCCGGGATCGGGGCGGTCGGCAGATCGAGGTCGACGTCGACCGTGTGGCCGTAGGTGGCGCGGACGAAGTCGTCCCGGACCTCGTAGCGGCCCTTCGCGTCGGTCTCGGCGATCGCCACCAGGTGGTGGACCCGCAGCCAGGGGTAGCCGCGGTGGCGCTGGCCGATCGCGCGGACGATCTGCGGGAGGGAGACCCAGCCGTGGGAGTCCATCGTCAGGCCGTAGCGGTCCGGGAAGTGGCGCAGGATTCCGGTGAGGACCCGGCCCAGGTGGTCGAGCTCCCGGTCGTCCATCAGGAAGCGACCCTCCTGCCCGCAGAGCGGGCAGGCCGGCCCGCGGAAGTAGCCGTGCTGCTCGCACTCGCGAAGCATCGGTCGTTTCCCCCGGCGCCGGTTCAGGCCTTGAGCTTCTCCGCCTTCTTGTCGAAGTCCGCGAGGAGGTCGCCGTAGCCGTCGGCGAGGTCCTTGAGGACCCGCTTGAGGACCTGCTGCGGCTTCTCCCCCTTCGTCCTCAGGTAGAGGGCCGGCCGGTCGAGGTACGGGTGGCCAAGGTAGTAGCGCGCCTCGACGACCTTCTCCTCGCCCTGGAGCGCCTCGACCAGGGGGATGAGCAGGGTCTCCTCGCCCTGCGGGAGCTCGAGGCGGAGGGAGTTCTGGTCCTTCTCGGCGACGCGGACGTCCATCGGGGCCCCGGGGCGCGGCCACCTTGCCCCCGTTCATAACGGTGGCGGGCCGGCCGGGCCGCTCCCCGGCGACGCCTTGATAACCGCCATCGGCTCCGGCGGGGCGATGCGCGTCCTGGTCGTCGGCGGCGGGGCCCGGGAGCACGCCCTCGCCGCGACGCTCGCCCGCGCGGGGGCCGAGATCGTCGTCGCCTCCCCCCACGCGAACCCCGGCCTCGAGCGGATCGCGCGGGCGTCCCTGCGGGCCGACCCCGGCGACGCCGCGCGGATCGCCGAGTTCGGCGAGCGCCAGGAGATCGACTACGCGGCGATCGGGCCCGAGGCTCCCCTTGCCGCGGGGGTCTCCGACGCGATCCGGGCCCGGGAGATCCCCGTCGCCGGCCCGTCCCAGTCCGCGGCGCGGATCGAGACGAGCAAGCTCTTCTGCCGTGAGCTCCTCGCGCGGCACGGGGTGGGAGGCCAGCCCCGGTGGACCGCCCCCGCGACGATCGACGAGGTCGACGCCGCCATCGCCTCGATGCCCGGGCCGTTCGTCGTCAAGCCGAGCGGGCTCACCGCCGGCAAGGGGGTCTGGGTCCAGGGGAGCGACTTCGCCGACCCGAAGCCGGGGGCCGCCTACGCGAAGAGCCTCCTCGCGCAGGGCCAGCGGGTCCTCCTCGAGGAGCGGCTCGAGGGCGAGGAGTTCAGCCAGATGGCGTTCGTCACCGACTCCGGCCTCTACCCGATGCCGGCCGTCCAGGACTTCAAGCGGGCCCTCGAGGGGGACCGCGGCGGCAACACCGGTGGCATGGGCAGCTACTCCCAGCGGGACCACCTTCTGCCGTTCCTCGAGCCGAGGGCCCGGGAGGAGGCGATCGCGATCCTGCGCGGGGTCGTCGCCGCGCTGCGGGCCGAGGGGATCGAGTACCGCGGCATCCTCTACGGCGGGTTCATGGCGACGGCCCGCGGCCCGATGCTCCTCGAGTGCAACGCCCGCTTCGGCGACCCCGAGGGGATCAACGCGATGGCCCTCTACGAGGAGGGGAACTTCGACGAGCTCCTCTACGGCGTCGCCTGCGGCCGCGTCGACCCGAACCTGGTGCGCTTCCGCCTCCGGGCGACCGCCCTGAAGTACGTCGTCCCTCCCGGCTACGGCGACCGGGCCCAGCCGGGCGGGGTCGTGACCCTCGACGAGCCGTCGATCGAGGCGGAGGGGGTCCGCGCCTACTTCGGCGCCGTCGAGGCGGCCGGCCCGGGGGCGTATCGGCTCGGGTCGAGCCGCGGGATCGCCCTCCTCGGGGAGGCGAGCGCGATCCATGAGGCGGGTGCGCGGGTCGAGGCGGCCCTCGCGCACGTCCGGGGGACCTACTACGTCCGCCACGACATCGCGACCCTCGAGGACCTCGCCCGCCGGCGGGAGCACATGCGCCGGCTCCTCGCCCCCGCCGCGAAGCCGTCGCCGCTGCCGCTGAGCGTCGCCCCGCCGGACGCCCCCCCGTCCAGCGCCGCCCCGGCCGAGCTCCGGCTCTGAGGCCCGCCGGTCCGGCCGGCGGCGCGCATACCGTAAAATACGGCTCCGCCGGTCGAACGGTCCCGATGTTCTGCCCGAAGTGCCACCGCATGATGCGCCCGGACACCGCCGAGAAGGTCTGGCGGTGCACCGGCTGCGGCCATCGGCTCCCGCTCGGGGCCGGCGTCGAGGTCGGGCGGTCGGCCCCGTCCCGGAAGACCGTCGCGGTCGTCGACGACCGGGCCCCCGCGACCTTGCCGACGACCAAGGAGCCGTGCCCGAAGTGCGGCCACGACACCGCCTACTGGGTCCTGCGCCAGACCCGGGGGGCCGACGAGCCGGAGACCCGGATCTTCGAGTGCACCCGGTGCGGCCACAAGTGGCGGGAGTACCAGTGAGCGGCGGCGCGCGGCCCCCGCCCCCCGAGGGCACGATCGCCCACGCGCGGAGCGTCGCCCCGATCGGCTCGGAGGTCACCGTCCGCGGCTGGGTGCAGCGGACCCGCTCGAGCGGCGGGATCCTCTTCGCCACCGTCCGGGACCGGACCGGCACGATCCAGGTGACCGCGCGGCGGGACCGCCTCGGCGACGAGGCGTTCGACCGGCTCGAGCACGTCCAGGTCGAGGGGAGCGTCATCCTCCGCGGCACGGTCGCGGACGACCGCCGCGCCCCCGGCGGCCGGGAGATCCGGGTCGACTCGGCGACGATCGTCGATCCGGGCGAGCCGTTCCCGATCTTCCAGGAGCAGACGGAGGAGTTCCGGCTCGACCACCGCCACCTGGTCGTCCGCACCCCCGAGCTCGTGGCGACGCTCCGGGTCAAGGCCGAGCTGTTGCGGATCCTGCGGGAGTTCCTGTACCGGGAGGACGTGCTCGAGATGACGCCCCCGGTGCTCACCGGCAACTCCGCCGAGGGGGGCGCCGAGGCGTTCGCGATCGACTACTTCGGCCGGCCCGGCTACCTTTCCCAGACCGCCCAGCTCTACCTCGAGGCGCTGATCGTCCCCCACGAGAGGGTCTACTCGCTGACGCCGTCGTTCCGCGCCGAGAAGATGCGGACCCCCCGGCACCTGACGGAGTACCTCCACCTCGAGGTCGAGCTCGCCTGGTGCGATCTCGACGAGCTCCTCCGGTTCACCGAGCGGATGATCGAGGACGCCTGCCGCTCGCTCGCCGAACGGTGCGCCGAGGACCTCGCCTTCCTGGGCCAGGACCCGAAGGAGCTGGGGGCGATCCGCGCCCCGTTCCCGCGGATGACCTACGCCGAGGCGATCGAGGAGCTCGGTCGGCGGGGCCACCCCGTCGCCTGGGGGACCGACTTCGGGACCGCCGAGGAGCGGGCCCTCACCGAGGGACGGACGACGCCGATCTTCGTCACGCGCTACCCGCGGGAGATCAAGGCGTTCTACATGCTCCAGTCGCCGGACGACCCGCGGACCGTGGAGGCGGCCGACCTCCTCGCACCGGATGGCTTCGGGGAGCTGGTCGGCGGCTCCTGCCGGGAGACCGACATCGGCCGCCTCCTCGAGCGGCTGCGCGCGATGGGCGTCGACCCGGCCGGCTACGAGTGGTACCTCGACCTGCGGCGCCACGGCAACGTCCCGCACGCCGGCTTCGGCCTCGGCATCGAGCGGCTCCTCCGATGGATGGCCCGGCGCGAGCACATCCGCGAGACGACGCCGTTCCCGCGGACGCCGAGCCGGCACACCCCGTAGCCGGCGGGCCCTCGCGGGGGCGCCGGACCCGCGCCGGGGAGCAAGATTCATACGTGACGGCGTCGATGCCCCGCCGCGCCCTTCCGTCGGAGAACCGTTCGTGGCCAATCACACCAGTGCCGACCGGGGCGAGAGGGTCGCCGACGGCGCACCGAAGCCGTCGCCGGCCCCCTCGCCGGAGCCGGTCGCGGCGGCCCGCCCGGACGTGGCGGCGCGCGGCGAGGCGACGCCGTCCCCCGAGCGTCCCCTCACGGTCGAGCGGCTGACGCACCTCGACGTCAACGAGGTCTGCGGCCTCTACAAGCGGGTCTGGGACAGCCAGAAGGGCGAGCTCCTCCCCGAGATGATCAAGGCATGGGAGCCGAGCCCCCTCGAGTTCACGAGCTGGATGGAGGGCGTGAACTACTTCGCGGCCCGCAAGAACGGCCGGCTCATCGGCGTCATCGGCCTCGAGATCGCCCACGGCAGCGGCCGGCTCGTCCACCTCGCGGTGGATCCGGAGACCCGGCGGCAGAAGGTCGCGACCGGGCTCGTGCAGGCGACGATCGACTGGGCCCGCCGGAGCAACTGCCTGTCGGTCTGGGCCGACGTCCTCGCCCGGTTCTCCGCCGCCCAGGCGCTCTTCAAGCACCTGGGCTTCCAGGAGGCGGGCACCCTCCACAGGCACCAGTGGAGCGAGGACGTCCTCTTCTTCGAGCGGCTCCTGTAGGGTGGGGCCGCGCCCCCGCCTCTCCCCCGAGGGGAGTGCAGGGGGTGAGATTTGAACTCACGAACTCCTACGAGACCAGGACCTCAACCTGGCGCCTTTGACCAAGCTGGGCCACCCCTGCACCGGGTCCATCGCTACGGGAGGCGGTCCATAAACCTTGCCCGCATCCCCCGCCTTGCGCGGCCCGGGCGGGGCGCGGGGGTCGGCCGCCCGCGCGCAGCCCAAATACCCGAGCGCGTTGCGACCCCGCCATGCCCCCCGAGCCCTCGGAGGAGGAGCCCGCACCGGAGCGCGACGCCGGCCTCTCCCGGGTCTACATCGGCCAGAAGCCGACGATGACCTACGCCTTCCAGGTCGTCGCGCAGCTCAACGCGGGGATCGCGCCGGTCTACGTCAAGGCCCGCGGCAACGCGATCGGCCGCGCGGTCGACGTCGTCGAGGTGATCCGCCGGCGGCTCCTGCCCGGCGAGGTCGCGGTCGGCCCGATCGAGATCGGCACCGAGCGGCTGACGAACCGGGATGGCCGGGAGACGAACGTCTCCTCGATCACGATCCCGGTCTTGCGGACCACGCCGCCCCGCCCACCGGCCGCCCCGGCGTAGTCCGGTCGGACCGGCCTCCTCCCGACAGCTCACGGCCCGGCACGGAGGACCCAGGTCGAGGCCATCAGGTCCCCGATCCGCTGCCGGTCGGGGGTGAGCGCGATCCCGACGATCCCGACCAGCGCGCTCACGCCGACCGTGAGCACGCCGATGCCGAGGACGAACGCGAGCACGAGCGCGAGCGGCAGCCCACCGAATCCCGGGGGGACGATCGGCGCGTGGACGAGGAGCGCCGCCGCGATGGGGCCGAAGAGCCCCACGACGCTCAGGGGGATGAGCTTCGGGCCCTCCCGGACGAACGAGGCGACGAGGCCGATCGGGCGACCCGCGCGGTCGACGACGCGCAGGCGGAAGAGCCGCCGGCCGATCGTCCCCCGGGCGGTCTGGCCGAGGAGGGCGAAGTAGAGGAAGCCGAGGCCCATGTCGGCGTAGGCGGAGACGGTCAGCGGGAAGGCGATCCCCCCTCCGGCCGTGCCGAGGCCGCCCGCGAGGAGGACGAACCACAGCGCCGCGACCGGCACGGTGACGAGCGCGAAGTCGACGGCCGCCGCGCCGCAGCGGGAGCGGATCGGCGCGAACCGGTCCCCGCCCAGGTGGCGCGACGCGGCGATCATCCCCCGGGCCGTCTGCACCGCACGGTAGGCCTCCGCGTCGACGAACGGCCCGTCGCGCGCCACGGCGTCGAGGTTCGCCTGGTCGGCGACGACCCATCCCGGCGCGCCGAGGCCGTCCCACGGCCGGTCGGGCGGCGCCGGAGGGAGGCCGAGGAGGCGGCGGGCCCTCTCGGCGGCGGCCCGGCTCGCGGCGCTGGCGCTGCGGATCGCCGTCGCCGCGTCGCCCGAAAGGGCGGCGCGGACCGCCTCGCGGAGGGTCACGAGGGGGCGCGCCGGCGCCGGCTCCGCGGGGGGGGCGTGGGGCAGGAGCACCCCCTCCCGCCAGCGGACGAGCGCGTAGGCGGTGACGAAGGCGGTCAGGCCAGAAAGGTAGACCAGGTCCTGGACGTTCGCCCCGCCGATCACGTAGAACGCCGCGCCCCCTCCCCCATAGAGGGGTGGCTGGCGGAGCAGGTCCGCGCCGATGAGCACGCCGAAGGTGCCGGCGACATAGGCGAGCGGTGCCGCCAGCCCGACCTCGTCGCCGAAGAGGAGGGGCCCAACGGCGGCGGCGACGGCACCGGCCCCGATCGGCGCGATGAGGTAGGCGGGGAAGGTCTCCACGATCCCCTCGAGCGGCTCGGAGGCGCTGTAGAGGTAGGTCACGACCAGGACCGTCGCGCTCAGGGCGACGGCCGCGGTCAGGGGCCGGCCTCCGCCCCAGCGGGCCGGCAGGAGCGCGGTCAGCACGGAGCCCGCGACAGAGAGGGCGACGACCGCGACGGTGGGCCCGACGGTCCCGGGCAGCGTCACGACGGCGGCGAACGACGCGGAGCCGATCCCCCCGAGCGCGGCGGCGAAGGCCGGCAGGGTCCGCCGGGCCGGCGGCGCGAACCGGGCGAAGAGGAGGGCCGAGAGGAGGACCGGCAAGAGCCCCCCGCCGACGTTGATGCCGAGCAGGTCGCCCGCGTACGGCAGGAGGGGGATCTCCGCGTAGGTCGAAAGGACCGCGGTGGCGACGAGCAGCCAGAAGGTTGTCCGGCCGAAGCCGAGGCGATCGGCCGTCCGGCGGTCCTCCCACGCGATCAGGAAGAGCGCAAGCCAGAGCAGCGGCAGGAGCACGAGGCCGGCGGACTCCGCGGCGATGTCGAATCCGATCTGGACCGGGTCGGCCACCGCTCGTCGGCCGTCCGGCCCATCGGACCCGGCGGCGCTCCGCCGCTTCGACGGGTGCACTACCTAAAGTCTTTTCTAACCGGCGCCGGCTGGGCGCGCGGATGACGGGGGTGCGCATCGAGGAGGACTCGATCGGCAAGCGCGAGGTCCCCTCCGACGCCTACTGGGGGATCCAGACGCTCCGGGCCCGCGAGAACTTTCCGGTAAGCGGGCAGACGGCCTCGCGCCACCTCATCCGGTCCTACGCGTACCTGAAGCTCGCGGCGGTCCGGGCGAACCTGGCCCTGGGCGGCATCGACGCCCCGAGGGGCGAGGCGATCGCGCGGGCGGCCGAGGAGATGGCGAAGGGGCAGTTCGACACGCAGTTCCCGATCGACGTCTTCCAGGCGGGGGCCGGCACCAGCTTCCACATGAACGTCAACGAGGTCCTCGCCAACCGCGCCCTCGAGATCCTCGGCAAGCCCCGGGGGGCCTACGCCGAGCTGAGCCCGAACGACCACCCGAACCGGGGCCAGTCGACCAACGACACGTTTCCCTCCGCCGCCCAGGTCGCCGTGCTCCTCGCGCTCCGGGAGCTGCGCCCGGCGATCGACGTGCTCCTCGCGAGCCTCCGCCGCAAGGGGGAGGAGTTCCGGTCCCTCCCGAAGGCCGGGCGGACCCATCTCAAGGATGCGATGCCGGTGACGCTCGGCCAGGAGTTCCACGCGTGGGCGAGCGCCCTCGACCGGCTGATCGAGGCGCTCCCGCCGGTGGAGGCGGCGCTCGCCGAGATCCCCCTCGGCGGGAGCGCCGTCGGGACCGGCGTCAACTCCGTCCCCGGCTTCCGCACGGCGGCGGTGCAGAACTACGCCGCCCTGGTCGGTTTCCCGCTCGTCCCCTCCCGGGACCCGTTCGAGGGGATGCAGAGCCGGCGGCCGCTCGCGCAGGCGGCCGCGTGGCTGAAGCTGCTCGCGCTCGAGCTCGCCCGCATCTCGGGCGACCTGCGGCTGCTCTCGAGCGGGCCGCACACGGGCCTCGACGAGATCCGGCTCCCCGAGATCCAGCCCGGCTCGTCGATCATGCCCGCGAAGGTCAACCCGTCGGCCGCCGAGTGCCTGACGATGCTCGCCTACCATGTGGTCGGCGCCGAGACGGCCGTCGCCCTCGCGGAGCAGGCCGGCCAGCTCGAGATCAACGTCATGATGCCGCTGATGGCCTACGAGGTCCTGTTCTGCGCCGAGGCCCTCGCCCGGTTCCTGCCCGTCTTCGCCCGCAAGTCGATCGACGGGATCACCCCGAATCCGGAGCGGCTCGAGCGCTACCTGCTGGCCTCGGGGGCCCTCGCGACGGTCCTGACGCCGAAGCTCGGCTACCTCAAGGTCGCCGAGCTCATCCACGAGGCCGAGCGGACGGGGACCCCCGTGCGGACCCTCGCGGTGGAGCGGGGGCTGCTCACCGCCGAGGAGGCGGAGCGCCTGCTCGGCGCCGAGGCGCTCTTGAAGCTCACCGTGCCGGTCGCCTGACCCGGCCGGCCGGCGACGCTTATCTCCGAACGGTCTCCTCGGGACCCTCCGATGGAGTCGGTCCCCCCCCGGTCGACGGCGGCGCTCGCGCACCCCGCCTCGGAGGAGTTCCGACGGGCCTCCGACGTCCTGGGACGCGTCGGACTCACCCAGTACGAAGCACGGGCGTACATCGCGCTGGTCGGCCGCGGCTTGGGCGACGCCGCGACGATCGCCCAGGCCGCGGGGATCCCGCGGACGAGCGCCTACAAGGTCCTCGAGTCGCTGGCGACGAAGGGCTACGCGAAGGCGACCGGGGGCAAGCCGATCCTCTTCCGCCCGACCCCCCCCCTGGACGTCGCCGAGACCCTGAAGGGCTCGATCCAGGAGGTCTTCGAGGCGCTCGCCGACCTCCACCGGGAGGTCGCGGAGCACGGGGAGCCCCAGCTCGTCTACCTATTGAGCGGCCGGGAGAAGGTCATCGCCAAGATCGGCGAGCTCCTCGACCAGTCGACCAAGACGTTCATCCTGACGACGCCGCGCCTGAGCGAGATCCGCGACGAGCTCGACCGCAAGGTCCAGTCGGCCCTCAAGCGGGGCGTCACGGTGACGTTCGTGACGGCTCCTCTGCAGCGGGTCCCCGAGGGGGTCATGGCCGTCACCCGGGAGAACCTCATGGCGACCGAGGTCCTCGCCGATGACCAGCACGCCCTCCTCGCCGCCCCGGGGCTGGAGGCCTGCGGGTTCACCGACAACCCGATCCTGACCGCCCACCTGCAGCAGTTCCTCGAGATCCTGCTCGACCGGGATGGCGCCGGAGGCCGGGGCGCCTAGGCGGGCCGCCGGGGCGGAGCGACCCGCCCGGCGGCCGACCCCCCAGGAGCGGGTCCGGGCCCGGCTCGCCGCCCGGGCCGGGCCGGAGGTCGCCGCCCGCCTTCCCGAGGGGTACCAGCGGCTCGGCCGGGTCCTCCTGCTGCGGCTGCCCGAGGACCTCCTGCCGTTCGGCCCCGTGATCGGCGAGGCCTGGCGGGAGGTCCTCGGTGCCGAGACGGTCCTCGCCCATGTCGGGCCGATCGCGGGGGAGGAGCGGCGCCCGGTAGTCCGCCTCCTCGCCGGGGGACCGACGGTGACGACCGTCGTCGAGCACGGGATCCGCTGGCGGCTCGACGCGGCCCGGACGATGTTCGCCGCCGGCAACCGCACCGAGCGCCAGCGGATCGCCGCGGCGGTCGGGGTCGGCGAGCGGGTCGCCGACCTCTTCGCGGGGATCGGCTACTTCTCCGTCCCGATCGCCGCCCGCGGCCGCGCCGCGCGCCTGGTCGCCGTGGAGCGGAACCCGGAGGCGTTCGCCTTCCTCGAGGAGAACCTTGCCCCCTACCGGGACGGTCCGACGCGGATCGAGGCGATCCGGGGGGACAACCGGACCGTCCCGCTCCCGCCCTACGGCTTCGACCGGATCCTCCTCGGCTACCTCCCGAGCGCCGACGGGTGGATCCCCCGGGCCCTCGCCCTCGCCGCCCCGGAGGGGGCGGTCGTCCATCTTCACCGGGTCGCCGACGCCCGGGAGCCCCTCGAGGCGAGCGTCGCCGCGGCGACCAGGCTGGTGCGGGCGGCGGGCGGATCGGTCGCGTCCGGGGCGCGGGCCCGGGAGGTCAAGCCGTACGGGCCGGGACGCCGGCACGTGGTGGTCGACCTTACGGTGCGGCCGCCGGCGCCCCCGCCGGGGCTGGGCTCCCCCTGAGGCGGCGCATCGCCTCGGGGAAGGCAGCGGCGAACCGGTCGACGTCGGCCGGCGGGTTGGAGAACGAGACCCGGACGAACCGGTTCCCGAACGCCGGGGAGACGTAGCTGCCCGCGCGGACGAAGACGCCGTGGTCGAGCAGCATCCGCCGCTGCAGCTCCTCCGGGGCGACCCCCGCCTCGGCGATGTCGATGACGAACATGTTCGCGTGGCTCGGGTAGACGGGGAGGCGGGCCCCCTCCGTCGCCGCGACGACCGCGCGGATCCGGGCGGCGTTCTCGCGGGTCTGCCGCCGGACCGCGCCGATCCACGACGCCTTCGTGCGCAGGGCGGCCCGGGCCGCCCACTGGGCAAGGACGTCGACGCCGAGGTCGTTGGTGTGGAAGCGCGCGATCCGCTGGGCGAGCTCCGGCGGGGCGGCGAGGCCCCCCAGGCGCAGGCCGGCAAGCCCGCAGTTCTTCGAGACCGACCAGACGGTGATCGTCTCCTCGGGCGCGAACTCGCGGGCGAGCGTGTGGCGGTCCGGGAAGTCCCGGTACGTCACGTCGTCGAGCAGGAGGAGGTGGCGGTCGTGCGCGATCTCGGCGAGGGCCCGGACCTCGTCGCGGGAGTAGCCGCTCCCCAAGGGGTTCAGCGGGTCGATCAAGAGCAGCATCCGGGTCCTCGGCCCGATCGCCTCCTGGACCCGGTCGGCCTCGAGCCGGTAGGGGGGCGCGTAGATCGGCAGCGCCGTCACCGTCGCGCCGGCCAGCTCGGCGAAGCGGTGGATGATCGGGTAGCCCGGGTCCGTGCTGAGGAGGACGTCGCCCGGGGCGAAGAGCGCCCGCTCGAGCATGTAGAGGGCCTCGGTCCCCCCCGCCGTCAGGATCACCGGGCTCTCCGCCGGCAGGCCGAGGTCCCGGCGGACGAGCTCGAGGAGCTCCGGATCCCCCTTGCCCGGGGGGTACATCGTGTAGCGCCGCTCCGCCACCGCCTCGGCGATCGCCGGCTCGACGGCCTCCCGGGGGACGAGGTGGTTGGTGTTCTGGCACATCCACGCGATCGAGCCGAACCGCGCGTGGGCGTAGGCGAACGCGTCGAACGGGGGCTCCGGCGCCATGCCACCGGCCGGGGCCTCCGACGGCTTAACCTCTTGCCCCGGGGGGGACGTCGCCGGCCTCGCCGAGGAAGGTCGTCACGATGCCGGCGGACTGGGGGCGCGCCTCGGCCCGGGGGAACCCGGCCGCCCGCATCGCGTCGCACAGGGCCGATGGCGGCGGGAGCGACCGGAGCGACTCCGGCAGGTAACGGTACGGCCCCTCGCTGCCGGCCGCCTTGCCCATCCAGGGGACGACGCGGTCGAAGTAGGCGTGGAAGAGCTCGCGGACCCAGCGGGAGCCCGGGTCGGTGATCTCGAGGCAGGCGAGGGTCCCTCCCGGGCGGAGGACCCGGCGCATCTCCCGGAAGGCGCGCGGGAGGTCGGCGAAGTTCCGCAGGACGAAGGCGTTCGTCACGAGGTCGAAGATCCCGTCGGCGAAGGGGAGCGCGAGGCCGTTCGCCCGGCTGAGGGAGATCCGTCCCAGCGCCGGGGACCGGGCGTGGCGGCGGCGGAGGCGGGCGAGCATGGCGGCGGTGAAGTCCGACGCGACGACCGTCGCGTCGGGGAAGTGGCGGGCGACGAGGACCGCGAGATCCCCCGTCCCGCATCCGATGTCGAGCGCGCGCCGGACGGGCGGGGCCGACGGCCCGCGGAACCGGTCGAGGTCCCAGAGCGCCCGCGGCCGCCAGAGGAAGTCGTTCCCGAGCGAGGCGAGGTGGTCGAACCCGTCGTAGCCCCGGGCGATGTGAGTGAACATCCGCCGGACGTCCCGCTCGAAGGTGGGGGCTCCACGGGCCGGGTACGGCGACCCGTCCGGCGCCCGCCGGTCCGGTGCGGCGCCGCCCCTCTCGGCCATGCCCCGGTCAGGCCCGGGGAGGGCTAAACGGTGGCGTCGGCCCGCTACGAGGGGTGGCCGGGGGGCCCGCCGAGGCCGGTCTCCTCGATCCGCTTGACGCGGTAGATCCCCAGCGCGACCAGCCAGGCGCCGACGAAGAGGCCGGCGACCGCGAGACCGAGGCGGGAGAAGCTCAGGCCCTGGATCCCGCTCCAGAACGGCCCGGTCCAGCCGAGCTGGCTCGAGAGGACCTGCAGGAGCTCGACGCCGCCGATGACGAAGGCGACCAGGACCGAGAGGACGGTCAGGGTCAGGTTGTAGTAGACCTTGCGGATCGGGTGGAGGAACGCCCAGCCGTAGGCGTAGCGCATCGCGATCCCGTCGCTCGTGTCCGACAGGACCATCCCGCAGGCGAAGAGGAGCGGCAGGAGCAAGACCGCCCAGAGTGGCACGGCGCTGGTCACCGCGAAGCCGACGCTGAAGGAGATGAGCAGGACCTCGGTCGCCGTGTCGAACCCCAGGCCGAAGAGGACCCCGATCGGGTACATGTCCCGGGGGCGGCGGACGACCCGGAAGAGCCGGCCGAACCAGCGGTAGAGCAGGCCCCGGCGGTCCATGGCGGAGTCGAGTTCGGCCTCGGAGAAGCGGCCCTCCCGCATCGCGCGGAAGATCCGGTAGACCCCGACGACGATGAGGACGTTGACGAGGCCGATGACGAAGAGGAACGCCCCCGAGATGAGCGTGCCGAGGACCGCCCCGGTCGCCGCGAACGCCCCGTAGTAGCTCTTGACGAACTCGGTCGCCGCCACGAGCGCGACGATCATGCCGGCGACCACCGTCGAGTGGCCGATCGAGAACCACGTCCCGACCGTGAGCGGCCGCTGCCCGTCCTGGAGGAGCTTGCGCGTCGTGTTGTCGATCGCGGCGATGTGGTCGACGTCGAACCCGTGCTTCAGGCCGAGGAAGTAGGCGGTGATCGCGAGGCCGCCGAAGAGGAGCGAGCCGCTCACGATCTCGCCGGAGAAACGGTACGGCAGGACGAAGAAGGCGGCGACGAAGGCCCCGACCGTCACGCCGAAGATCGCGGCGTACAGGAGCGCGACCGCCGCCGCCTCGCTCCGCGAGAAGCCGGACGGACGCTCCGCGACAGGCATGGATCGGCCCCCCACCGCCGGCGGGCGGATAACGGCTCGACCCGGGTCCGTGCCCCAGGGCCGCCGCCGGGCCGCAAGGGTTAATTAACGGGTCCGGGGTCGAAGCGGTCCGATGGAGTCGCCCTCGCCCGCGGAGGAGATTCCCCGCGGCCCCCGCTCGGTCGCGGACCTGCCGCTGCCGAGGAGGGTCGTCTTCTGGGGGTTCGCCGGCCTCCTCATCGTCGGGATCCTGTTCTACCTGTGGTGGGGGCTCTCCTTCGGCGTCTGGGTCGACAACGGGGTCTACGCCGTCGTGATCGTCCTCGTCCTCTTCGGCCTCGCGGGGATGTGGCTCGTCATGCCGAACCCCCCGCCCCCGACCGACCTGCCGCCCCACTGAGCGGGGGGACGGGCCCGTTTCGGGCCCGCTCAGATCGGCCGCGAGGCGAGGGCCCAGCGGGCTCCCTCGGTGCGCCCGCAGGCGATGCATCCGCCGATCGCCGGCAGGTCGATGGGGATCGTGCCCTCCGGGGTGCCGAGGAGGGCGCCGTCGATCGCCTCCTCGATGCGGTGGCCGCAGGCCTCCTGGCCGCACCAGGGGACCACGCGGATGGCGTGGGAGCCCTTGAGCTCCTCGAGCCGCGTGGCGACGGCGAACGCACGGCGGAACCGCTCGAGCGCCGCCTCGGCGAGCCGCCGGTCGAACTCATGGAGGAGGCGCGCGACCTCCTCCTCGAGCCGGTCGGCCGGGACCGCCCCCTTCCGCCCGGCCCGGTCGGTGAAGGAGACCGCGCCGGTCTCGGCCTCGCGGCGCCCGATCTCGAGCCGGAGCGGGACCCCCTTGAGCTCCCACCGGTAGTACTTCGCCCCGGGGCGCTCGTCCGTCGCGTCGACGTGGACGCGCAGGCCGCGGGCGGCCAGCCGCTCCCCCAGGGTCCGGGCGACCGCGGTCGGATCGGCGGCGGCGCCGCCGGAGGCCCCCGGGATCGGGACGAGGACGACCTGGATCGGGGCGATCGAGGAGGGGAAGGCCACCCCCCGCTGGTCGCCGTGGACGGCGACCAGCGCCCCGAGGAGGCGCTCGGAGAGGCCGAAGGTCGTCTGGTGGACGTACGCCTGGGTCCCGTCCGGAGTCTCGTAGCGGATGCCATACGGCCGCGAGAAGTTCTCCCGGTAGTGGTGGATGCTGCCGATCTGGAGGCTCCTCCCGTCTCCGATCGGGATGTCGAGGCAGATGGTGTAGTACGCCCCGGCGAACTTGTCCCAGTCGGGCCGGCGGACGCTCGCGTAGGGGAGGGCGAGCGCCTCCGCCATCGCCCGGAACGCCGCGAGGTTGCTCTGGACCCGAGCCGCCGCCGCCTCGTCGGTTGCCTGGCAGGTGTGCTCCTCGAAGAAGTGGATCTCGCGGACCCGCAGGAACGGGCGTGTGGTCTTCGTCTCGTAGCGGAAGGTGTTGACGATCTGGTAGACCATCAGGGGAAGGTCCCGGTGCGAGCGGACCCACAGGGCGAAGACGGGGTACATCGCCGTCTCGCTGGTCGGCCGCAGCACGAGCGGGACGTCGAGCGGCGACGCGCCTCCCCGGGTCACCCAGTAGACCTCCGACTGGAACCCCTTGATGTGGTCGGCCTCCTTCTGGAACTCCGGCTCCGGAATGAGCGTCGGGAACTCGACCGGGGAGGATCCGGTCGCCTCGATCTCTCGGACGATTACCCCGTCGAGCAGGCGCCGGGCGCGGAACCCGTACGGGGTCCAGACGTTCATCCCCTTGACCCCGTAGCGCTTGTCGGTCAGTTCGGCCGCCTCGACGACCGCGAGGTACCAGTCCATGAAGGCGGCCGACTTGTCGGGAAGCTCGGGCATCGGACGGGGCCCGCTACGGTCTCCCCCCTCGTATAAACCTACCGGAGGGGAGGGCGGGAAGGCGGCGGACCGGTCGACGCGAGGGATTATCTTGGGCGCGGCGCATAGTTTGGTTCCCATGCGGCTCGTGGTGTGCGTCGACCGGGACGACGACCTCGGTCGGAAGGCCGGGGTCCCCGGGCCCGTCGTCGGCCGGGAGGCCGTGATCGCGGCGGCGACCCGGCTCGCCGTCGCCGACCCGGAGGACGCCGACACGAACGCCATGTTCGCGGCGGTCAACCTCTACGACGAGATCCGGGCCCACGGGGAGGCGGCGGAGGTCTGCGTGCTCACCGGCTCGGCGAAGGTCGGCCGCCTCTCCGACGAGCGGGTCGCCGCCCAGTTCGACCTCGTCCTCGGGACGGTCCGGGCCGACAGCGCCCACCTCGTCAGCGACGGGGCGGAGGACGAGTTCCTCTTCCCGATCCTCGCCTCCCGCGTGAAGATCGACGGCGTCCACCGGGTCTACATCCGGCAGAGCCGGAACCTCGAGGGGACCTACTTCCTCATCGTCCGGGCGCTCAAGGACCCGAAGCTCCGCGCGAAGACGGTCCTGCCGTTCGCGCTGGTCCTGCTCGTGCTCGGCCTGAGCGCGTGGGCGGGGGTCCTCGTCTACGGCGTCATCACGCTCGCCGTCCTGCTCGGGATCTACCTCATCTTCTGGACGTTCGACGTCGACAGCGCGATCATCGACTCGCTCCGATCGGCGTCGACCGACGTCCGCCAGGGCTCGGTCGCATTCGGCTTCGGCCTCTTCGCGCTCGGGCTGGTCGGCGTCGGGTTCCTCTCCGCGTACCAGGCCCTCGCGGCGCGGACGACCCCGATCAACGAGTTCCTGGCGTTCCTCAACGCGGGGCTCTTCTACTGGGTCTGCGGGGCGCTCGTCTGGGAGGTCGGCCGGGCCCTGCGGCGCTATCTCCTGCGCGGCCGCTGGCCGCGCACGTTCTCGGTCGCCGTGATCTCGATCCTCGGGGTCGGCCTTTTGAGCTACGGGATCGTGAGCCTCCTCGAGTACCTGCAGGGGATCGGGGGGCTCACGTTCCGGGGCCTGCCGACCCTGCCGATGACGATCCTCGTGATCGCGGCCGGCATGGCCCTCGAGATCGTTGCGGGGCTCCTCCAGCAGAGGATCCGCGGGGGGACCGCGGCGCGCGCCGGGACGGAGACCTCCCCCTCCGGATAGTCCCGGACCGAGGAGGGCCCCGGCCGGATCACGGCGGGACGAGGCCGAGGGCCTCCAGGCGCGCGAGCTCCTCGGCCCGGACCGGCCAGCCGCACCGGTCGCGCAGGATCCGCCGGACGGCGGCCGGGTCCGGGTCGAGCGCCCGGGCGCGGGCCGCGAGGGCTGCCAGGTCCTCCCAGTAGTTCCACGGGAAGACGACCCAGACCCAGCGGTCCCTCGGGATCTCCTCCGCGAAGTACGTCGGCCGGAACGTCGAGTGGTCGATGTGCAGGAACGTCGCCGTCTCGGCGCGGGAGGGCCGGCCCTCCTCGACCGTCCTGAGCGCGAGTGCGAGGCTCTCGCCGGTGTCGGTGATGTCGTCGACCACCAGGACCGTCCGGCCGTCGACCGGTCCGCTCAGGCCCTCGGAGACCTCCGCCCGGCCGGAGGGCGTCGCGGTGATCCCCCAGTGCTGGGCGCGCAGGGAGACGATCCGCTTGACCCCGAGGCGGTCGGCGAGCACGCGGGCCGGCACCCACCCCCCCCGGGTCAGGCCGACGATCGTCTCCGGGTTCCGGCCGGCCGAGCGGACGCGGTCCGCGACCGCGTCCGCCCAGCGGTCGACCTCCTCCCAGCGGGCGATCCGGCAGCGGGGGAGCTCCGCCATTCCGGGCCTACGGGTAGAAGCCCCGGATCCGGATCGCGTCGACGACGCGCTGGATCGCGAGGACGTAGGCGGCGCTCCGGTTGTGGATGCCGTGGGCCTTGGCCTGCTTGCGCATGTCGGCGTAGGAGGTGACCATCACGCGCTCCAGGCGCTGGTTGACCTCCTCGAGGGACCAGAAGAACCCCTGCAGGTCCTGGGCCCACTCGAAGTAGCTCACCGTGACGCCCCCGGCGTTGGCCAGGATGTCGGGCAGGACGGTGATCCCCTTCTGGAAGAGGATCGTGTCGGCCTCGGGCAGGGTCGGGCCGTTCGCGGCCTCGGCGACGATCTTCGCCTGGATCCGGTCGGCGTTCTTCTTCGTGAGCTGGTTCTCGAGCGCCGCCGGCACCAGGATGTCGCACGGCATCTCGAGCAGCTCCTCGTTGGAGATCGGCTTCGCGCCGGGGAAGCCGACGACCGAGCCGGTCTTCTTCTTGTGCTCCTCGACCGCCCGGGGGTTCAGCCCCTCCGGGTTCTGGATCCCGCCCCGGCTGTCGGACAGGGCGACGATCTTGGCGCCCTGCTCCTCGGCCAGCAGCGTCGAGACGACGCTCCCCGCGTTGCCGAACCCCTGGACCGCGACCCGGGCCCCCTTGACCTTGAGGCCGAGCTCCTTCGCGGCCTCGCGGACGACGTAGGCGCAGCCGCGCCCCGTCGCCTCGCCCCGCCCCTCGCTGCCGCCGAGGCTGATCGGCTTGCCCGTGACGACGCCCGGCACGGAGTAGCCCTTCTGCATGGAGTAGGTGTCCATGATCCAGGCCATCGTCTGGGAGTCGGTGTACACGTCCGGCGCGGGGATGTCGATCTCCGGGCCGATGATCGGGGCGATCTCGCTCGCGAACCGCCGGGTCAGCCGCTCGATCTCCCCCGGGCTCATGTGCTTCGGGTCGCAGATGATCCCGCCCTTCGCGCCGCCGTAGGGGATGTTGACGACCGCGCACTTCCACGTCATCCAGGCCGCGAGCGCGCGCACCTCGTCCAGGGTGACCTGCGGGTGGTAGCGGATGCCTCCCTTGGTCGGGCCCCGGGCCATGTTGTACTGGACCCGGTAGCCGGTGTAGACACGGAACGATCCGTCGTCCATCCGGACCGGGAAGTTGACCGTGAGCTCCCGCTTCGGGCTCTTGAGGACCTGACGGACCCCGCCGTTGAGGTTCAACAGGTCCGCCACGATGTCGATCTGCCGCTTCGCTGTCTCGAACGGATTGGCCACGGGTGCTGCTTCGCTCATAGCATGCGGCCCCTCGAGGGGCACCGGCGAGCCGGCCATGGCTACTTGAGGCTGACGCGGAGCGTGCTAGGACCTAGCACCGCGGGAGGTCCTGCCGAGGGCCGCGAACGGGTCCCACCCCGCGCGGGGGAGCGGGACGATCCGGCCGCCGAGGTCGATCCACGCCCCGCGACCGGCGGCGACCGTGCCGACGACCCTCCCGATCCGGGGGGGGATCGGGCGGCTCGGGCGAGGGACGGCGGCGAGGAGCTCGTAGTCCCCTCCGTAGAGGGCCTGCCCAAGCCAGCCGGGATCCTCCGGGCGGGCCGGCCCGAGACCGGGGTCCCACGGGAGGCGCCGGGCATCCAGCACGACGCGTACGCGGCTCGCCTCCGCGAGGAGGTGCGCCGCCTCGCCGATCCCGTCGGAGGTGTCGATCATCGCGCGGGCCCGGCGGGCGAGCCACCGTCCCTCGGCCAGGCGGGGGGTGATCGCGAGCATGCGCGCCACGGCGGCCGCGCGGGCCCCCGGACTCCCCCCTCGGAGACCGGCGGCGGCCCCTCCGCGGCCGACCGTCCCGGTCGTCACGAGGAGATCCCCCGGCCGCGCTCCGGATCGTGGGGCGAGGAGGGAGGAATCCGCCCAGCCGAGGACGCAGCCCACGACCGCCCGACGGGGGGCCGGCTTCGTGTCCCCGCCGACCAGCGCCGCCCCCGCGGCCCGTGCGGCCTCCCTCGCGCCCCGGACGACGTCCCGGGCCCACCGCTGCGGCGTCTTTGGGGGGACCAGGATCGCGAGGAGGACGGCGGCCGGCACGGCTCCCTTCGCCGCCAGGTCCGAGAGGCTCACGGCGACCGCTGCCTTCCCCACCTCCCCCGGCCGGCTCTCCGGAAGGAAGTGGGTCCCCTCGACCAGCGCGTCGGTCGAGAGGACCGCACATCGGCCGGGGGGGGCGTCGACCGCCGCCGCGTCGTCGCCGAGCCCGAGACGGATCCCCGGGCCGGGCCGGTCCCCCGCCCGCAGCCATGCGTGGAACGCCCGCTCGCTCCGCGGCCCGCGGAACGTCGCCCCCGCCCTCCGCCGGGCCACGGTCGCTCCCCGGCTAGCGGTAGGGGAGGAAGTCGCGGCCGAGGAGCTCCCGACCGAGGATGATGCGCATGATGTTGAGGCCGCCCTCGGCGCCGACCAGGTAGCTCATCACCCCGCGCAGCCCGAGCTCGAGTCCGACGTCCTTGGTGTAGCCGGCGGCGCCGTACCACATCATGACCCGCCGGACGCAGTCGAAGGCGACCTGCGGGGCGGCGAGCTTGACGCTCGCCACGGCCTTGTCGACCTCGCTGCGGTGATGCTCGTCGCCGCGCAGCGCGTAGCGGTCGAGGAGCCAGGCGGCCCGGCGGCACTGCCACTTGACCGCCTCGACGCTCGTGAAGAGGTCCGCGAGCTCGAACTGCGGCCCCTCGAACTTGCCGAGCGGGGATCCGAAGACCTGCCGCTCCTTGAGGTAGGCCATCCCCATCTCGAGGGCCCGCTCGGCAGCCCCGATGCACGCCGCGCTCACGAAGGTCCGGGCGACGCGGAACCCCTCCATCGCGATCGCGAAGCCCCGCCCTTCCGGTCCGATCAGGTACTTCGCGGGGACCCGGACGTCCGAGTAGGTGAGCCCGCCGGTCGAGATCCCCATGCGCCCCATGTTCTCGAACCGCTGGGTCGCCACCCCCTCGGATCGGGTCGGCAGGTAGAGGAAATTGA
This sequence comes from Thermoplasmata archaeon, assembly GCA_038729445.1. GTDB lineage: Archaea > Thermoplasmatota > Thermoplasmata > Lutacidiplasmatales > UBA184 > Lutacidiplasma. The sequence continues at coordinate 27,000 of JAVYSA010000008.1, forward strand.
ACCCCCCTCCCTCCTGCCTCGTCAGGGTCAGGTGCCCCCCGCCGAGCCGCTTCGCCTCCTCGACGCCGGAGACGAACGCCTTCTCCCCGCGGATCACGAAGCTCTCCCCGTCGCGGCGCGATCGGGTCCGCATGCCGGCGAGGTCGCTCCCGCCGGTCGGCTCGGTCGTGGCGATGCCGAGGAACGCCTTGCCTTCGCAGACCGGCGGAAGGACCTCCCGCCGGGCCTCCTCGGTCCCGTGGCGGCTCAGCACATGGCCCCAGCCGGCCTCGAGCAGGAAGAAGACCGCCGTCGCCATCGAGAAGTCTCCCCGGCCGATCTCCTCCGCCGCCAGCTCGGTCAGGACCGCGCTCGCCCCCATCCCGCCGTACTCCGTCGGGACCGGCATCGCGAGCAGGCCCAGGTGGGCCATCTCCCTCAGGACGTCGTCCGGAATCCGCCCGGTGGCGTCGATCTCGCGCTCCTTCGCCCGCAGGACCCGATCGCCGAACTGGCGGACCGCGTCGCGGAACGCCGATTCCTCGTCGCTGAGCTCGAAGTCCATGGCGGCCGGTCACGCCGGCCCGTGCGGAAAAGGCCTGCGGGAGGCCTCGGGAATCCCTTTATCCCGCCGCGGGGCTCGGACGGCCGATGGCCAAGCGGATCCGGGTCGGGGTCAACGGGTACGGGACGATCGGCAAGCGCGTCGCGGACGCCGTCGCCCGCCAGCCGGACCTCGAGCTCATCGGCGTCGCCAAGACCCGCCCCAGCTTCGAGGCCGCGGAGGCGCTGCGCCGGGGCTACCGCCTCTTCGTGAGCGGGAACGGCGACCGGGCCGCCTTCCAGAACGCGGGCCTCGCCGTCGCGGGGACACTCGACGACCTCCTGAGCGAGGTCGACGTGGTCGTCGACGCGGCCCCCGACAAGGTCGGGCGGGAGAACGCGGCCCTCTACCGCGCCAAGGGCGTGCGGGCGATCTTCCAGGGCGGGGAGAAGGCGGAGGTCGCCCAGGCGTCGTTCACCGCGCTCGCGAACTACGCCGTGGGCCACGACAAGCACTCCCTCCGCGTGGTCAGCTGCAACACGACCGGGCTCGCCCGGGCCGCCGCGGTGATCGACCGGGCCTGGGGCGTCGACAGCTGGGAGGCGACGATCGTTCGCCGGGCGGCCGATCCGGCCGAGTCGAAGAAGGGCCCGATCAACGGCATCCTCCCGACCTTCCAGATGCCGAGCCATCACGGCCCGGACGTCCGGACCGTGCTGCAGGACCTGCCGATCTCGACGCTCGCGGTGGTCGTCCCGACCACGCTCATGCACGTCCACGTCAACCGCGTGCGCCTGCGGCATCCGCCGGCCCACGTCGGGGAGGTCGTCGCCCGGCTGGCACAGAGCCCGCGGTTCCGCATCGTCCGCGGCTGGGAGCGGATGGAGGGGACCCCCCAGATCATGGAGTACGCCCGGGACCGGGGCCTCGGCCACACCGACGTGATGGAGAACGTCCTCTGGGAGGAGGGGATCGGGCTTTCGGGACCGGACCTCCACTTCTTCCAGGCGATCCACCAGGAGTCGATCGTCGTGCCGGAGAACATCGACGCGATCCGGTCGATGTTCGGTCTGGCCCCGAACGCCGAGGCCTCGATGGCGCTCACCGACCGGACGCTGGGACTCGCCCCCGCCGAAGGGGCGCGCGCGCCCGCCCCGTAGGGCGGGATCCCGGGCGGCCCGACCGGGCCGGCCCCTCTCCCGAGGGGATGCGACGCCAAGCGGTGTAGAGGAACCGCTGGACCGTCCCCCACGGCGTCCGGTGCCTCTCCCGCGCGAGCCGGATCCGGCGGAACTCCGGTCCGAGCTCCCGCGCGAGGGCGCGGGGCCCATAGCGGCGCACGGGCCGCCCGCTGCACCGGGTCGGGCCGTCGGGCGCGAACGTCGCGAAGACGGCGACCCCACCCGGGACGAGGGCACGGCCGAGGTTCCCGCGATAGCGCCGGCGATCGGCCGGGTCGGTGAGGAAGTGGAAGAGGGCCCGGTCGTGCCAGACGCGTACGCGGGGGAGCCGGATGCGTCGGGAGGTGACGTCCCCCACGAGGAAGCGGATCGACCGGGCGGCCGGACCGGCCCGCCGTCGGGACCGGGCGATCGCCCGGCGGGAGAGGTCGATCACCGCCACATGGCGGAACCCCTCCCGGACGAGGCAGGCGGCGAGGGCCGACTGGCCCGCGCCGACGTCCAGGACGGGATCGTCCGGCCGGGCGAGCCGCACGATCCAGCGGACCGACCGGTGTGGGTGGCTTTGGAACCAGCTGAGCTCGTCGTCCGCCCGCTCCGCGTAGATCCGATCCCACCCGACCGGCCCCGGCGACGCCCGGACCGGATGCGCGCGGCTCCGCCCCGCCATCCCACCCGCCTCGGGCACCGGCGCGGGCCGCGCCGGCGGGCCGCCGAGCCTCGCAACCATCATATAATGTCCCCTCGTCCGCGCGCCGGCATGTACTATCTCGATCGACGGACGGACGTTGTCCGGATCCCGCCCCCGCGGCTGGGAGCCCCGCTCGCCGACGTCCTCACCGAGCTCGCCCAGCAGCAGTTCGAGGGGAAGCTCGTCGACGGGGCGAACCTGACCGTCCTCATCCGCGACGTGCGGCCGGTCGGCGAGGGGCACATCATCCACGGGGACGGCGGCGTCTACCAGGAGGTCGAGTACACGGCGCTCTTCTTCCGGCCCGAGATCCAGGAGGTCGTCGAGGGGAGCATCGTGGAGATCCGGAAGTTCGGTGCCTTCCTGCGGTTCGGCCCGCTCGACGGCCTGCTGCACGTCTCGCAGATCATGGACGACCGGGTGAACATCGACGAGCACAACCAGCGCCTGGTCGGCGTGGAGACGAAGCGCGACCTCAAGGTCGGCTACAAGGCCCGGGCCCGCATCGTCTCGCTCTCCCTGTCGGAGATCTCCCCGCGCGACAGCCGGATCGGCCTGACGATGCGCCAGCCCGGGCTCGGCCGCCTGGAGTGGATCGCCGAGGCCCACAAGAAGACGGAGGAGCGCCCGGCGAAGAAGGAGAAGTCCCCCGCGCCGAAGCGCGACGGCGGACCCGCCGCGGCCAGGCCCGCAGGGACGGCCGGCTGAGGGGGATCCGCAGCCCATGATGAACCTGAAGGCCTGCAAGTCGTGCCGCACGATCACCGACCAGGCGAAGTGCCCCCGGTGCGGGGGCGAGGTCTCCCGCGAGTGGCAGGGATACCTCGTCGTCATCGACCCGGAGAAGTCCGAGATCGCCCGCAAGATGGGGATCCATGCCGCGGGACGCTACGCGCTCCGCGTCAAGTGACCCGACCAACGCCTGGGTCGTCCCGGACCGTCTCCGACCGGCGCTGGCGGAGCGCTACGGCCCTGTCTACTCCGGGGCCGAGGCCGAGGCGGCGTTCCGTTCCGTCGGCCGGTTCGCGACCTGCGGCGACCGGGTGACGGCCGACGCGCTGCGGTTCGGCCGGGTGCCCCAGATCGCCGTCGTCGACTTCGCGACCCGACGGCGACGGCGCCCCTTCGAGGACCGGTTCGGTCCGCTCGCCCGGCGGCGCCGCTTCTCGGTGCGCAACCCACCGGGCACCCTGACCGACGCTCTGGTCGCGGCGATCCGCCCGCTCTGGAGGGGCGAGGGGGGATGGATCGTCGTCGAGGGAGAGGAGGATCTCGGCTCGCTCGCGCTCGTCTGGACCGCGCCTCTCGGGGCCACCGTTATATACGGCATCCCGGGTGAGGGGGCCTCCTTCGTGCGCGTGGACCGTCGCGCGAAGACGAGTGTCGCAGCGTTGCTCGACCGGATGGAGCGGAGGCAGATCGACCGTGGAGATTAGCGTCCTCGAGGAGCGGGCCAACCCGCTGCTCAAGCGCACCGAGTACCGCTTCGCGGTCGACCATCCGGGAGCGCCGACCCCGTCGCGGGACGCCGTGCGGGAGGCCCTCGCCAAGGCCGTGAAGGTCGGCAAGGAGCGGGTCATCCTCGAGCGCATGCACGCGAGGTTCGGGACGAACCGCAGCGAGGGCTTCGCCATGGTCTACCAGAGCGTCGAGGACGCGAAGGCGGTCGTCCGGCACCACATCCTGGTGCGCAACGGCCTCGCCGAGGCGAAGGGTACGGCCGCCTCGGGGGCTCCGGCGGCCGGCGGGGCCCCGAAGGAGGCGTGACACGGGATCATGGCGAAGGCCCGGATCGGCCTCTACGAGGTCAAGGGGGAGGCCCTCCACCGCACGCACAAGTCCTGCCCGAAGTGCGGGCCCGGCACGTTCCTCGCCGAGCACGCCAACCGGCGGTCGTGCGGCCGGTGCGGCTACTCCGAGTCGAAGGCGCCGACGGCTCCCGCGGGCGGCAAGGGCAAGGGCGCGAAGGCCTCCGCCTCCTCGTGAGGCGGGCCTCGGCCGATCGCTCCCCCAGCCTCAGCTGAGCAGGTATCCGCCGTCCACGACCAGCATTGCGCCGGTCACGTAGTCGGAGACCGGGCTCGCGAGGAAGACCACCGCGCGGGCGATGTCGTCCGGCGTGCCCATCCTCCGCGCGGGGATGCGCGCGAGGAATGCCGAGAGCATCCCCGCTGCGTCGGGCGGAGCCGCCCCTCCCGCGGTCGACGGGGGCAGCCCGGCGCTGGCCGTGGCTCCCGGAGTCTGGATCGCCCCCGGGGCGACCGCGTTCACCCGGATCCGATCGGGGGCGAACTCGAGCGCGAGCGAGCGCGTGAGCATCGCGAGCCCTCCCTTCGACGCGTCATAGTGGGCGAGCATCCCGGTCGGGTGGATCGCGTCGATGCTCGCGATGTTCACGATCGCCCCGGGAGCCCCGCGGGCCCGTGCCGCCCGGGCGAACGCCTGGGAGAGGAAGAACGGGGCCCGGAGATTGACCGCGAGGACCCGCTCCCACAGCTCCGGCGGGGTCTCGGTCGCCGGGGAGATCGGGAAGATCCCCGCGTTGTTGACAAGGATGTCGATCTTGCCCTCTGCCTGTGCGACCGACTCGATGAGGCGGGTGGGGCTGGAGGGATCGGCAAGGTCGACCGGAACGAAGCGGGGAGGGGAGGTCGCTCCGGCCGCCAGACGCTCGACCGCCTTCGGCCCGACCACCGTGTCCCGGTCGGCGACCACGACTTTCGCTCCGAGCTCGGCGAGTCGGGCCGAGATCCCCTCCCCGATGCCCATGGCCCCTCCCGTCACTAAGGCGACCTTCCCACGCAGATCGAACAACCGCTCCCAAGGCTCCATGGAACGTTCCCCATGGAGGAACTCAACGGGCCGCTGATAATCCCTCGGTCAGGCCGGAGTGACTGGGCGGGCCACCCCCCCGTCGGCCCGATCAGGGGGCCGACGGGCCCGCCCGGGCCGTGCGCTCCCTCGTGCCGAGGGTGTAGAGGAGGGCCGCGGTCGCGCCGATGCAGACCGCGAATCCCGCCTCCATCCCGAGGGAGAATCCGTTGTTCTGACCGAAGAACAGGAAGACCCCTCCGGAGATCAGCGCCGCGACGGCCCCGATCAGGGTGAGCCAGGCAAGGCTGACCGCTCCCGAGCCCGGAGAGCGGCGCGCCGCGACCACGACCCCGATCGAGGTGGCCAAGATCAGCAGGGCCATGACCGCGTGCGCAGCGAGCAGGGGCGCGTTGGTGAAGACCCACGGCCAGACCGCCCCCGGGGCGAGGTTGGTCGGAATCGTGACGTAGAGGTTGGTCGCGGTGCCCAAGAGCACCTGGACGAGGAGAAGACCTAGGAGCGCGAAGGCCATGCGGACGACCCCGCGAGAGGACGGATTCGGACCGGCGGTCACGGGCGTGAGGGGAGCGCCTCTCTACTTAATCGTCGCGGTGGACTGCTGGACGACCGGAACACGGTCGAATGGGCGTGCGGCGAAGCGTGGGCCGTGGGAGGGGGCCCCGGCCGTCCGCAGCCGAGGAGGGGAGCGGTCCGGCGGAGCGCCTAGCTTAAACCGACCCCGAATTTCCCCTCGCTGCGTTGGGGTGCCGCTTGGGCGTCCCCGCTCCCGAGGGAGCAATCACTCATGGCGACCCGAGCCGGGCACCCGACGCGATGGGCCGGTGGTACAGGTAGGGGGTTGTTTAGCATGCTCTGTAGTTCGATTCAAGAGTATGGCCTGTCGAACGCACCCAGTCGGGCTTCATCCCCCGGTCCCCGGGGTCGCTCCCGTCCCCCTACAATGACCCAATCGATTCCTGGGAGATCCAAGTGGTCGAGGGAACCGATCAGTGGCTCGCACGACAGGAAGCGTACACGTGCCGAGGAGACCCGGCGGGGTTCGTCGATCCGCCACGCGGCTTCCCCGTCTTCGGCGCTGACCCCGATCCGTACGTTTGGGTGGCCATCCCGGCTTCTGGCCCAGTTCCCCCCGTCGTCGGGCTCGCTTGGTCAGAATCTGGAAGGTGTGCCACTTGGCGCGTACCAGGGCCTCGAACACGCGACGGATGAACTCCTCAGGGACACGTTCATGGAACAGATCGCCCATCGAGCTGACAGAGATTCGGTTGAGGTCACGCCACTTCAAGGGTAGGCCAACCCTGTCGGGCCAGATTCTCAGGTCGAAGCCCTGCACGGAGGGATGTCCCGGAATCCCCCGCCAGCGCGCGGCCCAACGAAGCGCGTAGCAGTTCCTGCAACCTTGGCCCACCTTGGCCCGTGGCAGGGTTCCACGTGGCGTCGGTCCACTCGGTCCGAGAAGATTCGCTCACAAGCCTTGCCCGAACGAACGGCACTCCCCTGACTTATCCTCGTCAACACTTGCCGCGGCAGGAAATCGGGGCAGGACCCCGGGAGGATGCCCGTCGGTGCACTGGCCGGATTCCCACCATCCGATCGATGGCGTCGAGCCCTTCTTGAGGGAGGGTTGGCCCGCGCGCGGTGGCAGACGGTGGGGACAGGAGAGCTCCGGCTTGCGATGGCGGCTCCGACGGAGCCGGTCCGGACACTCCCCCGACCATGATTATGGCGGGCTCTTGCCCATGCAATCCGTTGCCGCTCGGCCGAGCACATGCTTGTGCCACGCCTCGAAGTCCGTGACGTGGCCCCGGGCGGGGAGCCTGATTCCCATCTCGATGCTTGCCGTCGGCTTGGTGGCCGTGAAGTCCCTGTGGTCGACGTGCAGGCGGCCGACCTGCAGCGAGCCCAAGGAGAGGAAGTCCCGGAGGAATCCGGACCCATCCGCAGGCGGAAGCGACCCGTGGTACCTCGCGGGGAGGATCCCGCGGACCCAGGCCGGTGCGAAGAGCAGGTAGTACATGACCAGCTGGGAGTAGTGCTCGATGATCCGATCGTCGAGCCGGTCGTATTCGGGCGCGGAGGTGGGGACGCGCCGCGCCTCGTAGGATCGGCGCATCGCTTCGTGGCACCGCCCGTGGGTCGCGAGGAGATACTCGAGGACTGGCTCGGCGATGCCGGAGGAGGCGGCGATGCTCGCCATCGCATCGCGGTCCACGGATACCTCGCGCTCCGGCCCGATGTAGCGGATTGCATCGTCGATGACCACTGCCGGGCGGCCCTCGATGTCGGCGGCCCTTGGCCCCCTGCCGGCGAGATCGGAGGGGGGAGGAGGCTTCATGGGCCCCCGTGACAGGTTCTCGAGAATCCTGCGCAGGTCACCATCCGTGTCCGCCGAGATCGGGATGCGCAGGGCATCGGCTCCGGGCGGGACGGGGCTCCGCCCGGGCTGCACGTCGATGGCTCCCGGATTGCGGGACCGGGGCTCCTCTCGTCCGCGAGGAGCGGCAGGTCCGGCCGCCTTCCTCCGATCCGAAGGCTCCCTTGGGACCGGCTTCCGGTTCTCGTATATCCTGTCGATCCCGAGCTGGCAGATGGCGCAGTATGGCCGTCCCGGCTCGGGTTCCCTGAAGTCGCACTTGATGCAGCTTCCCATCCGTCCCCCGTCAGATGCGCTCGGCCCGGGATGCGAGGGAGTCGACGAGGGCGGCGAGCTCCTCGGCGAGGGCCCCGCGCACGTACATCCCTATCTCGTGGTTCCTGTCCATGGCCGGGGCGGTCAAGTTCGCCGACCCCACGATGCCCTCGTACCGGTCCGAGACCATCGCCTTCGCGTGGAGGAGTCCCCGCCCGGTCCCGGCGAAGTCATACAGATTCACCGAGCGGTGCGCCGCGGCCAGTTCGCGGAGCTGGTCTCTGACGTGGGTCGGCTGGCCCCCGAAGTCGTTCAGGACCAGGGTGACCCTGATCCCCCTCTGCGCGGTCCGGACGATGCCACCGAGTACATCGGACGACGTGAGGAGGTAGGTTGCGACAGCCAGCTCGGACTGCGCGTTCTCCATGAGTTCGCCCATCACCCCGTCGATGGACCGGTGTCCGCGCCCGAGCAGCGCCTCACCCGTGACCACGATCCGTGCCCGGTTCATGGCGGGTCCGCGAGCAGCACGTTCCGGTCGAGCCACATGTTCCGTTCCTCGCACGACGTCTCCGACGCGAGCAGGCACGCATAGCACGCGGCCCCCGAGTGCCTCGCGGCGGAAATCCGGGTTTCCGAGCAGAGGGGATCGTTCGAGCACACCTCGGCAAGCTCCACCGCGCGCTCGAGGAGATCCCCGAACGAGTCCGCAAGGGAGACGAGCCCGCCGAGGGTTCCGTCCGAACCGGGCTGTACCGAGTAGAGGATCACCCCCGCCGACGTCCCCGATAGGTAAACCCGTTCCCGTATGGACGCCGCCGAGTAGCCGGAGTCCACGGCCAGGACCCGCAACAGGAGGTGGGACAGCGTGTGCCACCACACGAACTCCGGCGACTGCTTCGGGGCCCCCCCGGGATATGCCTCCCTCCACTCCTGCCCCGCGGGCGGATCCAGGGTGAACCTTGCCCTGTCGTCGTCGGGCATGATGAACAGCCCCTCGCCCATCAGCTCCACGCCCGGATACCAAGATCCTGAGTCCGCCTCGAACGCGCTGGGGACCACCCTGCTCTTGGGTCCGGGATCGCGGTCGGGGACCGGCTGCCGGCGGTATCCCGTCTGCACCATGACCACGTTGAGGCGGCTGACAGGGACGATCCGGAAAACATGCCCGGCCGGGCCATGGACATCCCTGCGGACGGCACTGCGCTTGACCTCGAAGAGGACGTCCGAGAGGGGGCGTGGCCCGGCCTGAGGCGGGACCCCGTCGATGGACGCACCGATCAGGGCGTCGAGCTCCTCTTGGCACGCCTGTTCCGGCGTCTTATTCCCCGTCCGCCGGTTGGGGTTGACGTCCTCGATTGCCTGACGTATGGCATCCCAGTCGTGCAGGAGGATCTCGCGCCGCAGGGCATCAGTGATGTAGCCGTGTTTCACCAGATTGTCGAGCTCGGTCTCGAGCTCACTCATCGAGGCGGGGGGGCTGCCAATAAGCAGCCGGATCTTGATTGGCTCTACTTGGAGCAGGTTGTGCAGCCGTGTATACGCCGGTGTGATGGTGAACAGGCTGACGATCTCCGGTATCCTCAGGTTCGTCGCCTGCCGCTGCATGATCCGTGCCGCCGATTGGCACCCGCCCGGGCGCGGGTACCTTGACCCGTCCTCCTTCTCGGGGAACCGTCCCCGGCAGGGGTGATCTCGGGAGTATGCTTCGCCGACATTCGCGGACCGCCGACACTTCGGGCAAACTACCGTGATGAGGGCGAGGGGCCCCCCTTCCCCCTTCCACTCGTAGCATCCCTTGTTGCTGCATGCGCCCTCGCGGTGCACGATCCTGTCCCAGTCGACGTCGTCCAAGTGCCCGTCGAGGCAGGCCAGAACGAACCTGCTGGCTTCGGTGTTCCTCGGCTTGCCCCCCCCGCACTTCTCGCACCCTCGGTCGGATCGGTACAGGATGTCGTGCCTGTTGCACTGGAACCATCCCGGGAACGCGAAGGTATCGTACGCCTTGTCTCCCGGGGGCTTGCCGAGCTCCGCGTTCGAAGGTAGCCTGAACACGTGGGCCCTGCTTCCGAGCAGCTCCGCGAGCCGTGGGTTGCAGATCTCGAATTGTTCTGGCTTCAACGATGGGTGCCGCCGGAACAATCCGATGTCGGCGTGCGGTACCAGCCTCGGTCCCTGTTCACCCTCGAGGATCGCACCCGGTCCCCATGTGGTCACGAATTGGGATCGTCGGACATGTTGAGGCAGGGCCCTGCGGCTCCCGGGCACGGCTAATCCTCCGTCTGGAAGGCCGTCGTCTCCTCGACTTCCCGAAGGGATTGCGGGGCGTTGCGGTAAACGACAGTTATGCCCTTGAGCTCGTGCGGAAGGTCCCCCAAGACCACGGGGCGCTCCGCGCGGTCGTACTCCACGAATCGCAGCTCCTTGGAGGCCACGGCGATCTTCTCCCACCGTTCCAGCTCCGAGCGGGCGATATCCTCCATGTCGTCGCTCCCGGGCCGCCGGGCCGGCGGGCATGCTTGGCTCCTCCTGGCGAGGAGGGTGGGGACACTCGCAACCTCCGGCAGGTTCATCACCGCGGGGAACTCCGAGGCGCCCGTTTCCGGGACGAGAGGGTTCGGGGACATCCGGCCGCGGGTCCGGAAGTTCCTGAGGATGCTCACCATGACGGGTCCCGCGGAGCGCGCGACCGCCCCCGAGGAGAACGGAGCCACGGTCACGGGTTCGACGTGGTCGTGGAGCGAGGAATGGTACCCGCAGAACATCTCGTAGTGGCTTAGGTCGCGCGGCCGCGTGGCCCGGTAGAGGGTCACAACCAGGGCACCCTGCCTCCTCCCGACGCGACCCGTGCTCTGCACATAGGAGGACGTGGACTTCGGCTGGCCATTCACGAACATCAGGGACAGCCTCTGGACGTCGATGCCGGTCCCGAACATGGACGTCGTGAAGAGAACGTCGATCGCCCTTGGGGAATCGGGATCCCCGGAGTATTCCGTCTGCAGCGTCTCCAGGACCGAAGGAAGGACGGCGGAACCGGTCCGGCTTGACAGCTCGATGCTCCTAGTCTCATCCAGCTTGCGGCGGTCCTGTTCCCGTTGGTGGAGGGCCCGCAGCCGGATCGGAATATCGTGACGGTAGAGGGGCCTCGCACCGCCGAGTTCCCGGATCGAGTTGAAGTATCCGACAAGGGTCCAGTAGGGATCCCCGTCCTCCCGTCGGGGGCGGCTTCCGTACACCGCTTGGAGCAGCCGTGACCAGACGCGGACGATGGGGGTCAGGGCGCCCCGGCCGGGCGCGCAGACACCGACGTAGAGGCGTCCGGGCTCCCGATCGCAGAGCGGGTCCGAGCCCTTGGGCTGCCGGACGAAGAAGCGGTCGTCCGGATCGGGTGCGATTGGGGGGAAGATCGAGGCCTTCCTGTCGAAGATCGACCGGACCTGGTCGTCCGCGTGGCTGATCGTGGCCGTTGCCGCAACGTACTTCGGTCCCGGCCCATCCTGGGAGGACAGGGCGTCGATGGCCGTCTCGAAGATGCCCACCATGCTGCCCAAGGGCCCTTCGATGAGGTGGAGCTCGTCCTGGATGATCAGGCCCGGCGGATCGAATGGCCGGACCGGGCATTCGACTCGCGTGCGCCGGTGGTCCACCCCGCCGAACGCGCTTGAGTCCTCTTCGGTACCCTCCCTGCGGTACCCGCCGCCCTTCCCGTTGAAGTGGTCCACGTTCCCGAAGATCGTGCCGGCGCGGGGCTCGTAGGGGAGGCGCGCAAACTTGTCGACCGTCGCGACGAGGATCGAGGGGACCCTTCGGTAGATCTGGTCGTCCACGGTCAGGACGGGGATGGGGATCCGTGTTGAGCGGTATGGCATCGTGGTGTCGCCGATCTTCTCTGTCCCTCCGTCCCAGAACGGACGCGGGACCATCCTCGCGCAGAGGCGATCCGGCAGGCGGATCTCCCTCCCTCCGATGCGCACCTCGAGAGCGCAGTACCTCGGAATCTTCTCGGTGGACTCCGTCCGGTCCGCGGCACTCTTCCGTGATTCCCTCTCAAGGGAGGTCCAGCCGGCGTCCAGTGGTGCCCCCTCGAGCCAGATGACGCCCTTGTTGAGGTCGCACTCCGGGTTGGGGCAGTAGACATCGAAGTCGAGCGGCGTGGGGTTTCCTTGTTCCGTTAAGTACTTGATGAGCACGTATCCGGGACGCGAGGGGCGTGCGGAGATCGGGGTGAGCCTGCAGTTGGCCCGACAGAGGGTGTAAGCGACGTGGTCCCACCACCGATCCACCATGTCGGGCGTCAAATCCTTCCGGGGCCTGAGGTCGAAGCTCAGTGTAACGAAGTTCCTCATGCGATGCGGATAGACCGCCGCCCCCTCGATGGCGACGTCGGAGGTCGACAGGGTCTTGCGATCCCCCACGGCCTCCCGGACCTCCTCCTCGGATCCCGAATCGAGTTTGCACCCGATGTGGAGCTTGTAGCGCCCTCCTGCCCTTAGGCCGTCCTTCAGTACCGCGAGGAGGGAGCGGCAGCACGGGCACTCGACGAGCTGTGCCGGCTCCTGCGGCGCATTGGTGCCCTGAAGGATTTGCAGGGCCCCCGGGACATTTCCCCCAACTCCCGATTCCTCGAGCCGGTTCGGGGTCACAGCGCCGCCGACCCAGAGGCCGACGGAGAACCTCATGGACCCCCAGATCAGCATGTCGGTGGACGGGAACGCCTTGGGGCGCCAGCCCCCGGGCCCACCGGATCCCAATCCCTCGACCCGCAGGTATTCGCAGGCGGTCACGAGCGAGGCGATCCTTCGGAATTGCTGTATCGTCAGGAGCCGGAGCGTGTAGCGCGTCAGCACACCGACACCGCCCCCGGGGGTGGGCTCCAAGGAAGGGTGGGCCAACGCCGCCCTCCTGCGGTACGCGATCAGGATGACGGCCAAGGCGAGGTAGGCCTCGGTCTTGCCCCCTCCCGTGGGGACCCAGAGGAGGTCGCACACATTCCGATGGCCGTCCTTCGGATCGATGGTCGAGCGGAGCGCCGCAAGGATGAAGGCCATCTGGAAGGGCCGCCAACGGAAGTTCGGCTGCTGCGCCCAGCGCGACGCCAGGGCCATGGCACGGTTCGCGAAGCAGAATGCCAACCGGACGTCGGCATCGGCCTCGAGCAACCGGATGCCGTCCTCGATCCTCGAACAGGCCTCCCTGCAGCCCTGGAGAAGCCGGAGGTCGGACTCCCGCCGGGCGCCCGGCTCCCCGGCAACCCGGCGCTCTTGGTCGTTGATCCACCGTGCGTATGCATCGGGGATGGGGCCCAAGAGCCTGCGGATCCCTTCCGGCTCCCAGCACTCCGAAAGCCGCTCGGGGAACAGCCCGGAAAGCTCCGGGACATCGGCGAGGAGGAGGTCCGGCCCGGGGACCGGGAACGCGGGCACGAACTCGGTCCTGACGTCCGGGCTGCCGAAGACCTCGCGATCCGCCCCGTCGAGGAGCTCCCCGTCGATCCACGTCTCGGGGCCGGACCTCCTCGATTCCCCGAGATTCGCCTGGATGTCGACGGATTTCCACACCGCGGCACACATGTGGCCCATGGCCATCGGTGGTCTCCCTTGGCGAGGGATGCCTCCGGCGCCCGTCGCCTCCCTCCCCGCGGTGTCCGGAAGGGAGGCAACGCGGAACCCCGGCCCCGCAACGACGCGGATCTGCGGCTGGAAGACGTGGCTCTCCGGATCGCCCGTCCGTTGTTCCGGGGGCCCGAGGTGGTTCGAGAGGAAGATCGCCACCCGGCAGGCATCCTTCGGTGTCCGATCTGCCCGTATGGTGATGCGGATGACGGCGTCCTGTTCGGGGCAGCGCTGCCCGTCCCCGCCCACGAAGAAGTACCGTGCCGATCCCACTTGGATCTCAAGCTCCTTGTCGACGTAGGCCGCCGGCTTCCGTGTCCAAGGGCCCTCCCCCCGGCCCGCCCTCTGGTAGCGGGCCCAGGTTGCGCACAGGCCGAGCCGCACCCTGTCGCCGTCCCCCCGCACCAAGAATGAGATCCCTATGGCGTGCGGGCGCGAGCGCGGGTCGAGGGCGGGCGAGAACGATCCGGGGTCGTAGAGCTCCGGCTCGTCCTCCGCATCGTCGGAGGCATCCCCCCCGCCAGCCGCCGGGGCCACCAGATCGTCCGTGAGCATCCCGGTGCCAATTTCCGTGGGTGCCAAGACGCCGGTGATGTATTCGTCGAGCGGACTGGCATGGAGGGCTTCGCGGAGGCCCCCGCGGGGTCCGAGAACCTCCGCGACAAGCTCCGAGTAGAGCTCCCTCCTCACCGGCGGCGATGAAGGGCCCGTGCCATATTTTTATGTTGTGGTGGGGGAGGCGCCGGTAGGCGCGACACCCCTGCTTTGCTGGCAGGATGTACGCGGCGCGGCGGACGACGGACCCGCCGAGGTCGCGCGGCAACGGCTCTGGCCGCCGTGGGAGTGGAGACTCCCGGGGGGTGCTTCGTGGTGGCGCGGACCGGCCGTTCGCATGCCTCCTTCTCCGAGATGCGGGGACGCCCGCAGGGGGCTGCCCTGCGACGCAAGCTCCACGGCCTGTCCGGCACGGATGCCGGCCCGTTCCGGATCCCGGTCCCCCGCTCGCGATCGGGGATGGGGCCCACTCGCCCTCCCGATTCCCGTGTCCGGGGCGAAGAGAAGGGCCCGTCTCAGGACGAGATTTATAGGCGGGCTACGTCTAGGAATCCGTTGGCGCCGACTTGACGGGCCATCACGCGCGCACGGGGGCCCACCGGAGGTTCCGCTTCGTCGATCTGTTCTCGGGGATCGGCGGGGCGCGCTTGGGCCTCGAGGCCGCGGGGGGAACCTGCGTCTTCAGCTCCGAACGGGACCGGTTCGCCGTGGAGACGTACCGCGCGAACTTCGGGGAGGTTCCTCACGGGGACATCCGGGCCATCCGGGCCGCGGAAATCCCGGACCACGACATCCTCTCGGCGGGCTTCCCCTGCCAGCCATTCTCGATCGCGGGGGTGTCCAAGAAGCGCGCCCTCGACTTGCCCACGGGCTTCGAGGACCAAACGCAGGGGACCCTCTTCTTCGAGGTCGCCCGCATCCTGCGCGAGAAGCGCCCGGATGCCTTCCTGCTGGAGAACGTCAAGAACCTCCTCCACCATGCCGGCGGGTCGACATTCGCCACAATAATGGCGACCCTGTCGGGCCTCGGCTACACGGTCACGTACCGGGTCCTTGACGCACGAAGGATCGTTCCCCAGCACCGCGAACGGGTGTTCATCGTGGGGTTCCGGGACGACCTCTCCCTCCCCGAGTTCTCGGTCCCGGAACCTAGGGACCGCCATCCGGTCCTCCGGGAGATCCTTGAGCCCCACCCGGACCCGAAGTACACCCTCAGCGACCACCTCTGGGCGTACCTTCGGGCCTACGCCGAGCGCCACCGGAGGGAGGGGAACGGCTTCGGCCTCGGGCTCGCGCCGCTTGACGGGGTGACCCGGACCCTCAGCGCCCGATACCACAAGGACGGCTCGGAGATCTTGGTGGCTCAGGCGGGCCGGAACCCGAGGCGCCTGACTCCCCGCGAATGCGCGAGGCTGATGGGATTCCCCGACTCCTTCCGGATCCCCGTGTCCGACACGCAGGCCTACAGGCAGTTCGGAAACGCCGTGGTTCCGGGGCTCGTCGAGGAGATCGGCAGGAGGATGGAGCGGTGGCTCTCCCCAGTCCGAGGGCGTTCCATGGTCGCATCCCCGCCGTAGCCGACCTCGTCGATCGGGCCCTCGGGGAGGTCCTTGTGAGGCGGGGTGCCGAGCTTCCGAAGCTGAAGTCCGAGTTCAGCTCCTACCTCCAGGAGATCGAGAGGCGCCAGTTCGAGCTCTACCGGGAGGCGGAACAGCAGGCGTGGGACGACCTTGTCGGCACCGGGCCCCATGTGCTGAGGGGGAGGTTCGACGAGGTCTACGGCCTGGTCAACTCGATCGCCCAATCCCGCCGAAGCCGGGCCGGCAGCGCCTTCGAGGACGTCATCAAGCAGCTGTTCCGCCACCTCGGGTACCCGTACGAGGAGCAGGCAGTGGTGGATGGCAAGCCGGACTTCATCCTCCCGAGCGCGGACCACTACCGCCGGCATGCCTCGGACACGATCATCTTCACCTGCAAGAGGACCCTGCGCGAGAGGTGGCGCCAGATCGCAACGGAGGGAACGCGGGGGCTGGCCCACTTCCTCGGGACGATCGACGACACGCTGACGCCCAGCCTCTTGGCGGAGATGAGGGAGAACCGGATCTACCTCGTGGTGCCCAAGGACAAGAAGGATGGCCGCCCGCCCTATGCTGAGGCTCCCAACGTGATCAGCTTCGAGGACTTCTTCGAGGACCACATCGACCCCGCAATGAGGCGCTGGCGAAAGGAAGGCGTGATCCCGTAGCCGCGGACGGGCGCATGGGGGAGGCGGTGCAGGTGACCGGACCGGGAGCCGGCCGGGTGGGCCCGTACTTCTCGGCCGGAGGGATCGCCATCCTCAACGAGGACTTCCTTCGGTCGGAGGCGATTCCCGACGGGAGCATCGATCTGACCGTCACCTCGCCCCCGTACAACGTCGACATCGCGTACGGTGGGTACACCGATGCGCTCCCGTACGACGATTACCTCTCCTTCAGCGAGCGGTGGCTCTCGAAGTGCCTCCGGCTCGCCCGACCCGGCGGCCGGCTCTGCGTGAACGTACCCCTCGACAAGAACAAGGGGGGTGCCCAAAGCGTGGCCGCGGACATCACCGAGGCCGCCAAGAGGGTGGGCTGGCGCTACCACGCCACGATCATCTGGAACGAGCAGACGATTTCCCGCCGGACGGCGTGGGGCTCCTGGATGAGCCCTTCCGCGCCCTTCGTGATCGCGCCGGTCGAGGTCATCCTTGTCCTCTACAAGGGATCGTGGGCCCGCAGGGAGCCGGGGAAGCATTCCGACATATCGAGGGACGAGTTCATCGAGTGGACGAACGCCGTGTGGACGTTCGGGGGGGAGAGCGCCACACGGATCGGCCACCCTGCGCCCTTCCCTGTCGAGCTGCCCCTCCGGTGCATGAAGCTCTTCAGCTACGTCGAGGACACCATCCTCGACCCGTTCCTCGGGAGCGGGTCGACCCTTCTGGCGTGCCTGAGGACCGGGCGGCGGGGGATCGGCGTCGAGCTCGATCCGAGGTACTGTTCGCTTGCGGTCGGTCGCCTCCGGCACGCCGGCATCCACCAAAGGAAACTCGGAGACGAGCGCTTCCGCGGCCCGCCCTAGGGCGGCGGGAACGGAGTCTCCCCTCGAGCATGCGGCGGGCGGAGGTCGGGACCTTGACCACGGCGGAGGTGCCGACCGGCAGCCTCTTCCTTCCCCTCGGTCGATCCGCCTGCAATCGCGGCGGAGCTCGCCGAACAGGATCCTCCTCCGCTGCCGGCGCCGACGCTCGCCGTGGCCGGCGACCGGCAAGACGACGAAGGGCGAGCCGTGCCACGGCCCGTGGGCCGCCAAGGACGCGAGCTTCGAGAACCCACCGGTCTCGAGGCCGGGCCGGACCGCCCCTCCATCCGGGCGTCCGATGCGGCCCTCTCTTCCTTGATCTCGACCGGGCATGAGCTTGACGTCGCCCAGAGAATCTGGCCGAGGTCGCTCCCGACACCGAGACGGGTCATGGGGAGGGGATCGAGCATCGACCCCCTCGCGAAGGGAACCTCCAGTTCGCACCGGTCCCCTCCCCATGAGCTTGCTTGTGTCGGCGGGGCAGGTCCGCCTGCCGCATGGCTTCCTCCGTATCTGGATTCTGCCGGACCAGTCGATGAGCGCACGGGGGCCGGTGGTGGCGCATCCGAGGCCGGACCGCCCCGGTGGCCCAATCGATTGACGCAGGGGGGCCGGCGGCTCTCGGGCCGGAAATCTCCGCCGCCGATCACCCGCGTCCATCCCGCTTCCTTGCAGGGCATGCAGCAGAGTCTTTTCATGCCCCCCTCAGGCACGGGGCCGCGCTGACGGCCGCATGCGGCAGGCGGTCCACCGCAGTTCCGAGGCGGACAGGGATGGGTGCGATCCGTTCCCCTTGGAAGTCGGGGGAGTCCGGTTCGACGATCCGGCGCCCGCAGGCGAGGTGATCGCCCGAGCCCGTGCCCGCGATATGTACGCGGCGAAGTTGGCCTCAGCCATGCGGCAGGGCGTCTTGTTGGCCGGATGGTGTCGGGGGAAACGGAAGCCCGGATCCCCCCCCTCCACTCCGGGCCCCCGCGGACGCTTCCGAGGTCTATCGTTCCCGAGGAATGGCGAACTCGGATTGCACAAGGCATCTGGTGTGGGCTTCCGATGAACGACCGCCCGGAACGGTGAATTAGCTGCCGTGCGGTGGGCCAAGGCACCCGTATGGTCGACCCGCTCACGGCAGAGCGCAGGGGGGCGCTCATGTCACGGATCCGGTCCCGGGATACCGGGCCGGAACGTGCTGCCCGTGCTGCGTTGAGGCGGGCCCGGGTCCGGTACCGCTCCTACGCCAGGATCGCGGGCGCGACCGTGGACCTTGCCCTACCGGACCTGCGGATCGCGCTCTTCATACACGGATGCTTCTGGCACGGATGCCGGCACCACTATTCCGCCCCCGCGCGCAATGCGGAGTTCTGGCGCCGGAAGATCGTGGGGAACCGCCGGCGCGACCTCTCCCAGATCCGAGCGGTCCGTTCCGCGGGCTGGATCCCTGTCGTGATCTGGGAGCACTCGATCCGTTCCGATCCGGCCGGCGCGGTCATGTCGGCACTGCGGAGGTCGCCGGTCCCGCGCACCCACGGGGGGCGTGCTGGAGGGTGCCAAGACGGGGATGCCCGGCAGTCGTACCAAGCTTCACAGTCCGCATCCCGCGGCTCGATTCCCGGACCTCGGCGTGGCGGCAGGCGATGTCCGTCCGCTTCCCTGCCAGCATTCGGGCTGCAGGGTGGCCCGTTCCTCTCCCGGTGAAGGAAGGATACTAGGGTCAGCATCCCCGGCGCTTCCTGCTCCCCGATAGGACGTCGTATCCGCGGTTCATGGGCCATCGGATTCCTGCAATGCCAGAGCACGCCCTTGAGGAGATGGGACAGACCCCGCTGCTCGCTGCTTTCGCTCGGAAGTCTCTGGGCCGTTGATGGCCAGCGGCGGTCTCCTGAGTGGCGGGCGTGCATCGAACGACGCCATCGACCAGTTCGCTCCCATCCAACCGAAGCCCCGTCATCCTTCGGATGGCGTCGGCGAGGGTCATGGAGGCTTCCAAGACCGCATGGAAGTAGTCGTCCGACAGGAGCTCTGCCCCGCAGAAGCGCAGAACCTCGGGACATGCACCCGCCTTGCCAGTTCCTTCAGAAGCCGCGCAGCCCGGCCTTCGGCGTCCGCGAGTGCCCGAGCAGGTTCCGTGCGGAGGACTTCCCCCCTTCGGCCGCCCGATAGCCGGCGAAGCGCAGGGCAGAGTTCAGCGTCTCCAACAAGTCTGCATGCCACTCCGAGCGGCCCAAGTGCAGTGAGGGGGCGATGGCGAGCTCTATGAAGCGAAGTGCGCGGCCGGCGTGTCCATCTGCCGCCCGTGCCTCTTGAGCGCGTCAGAAATCCGATGGCGGTTCGTTCCACCCACGGGGCTGGGATCATCGATTCCCGCCATCGGCAAGGCGTGCCCAATCTGGGACCCAGCCGGCCCGTCATTCGTGTCCCCCAAGACCTGGCTGATCGCCGTGAGGTGGTCAGGCCTCATTGCAGGAACCGCGGGCAAGTGCTGCGCGGAGACCGGCCTCGCCCAATGAATTTTTTCCTGTAGGTAACAGCCCCCCTTATGCGCCCTGACCTTGGGTCGTGTCCCCTTCGACGGATTCCGGCGGGCCACCGATAGCTCCGACTCCTTCCTCCGTCCGGTCGAGTCCGCTGCCGTGAGAACAGCGGGACAATGGCCGTGCGGCGTCTCGAGCCCACGGGTCCGGGCAGAGCCCGTTCGCGTTGTTCGGGGGCGTGGCTTCGTTCTGCGGGCCAATGCAGGTCGGGATTCCGCGGGCCCCCCCTCGCTCCGCTCGGGGGCCCTCCCGCACCCACACCTTGGGCATAGTCCCCGCCCTTCAATGAGTGGCCTGAGATGCGACACGGGTG
>JAVYSA010000009.1:0-46488 GCA_038729445.1 Thermoplasmata archaeon
GATCCGGCTTCCCGTCCCGAAGTTCTCGAGCAGGGTCGCGATCGCGGCCATCCCGCTCGCGAACGCGAGGCCTCGGGCTCCCCCCTCCAATGCGGCGAGGGCATCCTCCAACGCGGCCCGGGTCGGGTTTCCGGTCCGCGCGTAGACCCATCGCGCCGGGCCTCCCGTGTCCCGCTGGGCGAAGGTCGTCGAGAAGTGGACCGGCACATTGACCGCCCCGGTGGCCGGGTCCGGCCCCTGTCGGCCGTGGATCGCCCGCGTGTCAAACCGCATCGTTCGTTCCCCCTCCCGAGAGGTAGCCGAGCAGATCGTGCCGGGTCAAGAAGCCCACCGGTGCCCCTCCGGCCCGGGGCCGGACGACGACGCCCCGCTCCTGCCGCAGGAGGCGGACCAGTTGGGCGAGGCCGGCATCATCCGCAACCTCGGGGAACGGGGGCGACGCGAGGGGGCCCACGCCGCGGTCCGCCGTCGAGGCGTCGGCGAGCATCCGCCGAAGGAGGTCGTCCTCGTGGATGCTCCCCACGTTCTCGCCCCCTCGGAGGACCGGTGCCTGCGCGATCCCGTGACGCTCCAGCAACCTGAGCGCCTCGCGGACAGGGGTGGTGGGATCGACCGCGACGAGCGCGGGGGTGCCCCGCTTCCCGGCCAGGAGATCCGCGGCGGTGCCGCGCGCCTCGCCGAGCCCCTGCTCGAGGAGCCATTCATCGGAGTAGAACTTCGATAGGTAGCGATCTCCGGAGTCGGGGAGGATCGTCACGATGGTGGATCCCTCGGGAACCGGTCGGCCGGAGAGCCATCGGATCGTCGCGGCGACCGCCGCTCCGGCCGACCCGCCGGCGAAGATCCCCTCCTCCCGTGCGATGCGCCGGGCCATCCGGAACGACTCCGCATCGTCGACCGTCACGAACTCGTCGATGACCGAGAAGTCGATCGTGCGGGGGATCAAGTCCTCCCCGATCCCCTCGACCAGATACGGACGCGCGCTGCCGCGGACGCCCGTGCGGGCGAACTCGGCGAGGATCGATCCGGCCGGATCGACCCCCACGATGCGGACCGAAGGATGATGCTGCTTGAAGTAGCGGCCGATGCCGCTCATCGTGCCCCCGGTGCCGACGGTGCCGACGACCGCCGCCAGGGCGGGGCCGGCGTCCCGGGCGATCTCCGGGCCGGTGGAGGCGTAATGGGCCCGCGGGTTCTCCTCGTTCTCGTACTGGTTCGGATAGCAGGCCCCCGGAATCGTCTCGGCGAGCCGACGGGCGACAGAGTAGTGGCTCATCGGGTGCTCCGGAGGAAGGCCGCTCGGGGTCACGATGACCCGGGCACCGTAGGCACGGAGGAGGCGGATCTTCTCGGCGCTCATCTTGTCCGGCAGCACGAAGATTGCGCGGTACCCGCGCACCGCCGCCACCATCGCGAGCCCGACGCCCGTGTTCCCGCTGGTCGCCTCGATGATCGTGCCGCCCGGGCGGAGCCGTCCTTCTGCCTCGGCGCGGTCGATCATTGCCCGGCCGATCCGGTCCTTGACCGAGCCGCCGGGGTTGAGGAACTCGAGCTTCGCGAGGAGGCGGTAGGGCAGTCCCTCGGCGACCCGTCTCAGGACGACAAGCGGGGTCTCGCCAATGAGGTCCAGGATGTTCGAGGCGGGGGAGGGCCGTGGGCTCACGCTCGGACACCATCTCCGCCCGCCATAACGGCTCGGGGCCGGAGTCCGAGGGGGGGGTCCGCCGGGTACGAACTGTCCTTTCCGCCGAAGCAGAGTAGTTAAGGGCCACGAAGAGCCCCTACCCCTCCGAGGCCCCATGCTGGGATCGTTGGAGGCGGAGGTGTTCCAGGCCCTCCAGTCGCTCGGCGAGGCCCCCGCCCGCACGGTGCGCAGGCACCTTGAGGAGCGGGGGATCCGGGTGGCCTACACCACGGTCGCGACGATCCTCGCTCGCCTCCACGACAAGGGGCTCGTCCGACGTCGGCGCGAGCCGTGCCGAGGCGGGGAACGATACCTCTACCGGCCGGCCGACTTCGAGAGGAAGTATCTGCAGGGGCTGCTCAAGGGCGTAGTGGAGATGTTCGGGGCGCCGGGGGTCGTCCACCTGAACGAGGAGATCCAGAAGCTCCATCCCAAGGAGGAGGCCGAGCTGAAGCGGCGCCTCGGGCTTTTGTAGTCGCGACGAGTCCTCCGGTGCCGATGGACCTTCCCCCGGTCGGGCTCCTCGCGATCCCTGCGGTCGTCTGGCTGTGCGTCGGAGGGGCCGTCCTCTGGGCCCTCCGCCGCGGCGCGCCCCCGGTGTGGATCCACCGTCTGGCCGCCCTCTTCGTCGGCCTGTGGGCCCTTCTCGCGACCACCGCGGCGGTCTGGATCGTGCTGAACGGGGGATGGAACGCGGTCGAGGGGCTCGCCTCTCATCCGCCGAGCATCTTCTCGGACGGCTCCGCCATGGCATGGGTCTTGGGCGGCGTCGGGGCGACCGGCCTTCTTGGCGCCGCCTTCCTCCTGACGCAGCTGGTCGGCCGGGGGTTCCTGCGCCTGTACCGTCCGCAGCCGATCCCTTGGCCTCCCTCCTTGGCCCCCGCGGCAAAGGACATCCGGCTCCTCGAGGTCGACCTGCCGCGGCCGGATGCGTTCGCCTACACCCTGATGCATCACGTCCCGAAAGTGGGGATCGTGCGGCAGGAATTCGTGCTCATCGCCCGATCGCTGCGCGAGCGTCTGACTCCGGAGGAGGAGACCGCCGCGCTTGCCCACGAGCTCGCGCACATCCGCGACCTCGACGGCCGGTACCTCGTCTTCCTGCGGACGTTCTCCCAGCTGATGCGGTGGGACCCGATCCTGGGATCGATCGCGGGCTCCCTCTCCCAGCAGGAGGAGCTACGCGCGGACCGACTGGCCGTCGACACGACGGGGAACCCCCGGGCCCTCGCCCGCGCCCTCTACAAGGCTTTGCGCTCGGATTCCCCGCGGAGCTCCTCCCCCGGGCTCGTACCACTGCCGCGGGGGCGCCCCGGCTTCCTCGGGCAGGGGAAGGGCCGACGGGGCGAGCGCCTTGTCCGGGAGCGGATCGACCGCCTCCTCCGGTGGGCCGAGAACGGCGGGCCGGAGGGCGGGGCTCCGACCCCGTAGGACCCCTTCCGATGCGGCGCGCGGCCCGCTCCCTTCCCGTCCTCGCTACGGTGGCGATGGGGCTGCTCCTTGTCGCGTCCGTTGCGCCCCGGGCCGAGGCCGCACCCCCTCCGCTCCCGGTGGCCGACGGGGGGCGATTCGTCTCCGCCCTGGAGGCGCCGACCTTGGTCGCCGGGCAATCCGGTTCGCTCTTCCTGACGGTCTCCGACCCGCTCGCGGTCCCTCTCCTCTCGGTCGGGGTCACCCTGGGGGTCTACGCCTTCAACGGGTTCCCCGGCAACGCGACGCGGTTCGGCGGCTTGGTCGATCCACCGCTGCTTGGGACGCCGAACGGGACGGGCCTCGCGGCCAACCTCACGGCAGCCCGGATCCCTTCCGGGGGCGGGGTGAGCTGGACGGTCACCGTCCAGACCTCCGGGGGGACCCCCGACGGCGCCTATGCGGTCCGCCTCGCGCTCCGCTTCTCCGTACCGAACGGCAGCGAGTATGTCCTCCGCTCGCGGGGCTGGTTCTCCGCGGCGCTCTGGGAGAACGCGACCGTGGGACCGAACGGGACCACGGTGCTTACCAATCGATCCTTGGCGATGCTCAACGTCTCCGGTATCGTTCCCGAGACCTCCGTCCAAGTGACCGGGGACGCCCTCCCGATCGCGCTGTACGCGGTGCTGGCCGGAGCGATCGTCCTCGCGGGGGCCGGGGCGTTCGTCTACTTCCGCCGGGTCTCGAGGGGCGGGTCGAGGGCCGGCGCGCGATAGTCCCGGTCGCCGCCGATCCAGGCGCTGAGCGCCTTGGGGAGGAGCCGGACCAGGGAGGGGGATTCCGCCAGGAGCCGGCGGGCGACGTGGCTCGGGAAGTCGATGTCCCCGAAGGCCACGATGGTGCCGATGAGCCGCGAGTCCCTCAGGGTGTCGATCAGGCGGTCGAGCTCGGCGTCGCTCAGGCGGACGAAGATCCGCCGGAGCGCCAGCGCCCGGGAGAACTCCTCCCCGAACTCCTCCCGCCAGCGCCGGTCGTAGGCCGCGAGCGCTCCGGCCGAGAGATCGCCCGTGCGGAGGGCGACGTCGGCGACCTCCGCGCCGATCTGAGCGCAGCGCATGCCGGTGAAGATCCCCCCGCCGCTCAGGGGCTTGACCTGGGCGGCGGCATCCCCCACCAGGAGGACGCGGTCGGTGCAGGTCCGGGGGACGTTGCCGATCGGGATTCCCGACGCGAGGTAGCCCGTCGGGGTCCCGAGGGGCCGGCCGAACCGCTCGGCGAGGTACCCGGCCAGCCGCTCGAAGTACCGGCGGGCGCTCGTCCCGTCGGCGTGGGCGGCAAGGCCGATCCGGGCCCCTCCGGCCCCGTCGGGAATCCACCATCCGAACAGCCCCGGCGCGAACCTCTGGGAGAGGTAGACCTCGACGCGGTCGGGGTCCCCCGGGCTCTCCGCGTACTCCGCCTCGAAGGCGGGAAGGATCTCGACCGGGCGCCGGAGCCGGTAGGCCCGCGCCACGCCGCTCGCGACGCCGTCCGCCCCGATCACGAGGCGGACGGCCGCCTCCTCGAGGCTCCCCGACGGTCCGCGGAGCAGCACCCGCTCGCGGCCCCCGCCGTCGGAGCCGGTCCGCCCCCGGAAGGCGACGCCGGCGCGAAGCCGGGCTCCCGCCCGCACCGCCCGTTCGGCAAGCTCCCGGTCGAGTCCGGCGCGGTCGATCGCGTAGGCGCGCGGGGTCTCCGCACGGAACTCGATCCCCCGTCGCGACGGCCCGAACACCCCGGCGCCGTGGACGGGACGGCGGACCGAGGCACGGGAACCGGCCAGGGTGAGGGCGCGGTCGCTGACAAGGCCGGCGCACTGGACCGGTCGGCCGACCGTCCCATGTTCCTCCACGACGAGAACGTCGTGCCCGCGCCGTGCGAGCTCGTAGGCCGCGGTCGATCCGGCCGGGCCGGCCCCCACGACTAGGACGTCGGCGCTCTCCACGGGTCTCCCAACGCCCCGGTCGAGATAACCCTCCGGCCGGTCGCTCAGGCCGGGAGGGGTGGCACGCCGAGTTCCCGCCAAGGCGCCCGGACCTTGTCGGTTCGCTGCCGGGGGTCGACGGCCGTCTGCTCGATCGGGATTCCGGGACCCGTGCGGCGCGCCAGCTCTCCGGTCCATGCGATCATGGCCCCGTTGTCGACGCACAGCCGGCGCGGGGGGGCGAACATCGTCCCCTGCCGCTCCTCGACCATCGCCCGCACCATCCCGCGCAGACGCTCGTTGCAGGCGACGCCCCCTCCGAGGACGACGTGGGAACGCTGGCGATGCGCGAGGGCGCGCTCGGTGATCTCGGTGAGCATCGCGTAGGCGGTCGTCTCGACGGAGTAGGCAAGGTCCGGGCGGGGAATCCCCCGGGCGGCGAGCGCGAGGCTGGCTGTCAGGAGGCCCGAGAAGGCAACGTCCATGCCGTGGACGGAGTAGGGCAGCGGGTGGAGGACCGAGCCCCGGTTCGCCTCGGCCTCGAGCTGGGGCCCTCCCGGGAACGTCCCACCGAGGGCGATCCAGAGCTTGTCGAGGAAGTTGCCGATCCCGATGTCGATCGTCTCGCCGAGCACGCGGTAGCGGCCACGGGCGTAGGCGATGACCTGAGTGTTGCCTCCGCTCGCGTAGAGCAGGATCGGGTCGTCCAGGCCGCTGAGGGCCCGGGCGATCTCGATGTGCGAGATGCAGTGGTTCACGGGGTAGAGCGGGCGGTCCCACGCGAGGGCCAGCGCCCGGGCCACCGTCGCGCCGGCCCGCAGGCAGGGCCCAAGGCCCGGCCCCTGGGCGAAGGCGATGGCGTCGATCTCGCGGGGACGGATCTTCGCACCCGCAAGCGCCTCCCCGAGGAGCGCGGGCAGACGCTCGACGTGATGGTTCGCCGCCTCGCGCGGATGGATGCCCCCCTTCGCGGGTCGGTACATGTCGGAGGCGAGCGCAAGGACCTCGGCATGGTCGTCCACGATCCCGATCGAGCAGGTGTGCGCCGTCGACTCGATGCCCAGGACCGTCATGGGTCGCTCACTCCCCGTCGTCCGACGCGTCGTCCGTCGTCTCGACGCGGAAACCGACCCGCCGTCCGTGGAGCGCGGCATGGATCCGGTCCGCCAGCGCAAGGGACTCCGGCACCGTGACGGGCCGGCCCCAATCGTAGACGAAGTCGAACCCCTCCCGGCCGGGGCGGAACCCCATGTTCTGCAGCACCTCCGCGATCTCGGAGTACGGGGCACCCTCGCTGTCGAGCTGGAGCAGCAGGTAGGTCCGGGTCATCGACCGGCGGAACGGGGTCGTCGTCCTTAAAGCTCCTCCCCCGGAACCTCCGGGGCCGGCACCGGCTGGCGAGGGTGGGCCGTCACGCGCACCGCGACGCCCCGGCGGAGGATCCCCATCTCGGCCGGCGCGAGGAGCAGGCGGCCGACCGCCAAGAGGTCGTCGTCCGGACCCACCAGGAGCGCGCTGGCTCCCGGAACGAGACCGGGATCGGCGGAGGTGACGAACCGGGAGAAGAGCGAACGCCCGGCTCGAACGAACTCCGCCGCCTCGGCCGCGACGACCACCCGCTCCCGGGGGGCCGGAACGGCGGCGTGGAGCCACCGGGCCCCCGCAAAGGTGGGACGGGGGATGCCGTCGTTGCCGATCTGGAAGAGCGGGCCGGCCGGGTCCGTGACGGTCCGGAGGCGACCGGTCCGCGCCGAGCGCTCTCCCCCCCAAGCGGGCGGACGAACGGGCAGGCAGGCTCCGTAGCGGAACCGGAGCAGGGCACCGACCTGCCGATCCGTCCAGAGCCGGACCCGCTCCTGCTCGTCCTCCGGTCCGTCGCCGGGGGAGAGGCGGTCGCGGAGGGATTCCGCGACCGACGCCGGCGTCGAGCGGTTCCCGCCCCCGTCGCGGAACTCATCGATCGTCAGGGCGGGCCCGACCGGATAGACCTCCGTGAGCTCCCACGGGACCGGCCCGAAGGGGGTGTCGCACCACCATGCGATCGGCATCCCCCGGACGTCGGACGGAGGGATGCGAGCCAGGAACTCGGGGGTCAGCGGAACCCGCCGGGGCAGCCGGCGGCCTTCCGGCGGTCCCTCTCGGATCCGGCGGAGCCGATCCCGGAACCGGGCGATCGCCGGCCGGTTCCGGCTTCCCGCACCGACCTCACGGAACGCGCGTCGGCTCTCGGGTTCCCGGTCCGCGAACAGCTCCGGATGGGCTCCGAGCCACTCGAGGGCGGCCGCCAGCGCGGGATGGGCACCGGCCCGGCGCTCCGCGAGCTCCCAGAGGGTCCCGTCCCGGATCGCCTGGCGCACCCGGGCCATCTCCTCGGCGGAGACGCGCAGGTTGTGCTCCGCCAAGGCACGCTCCCGTTCTTCTGCCGGCCGGGCGGCGAGCCCCGTGAGCGGCTGGCAAGCGCATGCCTCGCAGCGGCAGACTTCCTCCCGGAGGTCCGCGACCGGGATCGTCCCCTCGGGCGTGAGGAGGCAGCCCCGGCGCGCGAACTTGAAGTAGGCCGACGAATCGTAGAGGTCGACACCGAGCAGCGCCCCCAGCGCGAAGACCATGGGGTGGCCGGTGCCGAACAGGTGCAGGGCGCCGGCCGGGCTGAGGGCACTCCGCGCCGCCGCGAGGGTCGCGACCAGTTCCCGATACCGGTATTGCTCGAACAGAGGGACGACCCCGCCGAAGGCAAGGACATCCCCGAGGCGGCTTGCGATCTCCGCGGACCTCCGGCGGAGCGCCGGGTGGCGCCCCCCCTGCACCGGGACCGCGAGGAGACCGTCGCGCCGCCGTCGCGCCTGCTCCGCCCGAACCGTCGTGGCCTCGACGCCCCGCGCGGCGACCGTCTCCTCGTCCTCGGGCTCGACGAAGACGTCGAGGACGGTCGCGATGTCGGACCCGATCCGGTTCTGGAAGTCGAGGATCTCCTCCGGCCCCACCTCGATCCGACCGTAGGCGTGCTGCTGGAACGCCCCCGAGTCGGTCATGACCGGACCGTCGAACCGGAGCAGGCCGTGGATCCCCTCGGCCTCCGCCCGTTGGCGGAGTTCCTCGTGGCGGTAGGTGATGTACGCGGAGGTGATCACGGCTCCGAGTCCGAAGCGGGACCGGATCTGGTCGGGGGATACGGGCTGGCGCGTCGGGTCCGGATGGACGACAGGAAGCAGGCAGGGCGTCTCGATCGGCCCGTGGGGAGTGGCAAGCCGGCCCCGCCGGGCCCACCCGTCCCGTTCGAGGATCTCGAAGTCCCCCATCCCTTCGTCGTCGGCCTCCCTACCGTCCGGTGGGGCGCGTCGGCCCGTCCATTCCGTCCCGGATCCTTCGCAGGAGCGTGACCAGCATCGTCCCGGTGAGCCGGCCCGTGTTCGTGTTCTGCGGGCTCGGGTGGTAGGACGCGTAGAGGATCGGCCGACCCGGACCCAGGGCCGCGACGGTGCCGTGGGAGAACGGTGTGCTCGGGCGGGCCACCCCGTAGACCTCGGGGACGGCGTCCCGGACGGCGTCCCACGCGAATCCCCCCAGGGCGAGGATCGCACGTGCGCGGGTCAGGAGGCGGAGCTCGCGGTCGAGGTACGGCCGGCAGCGGTCGCGCTCGTCCGGGGTCGGCCGGTTCCCCGGCGGCGCGCAGCGGACCGCGGCCGTCAGGTACAGATCTCGGTAGGCGAGCCCGTCCTTCCGGTCCAGGGAGGTCGGCTGGTTCGCGTAGCCGGCCGCGTGAAAGGCGCGGACGAGGAACGCCGCCGAACGGTCGCCGGTGAAGACCCTCCCGGTCCGATTCGACCCGTGCGCCGCCGGGGCGAGACCGACCACCACCAGCCGCGCGGCGGGGTCCCCAAACCCCGGGACCCCGCGGCCCCAGTAGGCCTGCCCCTGGAACTCCCGCTTCCCCTCCCGGGCGACCCTCTCGCGGTAGGCGACCAGGCGGGGACAGCGGCGGCAGGCGATCACCTCGCGCCGCACCGCCTCCAGCGAATCGGCCATGGCCCGTCGGCCGGCGAGCACGCCGTGCCCATAAGAAGGTGCACGCCGGGTGCTCACGCGCGGTGACTCGACCCTTTAGAGCGACCGGACGATGGCGGCCCGATGGCGGACGTTCGCGTGCCTCGCGGGGGCCGGGCCCGGCTCGGCCAGGTCGAGGGCGATCTGGAGGTCGGGAGCGGGGCCCGGATCGACCCCGACGGCGTGCTCACGGTCACGGGCGCGGTGCGCTGCGCGGGCCCCGCGACGATCGCGGGATCGGTGCGCTGCGCCGGCGTCGAGGGACAAGGAGCGGAGCTCCGCGTCGAGGGGGATCTCCGCGCAACCGGCGAGGTCCGGCTGGTCCGGGGGTCCCTGGAGGTCCAGGGGTCCCTTGAGGCCCGGGCCCTGGACGTCGACCGACGGGCGGTCATCGGTGGAATGGCCCGGGTCGAGCAGATTGAGGTCGGCGGGTCCCTCACCGTGGGCGGTGGCCTCGATGCCGATACGGTCACGGTCGGCGGGCGCCTCGCCGTTGCGGGAGGGGTGGCCCGGGCGAACCGGATCGACGTCGGGGGGCTGGTCGACGCCGGGACGGTCGAGCTCCGGGAGCTCTCGGTCGGAGGGGCGATCCGGATCGCGGGGGGATCGGTCGCGGGTCGGCTCGAGGTCGGAGGGCATCTGTCGGTCACCGACCGCATCGAGTTCGGCGAGCTCCGGGTCGGTGGTAGGGCGGAGCTTGGCGGACCGGTGCGGGGAGGGGCGATCCACGCCGGAGGGATGCTGGAGGCGAAGGCCGACCTCGCCTGCACGCGCCTGTCGGTCGGAGGACGGGCCAGGATCGAGGGCGGGGTCGAGGCGGCCGAGATCTCGGTCGGAGGGATCCTCTCCATCGGCGGGACCCTCCGGGCGGACGGGCGCGTCGATGTGGGAGGGGAGATCGACATCGCCCGGGCCGCTCAGGTTGGTTCCCTCGGGATCGGAGGGATGCTCCGGGTGCCCCGCATCGTGGCGGCGGATGCGATCCATGTCGGGGGCGGGATCTGGACTTCGGACGGCGCGAAGGCCCACCGGATCGTGCTCGGGCGGCGGGGCCGGGCCGTCGGGCCCCTGATCGGGGACGAGGTCGTTCTCGCCGAACGCAGCGAGGCCGACGCGATCCTGGGAGGAACGATCCGCCTCGCGGAGCGGTCGCGGGCCGGGACCATCGTGGGGGATGCGGTTCATCTCGGGGAGGGGGCCTTCGCGGAGGAGGTCCTCTACACGCAGGAGGCGACCGTGGCCCCGAGCGCGCGGGTCGGGCGCGGGTGCCGGAAGGTCCCGCAGCGGCCGCAGGACCCGTTCTAGGGGGAACCGTGTCGGCTCCCGAAGGCACGGCCGGGCGGGCCAGGCGGCGCGAGCCCTCGGATCTCTACGCGACGATCCTCGAGGTGGTCAAGCGCCACCACGGGCGGGCGCGGGTGACCCGGATCAGCTACGGGGCCGGAATGCCGGTCGACCGGTTGAGGAGGGCGCTGGGACGGCTCGAGCGGGCCGGGCTCGTCCGGCGGGAGGAGCCCGATGGGCACCCGTGCTTCGACATCACCCCCCGCGGGCAGGAGTTCCTCGACACCTACTGGAGGATGCGCGCGCACATGGAAGTGCTGGAGGCCCCCCTCCCGCCGGCCTGGTCGGCCGACGCCGGGCCCCGACCGGCCTCCTCGGCGCGGGTCAGCTGTACCGAGGGACCGACGGATCGACCTCGCACGACCACGCGTCGATCCCCCCGGTGAGGTTGGCGACGCGCTCGAACCCCTCCCCCTCGAGGAAGGCCGCGATCATCTGCGAGCGTCCCCCCATGTGGCAGTAGACCACGATCTCGCGGTCCTTCGGGAGATCGGCGAGGCGCTCCATCACCTCGCCCATCGGGATGTGCAGGGACGGTTCGATCGCCGCGATCTCCCGTTCGTCGACCTCCCGCACATCGAGGAGCAGGAGCGAGTCGGGGTCGGACCGCAGCCGCTCGGCGATCTCGGCCGGAGCCACCGGGCGGACCATCGTCGTGCCCATCCTGCACCGGGTTATGGAGTATTCCCCGGGCGTCGCCTCGGGGTCGGTCCCCGCGGCGCGGGGTCCTGCGGCGGGCTGCCGGCGTGCCGGTCGGTTCTCCGGGTCGACCGGGGTGGATGCCGGCGGAGGGGCCGAATCCTTAATCGGGCGCGGCGGGTCCCTCCCTCGGCATGGGGGACCAGGATCTCTCCGGCACGCTCGCGGAGCAGGGTTACCAGCTGGTCGGACGGCACAGCGCCGTCAAGCTCTGCTACTGGACGCGGCAGAGCCTCGTGTCGGGACGGGACTGCTACAAGGGCCGGTTCTACGGCATCCAGAGCCACCGATGCCTCCAGATGAGCCCGGCGATCGACTCGTGCAACCTTTACTGCCGCTTCTGCTGGCGGAACCAGGGGTGGGAGAACGACGAGACGATGCCCGAGTTCGACGATCCGGACGGCCTGCTCGAACGATCGATCGAGGCGCAACGGAGGATCCTCTCGGGGTTCAAGGGAGACCCCTCGGTGGACCGGGCCCGCTGGGAGGAGACTCAGACCCCGCGGCATGTGGCCATCAGCCTCACCGGGGAGCCGACACTCTACCCGAAGCTCAACCGGTTCCTGGCGCTCTGCCACGAGCGGGGCATCACGACCTTCCTCGTCACCAACGGCACAAACCCCGACGCGCTCCGGGCGCTCGATCCACTCCCGACCCAGCTCTACGTCTCCGTCACCGCGCCGAATCCGGAGATCTTCCGGCGCCTGACCCTGCCGGCGCACGACGACGCGTGGGAGCGCCTGCTTGAGTCGCTGGCGATCGTGCGGGATCTCCGGACCCGCCGGGTCATCCGCCACACCCTGGTCAAGGGATGGAACCTCGGCTGGACCGAGGCCTATGCCGCGCTCGACCTCCTCGCCCGGCCGGACTTCATCGAGCCGAAGGGATACGTCTACATGGGCAAGTCGCGGCAGCGGCTCGGGACCGACCACGTCCCCTCGCACGAGGAGATCGGGGGATTCGCACGGGCGCTGGCGCGACGGACCGGCTACCGCGTGCTCGACGAATCCCCCGAGTCGAAGGTCTTCCTGCTCGGCAACGGGAGCGTCGAACGGTTCGTCCCCGGGCTGGGGCCGGTCCGCCCCGCGCCGGCCGTCGCGGAGGCCTGAGCGGCCCGGACGAGGCGCTCGGCGGCCCGGTCCGCCGGCACCCAGGTGGTCAGCACCTCCACGCCGGGGGGAAGGGTCGGAGGGATCCGGGCCCGCCGGCGGAACCAGACCGCCGGCAGGCCCGCCGACCGGGCCCCGAGGACATCGGTCTCCCAGGAGTCCCCGACCATGACCGCCCCGCCCGCGGCGTGCCCCGCCGCCGCGAGGGCGTTCGTGAAGATCCGGGGATCCGGCTTCGGCGCCGGGGCGCGGTCGGCTGTCACGAGGAGATCGATGTACGGGGCCAAGCCGATCCGCTCGAGCTTCTCCCGCTGCGGGGGCCCCCGATGGTTGGTCACGATCCCCACGGTCGCCCGGGGCCGCAGGAGGCGCAGGAGCGCCGGGGCCCCGGGAACCGCCCGTTCGGCCCGCCGATACGCCGTCTCGTAGACCGCCGCCCCGTCCTCGGCCTGCCGTCCGTCGATCGGCGCGCCGCAGAGCCGCGCGAGGCGCGCGATCCGGTCGGCACGGGCCCGCCCCGGGTCCGCCGCGCCGGCGAGGACGGCCGGATGCATCTCCTCGACGAGGCGCCGGTATTCCCGGGATAGGACGGAGAGCGGTCGCCGGCGGAAGACCGGGTGGGCCGCCGCGAGCGCGCGCAGGCCCTCCGCCCGGGCATGGCGGTAATCGTAGAGAGTGTCGTCCAGGTCGAAGAGCACCACCGGCGCTCGGGACGGCGGCCGTGGCCTCCCGTCGGTCAGCCGAGCCGCCACGTCAGCACGTCGACCAGGACAGCGGCGGCGATCCCCATCCCGATGATGATCCAAGGGTGGATCTTGACCGCCTTGGTCTCCTCCATGTCGTAGTACTGGATGAGACCCGCGGCGCTCGAGAAGCCGCTGCGCCGACTGTCCGGCATGGCAGAGGTCGACGCCGGCCCGGATATATAATCCCTCGGCGGGAGGGACCCGAAGGCTTTCCCCCAGGGCTAGCGGAGGCCGATCCACTCGGCGAGGATCGCGTCCTCCGCGGCCTCCCGCAGGCGCGCGAGAAGGTTCCGGTCCCCTCCGATCGCCGAGGAGGTGCCGAGGACCCGCTCGAGCCAGGGTCGCGGCGGAGAGAACGTCACGGCCCGCCCGACCGGAACCTTCACCTCGTCCGCGAGCGCGGCCAGGGCCATCTCGCGGTCGCCCATCGCGTCGACGAGCCCGAGCTTCAGGGCCGTCTGCCCGCTCCAGAACTCGCCCGTGGCGAGTTCCCGGATCTGCTCGACGGGCCGGTGACGGGCTTCCGCCACGACCGCGACGAACCGGTCGTAGTCCTCCCGGAGGATCCCCTGCAGCTTGCCCCTCTCCTCCTCGGTCAGGGGCCGGACCCCCTGGTAGGCGTCCTTGTGGCGGCCCTCGTGCAGGAGTTCGACGGAGATGCCGAGCTTGGCAAGCAGGTCCCGCACCGCGAGGTGCGGCATCACGACGCCGATCGAGCCGACCGCGGATTCCGGATAGGCGAAGATCCGGCGGGCGCCCACGGCGGCGAGGTAGGCTCCCGAGGCCGCCGCCGCCCCGATCGAGACGAAGACCGGCGTGATCGCGTCGAGGCGGCGGATCGCAAGGTGGAGGTCCATCGACGCGGTCGATTCCCCCCCGCCGCTCGAGATGTCGATCAGGACCCCGCGGACCGCCGGCCGATCCCTCAGGGCCCGAAGGAGGCGGACATACGGTTCCACGGTCCGCTCCCGGATGGTCCCTCGGAACGGGACGACGCCGATACGCTCGAACATCCGCCGGAGCACCGCCCCCAGCCATATAATGGCACGAGGCCCTCCACCATGCTCCGAGCCATGGCGGCCGTTTCCGCAATCCCCGATCCTCCGGCTCCTCCGATCGGCGAGCCGACCCCGTTCGACCGGGCCACCGACCGGTTCGGGGGGCTGAGTGACGGGCTCGTCCTGCTCCGGCCGTACCTGCTCGGGGCCGTCGTCGAGGAGGTGACCGGATATGCCGACGCGCTGGAGGCGCACGTCGCCGGCTACGACGCCCGCCTGGAGCGGCTCGGCTCCTCGGACGGCCGGGTGGCGCTGGTGCGGGCCGACCACGAACGGCTCCGGGAGTCGGCGCGCCAGACCCGATGGTTCCTGGGGATCGTCCGGGGGGAGGATCACGGCGGCCACCGGCAGGCCCTCGGACAATACGGACGGCTGGTGGTCGAGGCAGTCCGACGCCACCGGCGGGACGAGGCGGAGCTCCTCGGAGAGCCCGTGCCGTTCGGGAAACCTTAATGGTCCCTGCCCGTCGAGTGGGGCGCCGGCGATGACCGAACGGTCCCTGGAGACGGTCTGGGTCGAGAAGTACCGGCCGCGGTCGCTCGCGGAGATGACCGGGCATGAGACCGTCGTGCCCTTGCTCCGGGCCTACGTCGCTCGGCGGTCGATGCCGCACCTCCTCTTCGCCGGGCCTCCCGGGACCGGGAAGACGACGGCGGCCCTCGCGCTCGCGCGCGATCTCTATGGGGAGTCGTGGAGGGACAACTTCCTCGAGCTCAACGCCTCCGACGAGCGGGGGATCGACACCGTCCGGACGACGATCAAGGAGTACGCCCGGACCTCCCCGCTCGGGGAGGTCCGGTTCAAGCTCCTCTTCCTGGACGAGGCGGACAACCTCACCGCCGAGGCGCAGGGGTCCCTTCGCCGGGTGATGGAGCGGTTCTCGGGGAGCTGCCGCTTCATCCTGTCCTGCAACTACTCGAGCCGCCTGATCGACCCGATCCAGTCCCGCTGCGCCGTCTTTCGGTTCCGGGGCTACTCGGCCGAGGCGATCTCCGCCCAGCTCGACCGGATCGCGGGGGCCGAGGGCGTGCGGCTGGATCCCGCGGCGCGCGACGCGATCGTCGGGGCCGCGGCCGGCGACATGCGACGGGCGATCAACCTCCTCCAGCTCGCGGCCACCGGGACGGATCGGGTGACGGAGGAGGCGGTCCGGACCCACGCCGCGGTCCCGCTGCGCGGCGAGGTCACGGAGCTGCTCTCGGCGACGGCCCGGGGGGAGTTCTTCGCCGCCCGCGCGTCGCTCTACCGGCTCCTCTCCGACCGGGGGATCAGCGGCGAGGATCTCGTCCGGGCCATCCACTCCTCGATCGCCGACCTGCCGCGGGACGTCCTGACGGACCAGGCCAAGATCGCGGCGATCGAGCGCCTCGCCGAGGTCGAGTTCCGGATCGCCCAGGGCGCCACCGACCGCATCCAGATCGAGTCGTTCCTCGCCTACCTCGCCCTTGCGGGCTCGGAACGGACGAACCCGTGACCGCCCGGCAGCGCCGCGTCTCGGGCAAGCCGTCCGTGCTCCGGCGCGCCGCCGCCACCGGCCGTCTTCGCCTTCGCCCGACGACCGTGCGGGCGATCCGGGAGGGAGACGTGGGCAAGGGGAACCCACTCGCCACGGCCGAGGCCGCAGGACTGCTCGCGATGAAGCGGACGAGCGAGCTTTTGCCGCACTGCCACATCGTCCCGCTGACGGCCAGCCGCGTCACCGTCGCGCTCCGGCGGGGCGGTGTGTCGGTGCGCGCGGAGGCGGAGGCCCGGGGCCCGACGGGGGTCGAGATGGAGGCGCTGGTCGGAGCGACCGTCGCCCTACTGACGGTTTGGGACATGGTCAAGTACTCGGAGAAGGATGCCCGCGGCCAGTACCCCCGGACCTCCCTCGAGGGCCTCCGGGTGGTGCGCAAGGAGAAGGGTGAGATCCCCCGGTCATGACCGAAGCGAACCCCCCCGCGTCCCGTCACCACCTCGGCGGCCACCGCCATCTTGGCTTCGCGATCCTCTCGGTCTCCGATACCCACACCGAGGAGGATGACCCGAGCGGACACCTCGCGCGGCGCATGATCCAAGAGGCCGGGCACACGGTGGCACGGTACCAGCTCGTCGCGAACTCGGTCGCCGACGTCCGGGACGCCC
Source organism: Thermoplasmata archaeon (assembly GCA_038729445.1). GTDB lineage: Archaea > Thermoplasmatota > Thermoplasmata > Lutacidiplasmatales > UBA184 > Lutacidiplasma. The sequence continues at coordinate 16,182 of JAVYSA010000009.1, forward strand.
TCGAGCCGTGGCTCGCCGACCCGAAGGTCGAATGCGCGCTGACGATCGGGGGGACGGGAGTCAGCTCCCGGGATCGCTCGATCGCCGCGCTGGAGGCGATGGGAGGGTCGAAGATCGAGGGATTCGGTGAGATCTATCGGGCCCTGAGCTTCCAGGAGGTCGGGCCCCTTGCCCTGATGAGCCGGGCGAACCTCTACGTCATCCAGGGGAAGCCGGTCTTCGCGCTTCCCGGCTCCGAGCGGGCCGTTCGCACCGCCACCGAGCGGCTGATCCTGCCCGTGGCCCAGCACCTGGTCGAAGAGCTCGAGCGGTAGTCACCGGCCAAGGGCCCGGCCTCTGTCGACCGACAGCCCACCGAGGGCCGGCGGACCCGGGTCGACGATCTGGGGGGGCAATCCCTGTCCGGCGCAGAACTCCCGCCAGGACGGGGTCGCCTCCGCGTGGTGGGCCAGCAGGATCCCGTGGGGCGAGAGGGCTGACCAGGCCGCCTTGAGCTCGAACCGGGCCCGGATCGGGTCCGGACCGTTGTCGTAGAAGAAGAGGTCGATCTCCGGGGAGGCGGAGAGGATCTCCCGGAGGCGGTCCTCCGTGTTGCCGAGAACCAGCGTCCAGCGTGTGCGCAGCGGAGGGGGGACGAACTGGCCGACGAAGACGTTGGCGACCCCGGGGGCCCGTCCGTTCGCGCCGCCCGGGCCCAGCGAGGTCAGCTCCCCCCGGCCGTTGGCCTCCAATGCCGAGAGGATCCATGCCGTGGAATAGCCGGGCCGGACCCCCGTCTCCAGCACCCGGAGCGGGGCAAGGGCACGGACGAGGAGGTAGAGGGCTACGCCGTGCGGGAGCTCCCGCACGAACGACAGTCCCGCCCCGCGGGCGATCAGCCGGTCGGGAAGGTCGGAGGACTCGAGTTCGCTCCGGAACGACCGCAGGCGAGGGGTTGCCACCCCGGTGAGGGTGCCGATCCGCTCCACGGTCGCCTCGCGCAGGTGGAGCATCCTCCGCCAGAGGGCCCTGCGCGAGGCCGGCCGAAGGATCGGCGGGGGGGACCGGCGGACGGAGGCCCCCGCGGCGCGGTCCCAGACAGGGGGGTCGGTGCGCGACCGCATCCTCCTCCCTCTGCCCTATGGGGGCTCCCCTCCTAAACCTTCCGAAGCGGCCGTGCCCCAAGCGGGGGCGTGGTGGCGGGGCCCGCGAATCATTTAATAGGAGGCGGAAATCGAAGAGGGACGAGGCAGCCAATGACGGTGCAGGACATCGATGGGGCGCACTTCGACTCGTTCGCGCAGGGCAACGGAGCCGTCGTCATCGACGTGTGGGCCCCCTGGTGCGGACCGTGCCGGATGGTCTCCCCGGTCGTCGACCGCCTGAGCGAGAAGTACAAGGGGAAGGTCGCCTTCGGGAAGATGAACTCCGACGACAACGGGGAGAAGGCAGGAGCCCTCGGGATCATGAGCATCCCGACGCTGCTCTTCTACAAGCAGGGCAAGCTGGTCGACCGGATGGTCGGCGCCTACCCGGAAGAGGTCATCGAGGAGCACATCCGGCGTCTTCTCTGACTCCGCGGCCCGGGGAACGGGCTTCCCCGTTCGGACCGGATCCCCGCCTCCCCCTCGCCGTCGGGACCGGCACGGACCGGTCCGGCGGAGGGACCATGACGGAGACGGCGGAGGCCCCGCCGCAGGATCCCCAGCTCGTGCGCTACTCGTTCCAGCGCAAGCTGGACGAGATCGCCGCGTGCCGGGGCCGGGCGACGGAGCTCATTTCCCTCTACGTGCCGCCGGGCAAGCGGATCTCGGACGTCATGGCCTACCTGCGGAACGAGTACGCCCAGAGCTCCAACATCAAGAGCCGGACGACCCGGAAGAACGTGATGTGGGCGATCGACTCCCTGATGGGTCGGGTCCGGGCGTTCAAGGAGCCACCGCCCCACGGCGTCGCCTTCTTCGTCGGCTCGAAGGCCGTCGGTGCCGACCGGTCGGAGCCCGTCAGCTTCCAGGTCGAACCGCCCGAGCCGCTCAACACGTACCTGTACCGGTGCGACTCCACCTTCTTCCTCGACCCGCTGCTCGCCATGGCCCACGAGCCCGACCTCTGGGGGCTGCTCGTGATCGACCGCGCGGAGGTTACGCTGGGCTTCCTGCGCGGCAAGCGGATCGAGGCCCTGCGGAACCGCCAGTCCCTGGTCCCCAGCAAGCATGGCCGGGGCGGGCAGTCGGCCCACCGCTTCGAGCGGATGATCGAGCACGCGGCCCACGAGTTCTTCGTGAAGGTCGGCGAGATGGCCGGAGAGCTCTTCCTCCCGAAGATCGACAGCCTGAAGGGGATCCTGATCGGCGGCCCGGGCGCGACGAAGGAGTACTTCTACAAGGAGCAGTACATGGACTACCGGCTCCAGCAGAAGGTCGTCCAGCCGCTCTTCGACACCGGCTACACGGACGAGTACGGGCTCAAGGAACTGGTCGAGAAGGCGACGCAGACCCTCCACGGGCTCGAGATCGCGGAGGAGAAGCGGATCGTCCAGAGGCTCCTCGCGGAGATCCGGCGCGGCGACAACGGCCTCGCGAGCTACGGACCGGCGGAGGTGGAGCGCGCCCTCGAGGCCCGAGCTGTCGAGACCCTCCTCGTGAGCGACGGGCTCCGGCGGCGGCGCCTCTCCCTCGTCTGCGGCAACTGCGGCGCGGCCACCGACCGGATCGTCGGGGACGACGAGGTCGACCGGGTCCTGGAGTCGCCCTGCCGTTCGTGCGGCCAGGCCCAGCTCCACCTGGCCGGTTCCGAAGACTACGTCGAGGGACTCTTCCACAAGGTCGCGGACATCGGCGGGAGCGTCCGTTTGGTCTCCCAAGAGAGCGAGGAGGGGGAGATGCTCCTGAAGGCGTTCGGTGGGATCGCGGCGCTGCTGCGCTACCCCCTCCCTCGGGCCCCGGCCGACCTCCGCCGTCCGGGAACGCCCCCCCCTCCGCCGTAGCTCGGTCGGCCCGAGCTCCGCACCGATCCGCGGGGGTTCGCCTCACCAGAGGCCGTTGAGCGGGTCATCCGAGCCCGTGCCTGCGCCCCCCCGGGCGTTCCCGCCCGACGGCGCGTCGGCGGGTGGGCCCCAAGTCTCTCCGGGCGGGTACAGGTCCGCCTGGGGGTACCGGACGGGCGGCGCCTTCCGACGTTGCCCGACCACCAGCCCGATCGCGGCGACCACGACCACCGCCGCCCCCCCGGCCCACAGGGCGAGGTCCGCCCACGGCCCGCTCGCAGGGGACCCGGGGGCTCCGGGGGAGACAACGGCCGGGCAGCTCGCCGGGGAATTCTGGAGGCAGCTCGCGTAGGTCGAGTACTCGGGCGAGGGCATCGGCTGGCCCGGCATCGAGGAGTTCGGAAGGCTCGTGTTCGAGGACGGGTGGGTCGGGTCGACCACGCCGGCCCCGAAGTCGACGGATCCCGAGACGATCTGACCCGGATGGCTCGGGTCGGTCCAGAGCTCCGAGGCCCGGATCGATCCCTCCACGCGGTTGTGCATCTCCCAGCCGGGCCCCAAGTCCCCTTGGAATGGGTTGGGCAGCGTGACCTGCACGCCGATGCCCGCGACCAGGGTGAGCGGAGGCGCCGGCCCGAACGACAGACGCAGACGGTAGGCTGTCGCGCGCCCGATCGGATGGATGCCGAGCGCGGTGCCCGACAGGGTGATCGTACCGTTGGAGGTCGACTCGCTGCCGGAGTTCGCGCCGGTCCCCGCCCCGATCGTCCAGTTCGCCGTCCAGGATGCCGCCGACTGGTACGACGCCGTGGATGTCCAGGACCGGATGGCCTGCGGGTTCTCGGGCACGAGGCCCAAGAACGGCGAGAAGGTCACCGAAGAGTCCGACCGGTACGAGCTCGAGGCATTCGTCGGCACGGTGAGGGCTCCGGCGACGTTGCTCGCCGTGCTCTGGAACGAGCCCCCCATCGTCTGAACGTGGCTCGTCAGGAGCCCGAGGGCGGCCACCGTGCTCCGGCTGCCGTTGGACAGCGTGGCGACCACGCTCGCGGCGGTGGTCACGTTCGTCCAGGCGTCGACCTGCTGGAACGCGCGGTAGGTCAGGTTCGTCACCAGCGCCGGGTCCGCGCAGCCGGGCTGACAGATCCGGACCGAGACGGCCAGTGCGTAGACCGAATCCAACGAGAACTCGGTGCGGTTGGGGCCGGAGGGCGAGACGGAGGACTGGACCACGAAGCCATAGGTCGCCCGGCCCTGGACGGACGTATCCGTGATCGTGAGGTTCGTGACGTTGCCGAAGGTCGTGGACGAGGCAAGGGGGCTGGTGGCTTCGATCGCAGTGTCCCGAACGGGCGAGAGGCCGGGCAAGGTGATGGCGGAGGGACCCGGAACGGCCGTGGCCAGCGCGGGGCCGACGACCACGAGTCCAGCGACCACGAGGAGGGCGATCGCCTGCCGCATCACCCGTGGAATCGATGTGGGCATGATAAGCGTAGGTGCCCGCCCCGGGCGTCTCCGCTGGACTCCGTGCGATGCCGTGTCAACGCCCCTGGCGCCGCTCTCGCGTCGGGCGAATCGGCTTTCTTCTGCGGCGGTAGGGGGAATCGGCGCCCATCGGCGCCCCCATGGCCATGACCCGATCGCTGACGACGGCGGAGGCCTCCGTCATCGCCACCCTCCTGGCGGCCCGTCCCGAGCGGGAGCGCGAGAGGCTCCGCCAAGTGGGAGTCCCCCGCTCGACCTACTACGCGATCCGGCGCCGCGCGTACCTGGAGGGCTGGCTCCGGGACCGTTATATCCCCGATCCGTCGCGTCTTGGGCGGCCGATCGGCACCTTCGTTCTCGGTCAGCCCTACGCGGATCGACTGCCCGAGCTGGCCCGGGAGCCGCCGGGATCCGAGGCGGTCATGACCTCGCTCTGGGCCAGCCCCCAGCTCGCCTTGGCAGTCCTGTTCGATCGGGACGGCTCCGGGAGTCGGGCGATCGTGGCGCGCTGGGAAGAGCAGAAGCTCCTCGCCTCGAGCACCGTGGTGTCGGTCGACGTGCGGGGACCCACGGTCCCGGTGTTCTTCGACTACGAGGGGATGTGGTCCCACATGGTCCAGCTTCCGGGGACCTTGGCCTATCCCCACGGCTTGGGAGGCAGCATGGAAGACGGGGACGGCTCCATCACGCCCCACTCCCTCTGGGCCTTCCGCAACCTGCTCGGACGACCCTTTGCCGTCCACCCCGAGGGTCATGATGGCCACCTGACGGGGCCATTCGGCCTTCCTTTCTCCGAGCGACGGATCCTCGCCAAGGGGTGGGCCACCCACCGGGTCCTCCTCGAGCCATCCCGAGTCCCTCCGTACGGGCGGCGCGCCGGCAGCCAGCTCGTGATCGTCCACGGAACGCCACGACCCGGGGCACGGCCCGAAGCGCTGTTCTCCCGGCTCACCCACGAGTGCCGTGCCTTCCCCATCCTCTATACGGTGGGAAAGGACCGGTGGTTGCTCGGCGCGCTCGGGGGGGATCCATTGCCAACCGACGAACCGGACGATCGCCGCAGCCGCCCTCCTCTGCTCCCGCTGCTCACCGAGTTCCTCGAGGCGATTCGTGTCCTGCGGGAACCTGTCGGTTCGATGGCGGTGCTCGTCGACCACCGGTACGATCGCCTAGTGTCCCCGACCGGGGGCACGAGCACACGCCGCCCGGCTCCCGGCGGTGGATGAGACCACGTTCTCCGGCCCTTTCCGGTCAGTCCCTGCGGACGGGTCCCCTCCCACAGGCCGGGGGGGGGCCGTCCCTCCCTCCCCTCGTTCCGCGTCCTCCGTGCGCGCCTAGGCGAACACGCTCCAGACGGCCGCAAGGTAGCCGATGATGATGACGGCAAGGGCGATCGCGACCACGTCCGAGGCGTTGGCGGCACCTGCCGCCACCATGGTGTATGCGGAATACGCAGCGTCGATCACCACCACGGCGATCGTCAAGCCCGCCGCCCACTTCCGGAGGCGCCAGAGCCCCGCGGCACACGCGAACGCGATCAGGCCAAGAACAACGAAGACTGCGCCAGAGAGAACGAGAACCGTCGTCGAGAACGGCACATTGGTGACATAGCTGGAAAGATACGTGCCCCCGAGGATGAATGCCGCGCCTAGGATGACGAAGAGCAGCCCCTCGATGATGGTGAGGATGGCGATGATCGAAACCCCCAGAGGGCGCTTTCGAATGGGTGCGCTCGGCGCTGGTGATGCTCCCGCCGGTGCCGTCGGGGTCGCCATGGGGCAGGGAGTCTTCGACCCGATATATAATTGTTTCGAAATCATTGAAATTTCTCCGTGGTGCCGGATCCCTCGAGGTCGATCGGCCGACGAAGGTCGACCTGCCCTCCCCGGGGGGAGCTCGGCTGGCCTGACCCTTCGGCCCGATGGGCCGAGCCGTTGATCCGAGGCGGAAGGAGCTTCCCCGAATCTGCCGTGGCCCCGATGGCGCCGGAGAATTGAAGACACCCATGGAAACGGGCCGGAAGAGGCCCGGGCGATCGACGGTCCGCTGCGTCGGATTCCCGGCCGGGGAACCCTCGTGCGCGCGCCCCGCCGAAGGGGATGTGGTCCTGCCGCGATGCCGACCGGATTCCGGTGACCGACCGGCTCGACAGGACAAAGGGGTCATATGCCGGAAGGCACCGGGGGTCCGGGGCACGTAGCCTAGCTTGGATAGGGCACCGGGTTCCTAACCCGGCGGTCGAGGGTTCAAATCCCTCCGTGCCCGCCCGCGCAGCCTCCGCCGGGGGCCTCCCCCGCGGACGGTCCCCCCGCTCGCCCCCGGGAACGGGATCCGTCGCGCGGACCCGCATCCGTTCGGGAAGGTTTCGGGGGCCGCGCTCCCGCGGGGTTCGAACGAGAGGGTGGTTACTTCGATGTCTTTCTATTAGAAATCGTAATAAACTCCGTGTCCTCGATGCGGTCCGATGCAGGCAGCCGTGCGCCCAGAATCCCCCGACCAGCCGAAGGGGGAATTGGCCGAGGAGGCCATCGCGGCCTTGCGCTCCGCCTTCCTCGCCCTGCGCCGCCGGCAGCAGCGGGTCCTTCGGAAGAGCGGGGCCTCCTTCACGGAGTGGCTTGCCCTCGAGATGGCGGTCCATCAGGGCTGCCGCGCCGGCGACCTTGCCGAGGCGATCGGCCTGACCCCTCCGGGCGTGACCAGCCTGGTCGACCGCCTGGTGGACCGCGGTTGGTTGCGACGGGTACCGGATCCGGTGGACCGCCGGTCCATTCGGCTGGAACCCACACGGCGGGGCCGGAACGTCCTGGCCCGGGGCAAGGAAGCAATGCTCCAGACCCTGCGGGAGGCGACCGCGCGCATGAACGCGACCGAGCTCAGGGCTCTGCGGGACGGCCTGGCGGCCCTCTCGGAGGGATTTGAGGCGAAGGAAGTCCGTCCCGCTCCCTAGGAGGGAACCGCTACCATGGAATACAAGTGGACCGTCTTGTCGAACACCACGCTAGGTGGCCTTCTTGCGGCCATCGACGGGTCGATCCTGCTGATCTCGCTGCCGGTCGTCTTCACCGGCCTCGGCGTCAACCCGTTCGACCAGGCGAACTTCCCGCTTCTCATCTGGCTCCTCCTGGGCTACGGCGTCGTCACGGCCACGATGCTCGTGACCGTGGGCCGACTCTCCGACATGTACGGGCGGGCCCGGATGTACAACATGGGCTTCGCGGTCTTCGCGACGGGATCGATCCTCCTCTTCCTCGAGCCATGGTCCGGGACCACGGGCGCGTGGGCCCTGGTCTTCTTCCGGCTGATCCAGGCGGTGGGGGCCTCGTTCCTCTTCGCGAACTCGGCGGCCCTGCTCACCGACGCGTTCCCGCCGCGGGAGCGCGGCAAGGCGATGGGAGTCAACCAGATCGCCTTCATCGGCGGCTCGCTGGTCGGTCTCGTCGTCGGGGGGATCCTCGCGGGGATTCCGGACATCCCCATCGGACCGCTGGTGCTGCCGACCTGGCGCCTCATCTTCCTCGTGAGCGTGCCGGTGAGCGTCTTCGGAACGATCTGGGCGTACTGGAAGCTCCGTGAGATCTCGGTCCGGAACCCCAACCAGAAGATCGACTACGTCGGCAACGCGACCTTCGCGGTCGGCCTGACCCTGATCCTGGTCGGCATCACCTACGGCCTCCTTCCCTACGGCAGCTCGTCGATGGGCTGGGCTTCCCCCTGGGTGATCGCGGCGCTCGCGGTCGGAGCCGCGCTCTTGGTCGCCTTCGTCTTTGTCGAGACGCGGGTTCCGGACCCGATGTTCCGCCTGTCGTTCTTCCGGATCCGCGCGTTCGCGGCCGGGACCAGCGCGTCGTTGCTGGGATCGCTGGCCCGGGGCGGGCTCATGCTCGTCCTCGTCGTCTGGTTCCAGGGAATCTGGCTGCCCGAGCACGGCTACAGCTTCTCCGAGACGCCCCTGTGGGCCGGCATCCTGATGACGCCGATGATCGCCGGGTTCCTCGTCGCCGGTCCGCTGAGCGGGTGGCTCTCGGACCGGCACGGGGCCCGTCCGCTGGCGACCACCGGACTGGTCGTGGCCGCGGCAGGTCTCTTCCTCCTCTCCGTCGTCCCGGTCGACTTCCCCTACTGGGAGGTCGGCGTCCTCCTCTTCGTGAACGGGTGCGGCATGGGCATGTTCGCCGCGCCGAACGCGTCCGCCGTGATGAGCTCGGTCCCGCCGCAGAACCGCGGGGCCGCCTCCGGCATGCTCGCCACCCTGCAGAACACCGGCCAGCAGATGTCGCTCGCGATCTTCTTCACGATCATCATCCTGAGCCTCTCGTCCGGTCTCGGTCCGAGCGCCGCGGGTATACTCGGCACGACCGGGGCTCCCCCGGCCGACGTCGCCATCCTGAGCCACCTCATCGGGTCCGACCCCACCGGGGCCCTGTTCGGCGCGTTCCTTGGCCAGAACCCGATGCTGGACCTCATTGCGGTCGGATCGACCATTCCCGGCTGGGTCCCTCTGTCCAGCGCCACCACGCAGGCCCTGCTCGCCCCCCACTTCTTCGCCTCGGCGGTCGCTCCGGCGTTCGGGAACGCGCTCTCGGGCGCGTTCGTCCTGGCCGGTTCCCTCACGCTGGTGGCCGCGGTGATCTCGGGGCTCCGTGGGGGGCAATACTTCTACCAGGAGGTCCCGGCCCCGAAGGGGCTCGGAGCGGCCTTGGCGCCCTCGATGCCCGCCGCCCGATCTGTCCCGGGACCCGACTCGGTCACGCCCGACCCGTCCCCCGCCCCGGAGAGCTGACCGGGGGCCGGAGCAAAGGACCCTCCGGCTTATCCGCTGCGCCTCTCTGAGGGGACGTGCCGGAGCCCGAGGCGGCCGACGATCGAGCGGGGGGACGCACGTTCCGCGACCTGCCGCTCCACGGGAAGCTCCAGCAGGGAGTCGCCGAACTCGGTTATGTGGTCCCCACCGCGATCCAGTCCGGGGCGATCCCCTGGGCGGTCGAGGGCCGGGACATCATCGGCGCTTCCCAGACGGGAACCGGAAAGACAGCGGCGTTCCTCCTTCCGATCCTGGAGCGGCTGCTCGATCAGCCTCCCGGCCGTCTCTACGCGCTCATCCTGACGCCGACGCGGGAACTTGCCCTCCAGGCGGAAGGATTCCTCCATCGGCTCGCGGGGCACACCCGGCTGCGCGGGATCGCGGTGTACGGGGGCGTCGGCCTGGGGGACCAGGAGCGGGCGCTCCGGGACGGGGTCGAGATCGTCATCGCCACCCCGGGCCGCCTGCTCGACCACATGCAGCGGGGGTCCGTGGACTTCCGCTCGCTCCGCATCCTCGTCTTGGATGAGGCCGATCGCATGCTGGACATGGGATTCCTTCCGGACGTACGCCGGATCCTCCGGTCCCTCCCCCGGGAACGGCAGACGATGCTCTTTTCGGCTACGATGCCCCCGGAGATCGTGAGCCTCGCCCGCGAGTTCCTGCACGAACCGAAGCTCATCCATGTCGAACCGGAGACCGTCGCCGCGGTGGGCGTCACGCATCTCGCGCTGCCGGTGCCGGCCCACCGCAAGCTCGACCTCCTGATCGAGCTCCTCCGGGATGAGCTGATGACGAGCGTCCTCGTCTTCGTCCGGACCAAGCGGAGGGCCGACCGCCTCGCCCGGGACCTCGCGCGCCGGGGGCTCTCCGCCGCCGTCATCCACGGCGACCGCAGCCAGCGCCAACGGATCGCGGCCCTCGAGGGGTTCCGCGAGGGACGCCACCGGATCTTGGTCGCGACGGACATCGCGGCCCGGGGGATCGACGTGCAGGAGATCTCTCACGTCGTCAACTACGATGTCCCGGGGGAACCGGAGACCTACGTGCACCGTGTGGGACGGACCGCACGGGCCCGCCGCCGCGGCGACGCCTACACCTTGGTCGCCCCCGAGGAGGAAGAATCCCTCCGGGCCATCGAGCGGGGGATCGGCCTGTCGATCCCTCGGACCCGGCTTCCGGATTTCGCCTACGATCTGCCGCCGCCCGTGCGGCCGGCCGGGATCGGGGGAGGCCATTCCCCGGGCCGGGAGATCGCCGCGGGACGGAGGGGCCGCGGTCGGCGTCGACGCAACGGACCGCCCCCTCCCCGGGGCACCGGTCCCCGCCGGGGACGTCCGGGGGTCTTTCGACGGCATTAGGCGGTCGGGAGGAGCGAGCTTGGCCGCTCCGTTCGGTCCGATCGTCCGCGGCGTGGCCACCCGCGCTCAGCCGGACGCCCGGCCGGCGGCGGCTGCCGATCCCGTGGGCCGGACGACCGGCGCACCCCCCGGAAGATCGCCCGGGGGAGATCCGGACCGCCGATCCTAGGGCCGGTCGTCGGGCGACGCGGTCACCGTGAAGTCCCGGCCTTCCCAGCGATCGGCCTGCGGCCAGTAGAAGGTGAAGTCGTAGCGCTGACCGGCGTCGAGCGGCGGCAGGTCGGCGGTCCAGATCCGGACCGACGAACCGGCGGCGTCGATGTCCCGGACCGTGCGCCATCCGTCGTCGGAGAGGTGGAGCCGGAACGGTGCCCCGATCTGGAAGCGGAGCGGTCGGCCCGGCGGGATCGTCTCGATCTGGCGGTTGAACTTCCAGATCTCCGGTGCGCGGAACGGGTGCGTCCGGGCCCCGTACCGCTCGGCGACCGAGGGGATGCGATCGAAGACCTCGCGGTCCGCGATCGAGCGGAGCAGGGTCAGGTACTCCGCATGGGCCCAGGCAAGGGGCATCGCCGCACCGGTCGGGCGGCCCCGGACGAGCCCGAACTCCGAGACGTCGTCCTCGTCCCAGATCTGCTCGGTGAGCAGACCGGTGTCGGTCGCGAACCGCTCCATCGCCTGCGCGAAAGGGATCGGGTCGCGTCCGGCGGCCAGCTCGTAGTGTCCCCGCTCCCCCGTCAATAGCGGCCACGGCCGGCCGATCCCCCAGCCACGGTAGGGGGTGCCGCCGGGGCCCTGGCCGTAGCCGTCGTGGGTGTAGCGCTTCCAGGCCGGTCCGAACGGCGTCTCAACCCGGAGGATCCGGTCGACCAGACGGACCGAGTCAACGACCACCGGGTCGTCCGCAGGACGGATGCCATAGCGGACGAGCTCCAGGAACTCCGTCGAGACGATCTCCTGGGCCGGGAACTCCGAGGGCCGGTCCGGGGCGCGGTTGGCGATCGTGATCCGGCCGAAGTCGCCGCGCTCCCGGGGGTGGGGGTCTCCCGGGAGCGCGGGCCGAATCCGGACATAGTGCCGTGGAACCTCGGGATCGAGGGTGCCGCGATCGGTGACCGTCCACTGCTCGATGTGGTTCTCGAGGAAGTCCGCGCCGGTCTCGAAGAGCTCCGCGGCCGTCCGGTCGCCCCGGCGGCGGGCAAAGTCGCTGGCGCCGAGCAGACCGGCGATCTGCAGCGCGAGGGTGGAGGGGGAGAACCCGCTGACCTCCTCCCATCGGTCCTGGGGTGTCACCGGTCCATGCTCCAGCAGGAAGCGGGCCGCGCGCGAGACCATCGGGTACGGGTCGAACTGCTCGAGGTCCCGGTCCCTCGCGAGCCGCCAGGCGAGCAGGATCGGGTAGGCGACCTCGTCCAACTGGAGCCCGCTCCAGTACGGCCGTCCGTCGACCCAGAAGTTCTGCGGGAATCCCCCGTCGGCCTGCTGGCGGCTGGCGAGGTAGATGAGGGCCCGGAGCGGGGCCTCCCGCACGCCGCTCGCGAGGAGCGCGGTGGCGGTATGGACCATGTCCCGCGTCCACACGAGATGGTAGCCCCCCTGGTCCTCGATCCGGGTCCATCCCCAGGGGGTCGACGGGGAGGCGATGAAGGCGCCCGGAAACTGCTTGTCCTCCGAGGCGAGCAGGACCATGTGGCTGACCCGTTCGAGCCGGCCCCCGTCCCCGGCAAACGGCGCCGGCCGCCGCAGGTGGCGGCAGGCCCGGTGCCACTGGAGGACAAACCGGTCCCGATGGCGCTGGAAGGCCGTCCCCAACGCCTGCAGCAACGTGGTCGAGGCGCTCTCGAGGCCGGGACCGAAGGCACAGACGACCGTGCACTCTCCGGAATCGGGGATCTCGAGCTCGAGGCCCATGCCCACGTTGCCATGGGGGGCGAGGTCGTACTCGGCGCCCGGTTCGTACCGGGTCAGGAGCTCGGTCAGGCCGTCCGACGCCCCCAAATAGCCGACGCTCGCCCACGGGACCGGGACGTCCGCGGCGACCGCGAGGGCGACCTCGGGGCGACTGGCCCCGAGGACCGGCCGACCGGCGAGGGTGTAGACCGATGCCTCGGTCCCTCCCTCGGTCAGGCCCAGCCGGGGGGCCACGATGGCGAAGAGCCGGAGCTTCCCCTGGAGCTCCGGGGCATGGACCTCGAGCCGGACCCGGACCAAGAGCGCCGGCTGGTGGGGCGCGGCGAGGACGTCCTTGACGAGGGTGTAGCGGCCCGCGGGATCGCGGCTGCGGACCCGGTAGTCGAGCGCATGGGGGTGGGCAAGCTCCACAACGGAGGAGAGACCATGCCGGTCGCTGTGCGCGAAGGTCGCCCCGTCGGTCACGACGAAGAGCAACCCGCTCGTCTGCGGCCGGTCGATGGTCGGGTAGTAGATCTCGGTGACGATGCCGCGCCAGACCGTGAACCAGAGGGTCGAGTCCGCCGAGTAGGCGGTCCCGAACCCGTCCTTGGCGCTGGGGGCCCACGGGAGCGGGGCACCGGGAGCCCCGGGCGCGATCCGGCCCCCCCGCGGCTCCATCGAGGGCGGCGGACACACCGAAGCCGTTTAGCGGTTGTGCCGTTGGGCGGTTACCCGCGCGGCGGGCGCGGTGGGATTCCGGATGGAGCTGGTCTGGTACTTGGTCGCCCTTGCCTTGGTCGCCATCGCCGCCGGGTTCATCGGTTCCCTGACCGGAATCGGGGGCGGGATCGTCATCATCCCCGTGCTCGTGATCTTCTTCAACGTGCCCTTCGCCGTCGCCGCCGGGGCGAGCGTCATCACGATCCTGGCGAATTCGGCCACCACCGGCTCCGCCTACGTCCGGGACCGCCTGACCGACCTGAGGATCGGCATGTTCCTCGAGATCGCCACGGTCCCGGGAGCGATCCTCGGGGCGACCGCCACGGTGTTCCTCGTCCACGCCGATCTGCAGGACGCCCTCCTCATCGCCCTCGGGACGATCCTGATCGTCCTCGGAATCGCCGGCTTCGTCCGACAGCACGAGGATCTCTCGGCCGGATCCCATGCCGACGCCCGCTCCCGTCGGCTGGGCCTGCGCGGGGAGTACTTCGACACCCGCCTCAACCGGTCCGTGGCCTACGAGGCCGCGAACACGAACCATGCGCTCGGGATCATGTTCGCGGCCGGCGTGGTCTCGGGGATGTTCGGCATCGGCAGCGGCGTCCTGAAGGTCTTCGCCCTCGACAACGCGCTGCGGCTGCCGATCAAGGTCTCCACCGCCACCAGCAACTTCATGATTGGCGTGACCGCCTGTGCCGGGACCGGCGTCCTGCTCATGGCCGGCTACGTCAACGCCGTCCTGGCCGCGCCGATCGCCCTCGGTGCCACGGCCGGGGCGTTCCTGGGGACGCTGCTCCTCCCCGGGCTGCACAGCCGGACGGTGCGGGTCGCCTTCATGCTCGTCGTGATGGCCCTGTCGGTCGAGCTCATCGTCCGTGGCGCGGGAGGATTCCTGTGAGCGCGCCCTCCGCTCCTCCCCAGCATCCCGACCTTCCGGACGAGGCGTACCGGGACATGACGCGGATCCTTCGGGCCGGCCTCTCGGTGGCCCTCGCCCTGCTCACGGGCGGGGTCATCGCCTTCGTGGCCCTGAATCCGTCGCTCGCCTTCACGACGATGCTCGCCCAGAACCCCATCCTCCGCTACCTTGGCCTGACGGGCCTCGCCCAAGGCCTTGCCGGTGGGACCGTCGAGGCCTACCTCACCCTGGGGGTGTTGGCGCTGGTCGCCACGCCGATCGCCCGCGTCGTGACGGGCTCGTACTTCTTCGCCCGAAACGGGGAACGGGAGCTCGCCACGATCACCGTGCTGGTCGCCTCGATGCTCGTGATCGGGGTGCTGGTCGTCGGTCCCCTGGTCCGCTAGGGCCCGCCGGCGGAGGCGCCGAGCGCGTGCTGCAGGGCCCCCATCGCCTCGGCGGCCAGCCGCTCGGCCGTGGCGGGATCCTTCGCCTCCGCGAAGACGCGGAGCAGGGGCTCCGTCCCGCTCGGGCGGAGGAGGACCCATCCCTCGGGCCGGACGACCTTCACCCCGTCGATCCGCTCGACCCGGATCGCCCCCTCGGCGAGCGTCCGGGCCGCCGACTCGACCGCCGCCGCGCGGCGGTCGACCGGGCAGGCGATCTTCTCGCGGACGAAGGCATAGCGGGGCACCGAGGCGACCAGCTCCTCCAGCGGCCGGCCGGTCCGCGCCAGGAGGTCGAGGACGGCCGCGAGGGACATCGCCCCGTCGCGGGCCAATTGGAACGTCGGGAAGATCGTGCCCCCGTTCTCCTCCCCCCCGAGGACGGCCCCCCTGCGCTGCATCTCCCGGGTGACGTTCGGGCTCCCGACGCGGGTGTAGACGACCGTCCCTCCGAAGGGGCGGATCGCCTCCTCGAGCGAGAGCGAGGCCGTCACCGGCGAGACGACCACTCCCCCGCCAGCCCGTCGGACGGCGTCCTGGGCCAGGAGCGCCAGCATCGTCTCGCCGGGGATCATCGTGCCCGAGCGGTCGACGAAGACCGCCCGGTCGGCGTCGCCGTCGTGGGCGATCCCGAGATCGGCCCCGAACGCCGGCACGGCCCGTCTCAAGTCGACCAGGTTCGCCTCGGTCGGTTCGGACCGTCGGCCCGGGAACGTGCCGTCGACCTGCGCGTTGAGGGTGCGGACCCGGCAGCCGAGGGCGCGGAGCAGCGCCGGGCTGGTCGGAGCCGAGGCGCCGTTGCCGACGTCGAGCACGATCGAGAAGCCGCGGCCCCGGATCCGTTCCCGATCGACGCACGAGAGGATCCCCTCGACGTACTCCGTCGCCCCCGACGAATGCCGCTCGATCGTGCCGATGCCGTCGAACCGGGCGGTGGGTCCAAACCCGGCGGCGACGCCCCGCTCGACGGCCTCCTCGGTCTCCCGGGGCACCTCGAGGCCGTCACAGGCGATGCACTTGATCCCGTTGAACTCGGGCGGGTTGTGAGAGGCCGTGACGATCACCCCGAATTCCGCCCGCAGCCGGGGGACGAGGTACTGGATCGCCGGGGTGGGGAGGAGCCCGACCTCGATGACCCGGTGGCCGGCGAGCGCCAGGGTCGCGGAGACGAGGCCGGCCGCCGCGGGACTCGATGTCCGGCCGTCCCACCCGACCACGAACCGGGACGGCGGCGGGCGAAGCGCGGCGAGCGCGCCCGCGACACGGACGACCATCTCGGGAGTGAACCGTTCCCCGACGACCTCCCGGATCCCGTTGGTCCCGAAGAGCCGTGCCGCCATCCCCATCCCCGACCGGCGGCCCGTATATGAGGGGTCGTCCTTGTGCCGGCGATGGAGCCCCCCCGATGGGCCGTGGACGAGATGCTGGGGCGCCTTGCCCGGTACCTCCGGTTCCTTGGCTACGACGCAGAATACCTCCGGGGCCGGAGCGATGCCGAGATCCTCGTCCTCCTCCGGGCCGACCCTCGTGTGCTCCTGACCCGGGATCGCCGGCTCGCCGGGCAGGTTCCGGGATCGGTCCTGCTCACCCGGCGGGACCTCGAAGGACAGCTCCGCGAGCTCCGGGGGTTCTACCCATCGCTCCGCACGGAGCCTCGCTTCGACCGGTGCGCGGTCTGCAACATCCCCTTGGCCCCGGAGCCCTCCGATCCCGGGGACGGCCCGCGCCCTCCGCATCGATGGTGCCCGACGTGCGGTCGCCACTACTGGGAGGGAAGCCATACGGCCCGGATCCGGGCATCGTTCGCGCACCTCCTCCCGGGAGGGGGGGACCCTGCATGAGGGGCTGGGTCGAGCTCTCGGGCGAATGGCCGGACCTCGCGTGGCAGGAGCTCCTGGCCGCGTCGGAGGCCTCTGGCCTCCGTGGGGGGTGGGAGGCCGTCGTACCGGGCCTTGCCACGGCGGAGGACATCGCCGAGGAGGACCTTCGCCGCCTCGTCCGTCGCATGGCGCTCGCCCGCCGCGGGTGGATCGATCGTGGGCCGCTCGAGGACGCGGACCTTGCTCCCCGCACCCCCGGTGAACCCGCCCGGATCCGCCGACGGGGCCACCCGACCGGACAATCCCGACCGGATCCGGCGATCGACCGGCTCGCCCGACGATGGGTCGCCGAGGGGGGGACGATCGATCTTGACAGTCCCCGGCGGAGACTCTGGATCGGGCCGGCCCACGGCGGCGCCGAGCCGGTCTGGGAGGAGGTCGCCGAGGCCGACCGGCGCGCGGTGATGGGCCGTCGGCTCTCCCGGCTTCCGTTCCATCGCCCGGTCGGCCTCGATCCGCGCCTCGCCCGCGCCGCGGCGAACCTGGCCCTCGCCGGCCCCGGCCGCACGATCGTCGATCCGTTCGCGGGGACGGGAGCACTCCTCGCGGAGGCGGCACTCCTCGGGTCCGCGGTCTGGGGGATCGACCGGGATCCGGAGATGATCCGGGGAGCGGTGAGGAACTTCGACTTCCTCGGCCTCGCCGCGGCCCGCTGGATCGCGGCGGACGCGGAATCCGCCGCCTCGGCCCCGGAGATTCCGGACCGGATCGACGGGATCCTGACCGACGTGCCTTACGGCCGTTCGAGCGGGACGGGCGGGGAGGCGGTCGACCTGCTCGTCGCCCGGGTCCTCGGGGCCTGGGCCGGCCGCGTGGGGCCCCGGGGCCGGATCGTCGTCGTCACCCACGGCGGTCCGGATCCGCTCGCGTCTCCGTGGGCCCGTGAGGCCATGGTCGCCGTCCGGCAGCACCGGAGCCTCACGCGGGAGTTCCGGGTCTACCGGCGCAGGGAGCCGGCCGGTCCCGTCAGGGAACCTGGAGAGCGAACGTCGCGGTCGCCGTCCCGCTCGCTCCCGGCGGAGGGCAGACCTCCCGGATGGTCAGCGTGACGTCGACCTGCGCGGCGCTCGACGGGTTGGCGAACTCGACGAGGACCGGCAGGGTCGCCGACCCGTTGAGGGTGACGTAGCCCGCCCCTCCGGGGACCGTGAAGTTCCCCGCGCCCGCGATGGCATAGCGTGCCCCGGCGACGAGGACGGTCCACCGCGAAGGCTCCGCCCAGGCGGCCATCGCGCTCGCGTTCAACGGGGGTCCGCTCCGGTTCAGGTACACTTGGGTGACCGTCCCGGAGAGGACGAGCCCGTGCGCCACCGGATCCCCGTTGGTCACGTTCATGCTCAGATTGCCCGCCGTCGGGTAGCCGGGCAGGGTCACGGGAACCGCCGCCAGGGAGCCCGTCGTCAATTGCCCCGACTCGACCGCGACCGGGACGAGCGTGAAGCCGGCGACCAGGATCGCGGCGACCCCGAGCCCGACCAGCGTGCGGCGGGCGCCGAGCGGGCTCACGTCGTTGAGCGGAGGCGGGTGCCGCAGCCCCAAGAGGACGATGAGGAAGGCGAAGACGAGCCAGCCGAAATAGGCGAGGAAGCCGAGGACCACCAGGAAGAGCGCGATCCCGTAGCTGAGGAACCGGGCCTTCTCCCCGAGCAGGGCCCTCCAGACATGCCCGCCGTCGAGCTGGCCGGCGGGCAGGAGGTTGATCGCGGTCACGAACAGGCCGACCCATCCGGCGAGGGCGAGCGGATGCAGCGAAAGAAGCTGCGTCGGGAAGAACAGGGAGAGGCCGAACCAGAGGAACGACGAGCCGATCAGGAGGCTCGAGTAGTTGGTTCCGAGGAAGGTGAGACCGCACGCCGCGAGGTTCACGGGCGGGCCGGTCGCGCTCAGGTACATGCCGGCGAGCGTCACCGGGATCGCGATCAGGAATCCGGCGATCGGACCGGCGGCCCCGATGTCGAAGAGCGCCTTGCGGTCGGGGAATGGCTGGCGGATGCTGATGAAGGCGCCCAGCGTGCCGAAGAGGAACGGCGGCGGGATCGGGATGAAGTACGGGAGCGAGGCGTCCAGGCGGTACCGCCGCGCGACCACGTAGTGGGAGAGCTCGTGCCCGCCCAGGATCGCGAGGAGGGGTGCGGCGAAGAAGGCGGCGCCGTTGAGGAAGTCGCCGGCGGTCAGCGCGGACCCGCCGATGTACGACAGCCAGATCAGCGCCCCGGTCAGGACGGTGGTCGCCACCGTCGCCGCGAGCAGGCCCGCGTTGATCGCGACGACGGAGCGGCCGACCGGGGGGCGCCGGCCGATCTCGACGAAATCCTCGCCGGTCCGGTGCCGCAGGACCGCGACGTAGCCGTCCTTCCACAGCGTCCCGGCGAGCTCCCGGAAGGTCGGTTCGAGCGTCGCCCGATCGACGTGGACCGCGAAGGCGACCGACTGGGGTCCGACGTGGGTCTCGTAGACCGGGAAGTGGCGCGAGACCGTTGCCCGGAGGCGCTCGAGCTCGGAGGTCCCCGGAGGAGGCGTCGAGGTCAGGGGGACTCCCATCGCTCAGCCCTCGGGGGCACCGGCCGACTTGCGCAGGCGCTTCGCGCGTTCCTTGGCGGTGTATCCGGTCGCGGCCTCGAGGAACCGATTGTAGCGGCGGATCGTCTCCGCGGCGATCTCCGGGGCGACCTTCGGGTCCATCTCGACCTCGACCTCGAGCTCCCGGCCGGCCGGGCGCGCCCGGAGCGAGCGCAGGGCCCCGAATCGCGCCGCGATCCCTTCGCCGTCGACGCCGGCCTCCCCGAACGCGTCGCGTGCGGTCGCCGCGAGCGACGGCAGGGTCAGCCGGGAGCGGTGGCTTGCCTTGACGGGGTAGCGCTGCACCGACCGATGGACCCGCGCACGCGATAAAAGCCTAGCAGGACGCCGGCGGCCGGGCGGTCAGACCGTCTCGATCTCGAAGCGGACGCCGTATCCCCGGAGGCGCCGGGTGAGCTCGTCCGAGAGATCGACGATCTGCTCGGGCGAGGCCGGTCCCTTCCAGTCGTAGACGAAGTCGTAGTTGCCCTGGGTCGGCTGGAACCCGAGGGCCAGCAGACGGTCGGCGATCTCCGACGGGGCCGCGCCTTCGCTGTCGAAGGTGACGCGGAGGTAGGTCTCCATCGCGCGGCGGCACGGCCGTCGGGCTCTTAGACTCTCTCCTCCGCCGGCGCGCCCCAGGCGGCCCACGCTTGGGACAAGGCGGACTCCGGTGCGGTGCCCGGTGCGAACCGCACGGCCGCCAGCGGTCCGTCCCGGGTCTCGGCGCGGACCGACCCCGGTCGATGCCGCCCGGGGAGCCGCACGCGGAGGACGATCTCCGGGTCGATCTCCGTCCGGATCACGCGGGTCGAACGGAGGAACCGGGCGCGGAGCGCCGAGTCCCAGGACTCCGCGTCGGCATCCTTCCCCTCGAGGAGGAGGCGGACATGGATCGGGGACCGGCGGCGACCCCGAGCGTCGATTGTCCCCGCCCGGATCCGGCGGGAGGCGATCGGCCCGAGGTCGTCGGCCCGCAGGACGGGGACCCGGAGGACCGCGAGGGCCGGGAGGCCACCCCGGCGCCGGGCCGCGTTGAGGGTGCGCGCGGCTTCCGCCGTCTCCTCCGAGACCACGATCGTTCCCCGCGGCAGGACCGCGGCCCGGCCGGCCGGATCATGGAGAGGAACGATGGTGACCCGGGCCCGCGGATAGTGTCGGCGGATCCAGGACCGGAGCGCGCGGCGCCGGGTGGCGTACGGGCGGATCCGCTCGCCGTCCGGCTTCGGGTGGAGCGCGAGGTACCGGGCGCTCGTCAGGCCGATGGAGACGGGCCGGCCGAGATCCAGCGCCGCGCGAAGAAGGGCCCGGTGGCCCCGGTGCAGACGGTCGAAGGTTCCGCCAAGGATCACCTCGCCCGCCGGTGTCGGGCGTCGCGGCGCGGTCCTACCGCCGGAGGATCTCGATGAGGAGGAGGAATCCGAGGACGACCGCGAGGATGTACATGATGGAGGTGTAGAGGCGTCGGGTCCGCAGGCGCTCGGCCCGCGTCGCCGCGCACGCCGGCCCGCACGTCTCTTCCGAGGGGGGGCAGACCCTCCCGCAGACCTTGCAGTGCCGGTGGTCGTCCATGGCACGCCGCCACGACCTCCCCGGACGGTTAATCGTTGCCGGGGGCCCTCGCTCCGCCCCCGGGGTGATCGTTCCGACAACGGTTATAAGCCGGTCCCGGGTCCGAGCCGCCCGCATGGGCAACATCCGCCAGACCTACATCAAGCGCGTCGCCATCGAGCTGATCCGCAACCACCCGAACGACTTCACGGCGGACTACGCCCACAACAAGCGCAAGGTCCTGGAGCTCACCGACCTCGGCGTTCCCGTCGACGGGGAGATCCGGGTCGTGCACAAGAAGCTCGCCAACCGGATCGCGGGCTATGCGACGCGCTACGTGCGCCGCAAGCGGGCGACCTAGGCCGGCCCGTCGTAGACGGAGAAGCCTTCCTCCAGGTGGACGATCTCGACCGGTGTGGTCGGAAGCCCGACCAGAAGGCCGCGGGCGTTGGCGACCAGGCAGGCGCCCACGATCGGGACGCCGAAGTTCGCGGTCGAGCGGTGCACCGGCACCCCGAGCACCGACTCGATGGCACGGATCTCGGCCTCCGTCGCGCGGGGATGGACGACGACCCCGCGGTTCGTCGCCGCGGCTGCCATGCCGACCGTGCCGAGGCCGGCGACGGTCCCCCGCTGCGCGGGGACCCCGAGCGCCTCCCCGATGCGTGCCACGGCGGCGTCGGAGAACTCCGGATGGACGAGGGCCCCGGTGTCGTTCGCGAGGACGTTGTTGCCCATCGCATTGAGCCGGCTCGCGACCGGATGGACCGCGATCGCGTCGGACAGGACCCTCTCCTCGGCCGGGTCGATCCCCGAGCCCACGACGGCGCCCCGGCCGTTCATTGCGACCATCGCCCCGAGGACCTCGTTGTCCTGGACGGTCAGGCGGAGCGTCCGCGTCCCGAGGACGCGGGCGGCCTCCCGCTCGAGGGACACCGGGGCGCTCGGCGGCAAAAGGGTCCACCGATCCGTCGTCCGAAGGTAGACCCCCAAATAGGGGCTCCCTCCCAATAGGCCGCGTGCGACCGGCACGCCGTCCGCTCCGCCCCGCCTAGGACGAGTCGTCGAGGAGGTCGACCTCGATCAGGCCGTCCTCGAAACGGATCGCCCGGACGCGGACCTCGCGGGGAACATGCTGGATCCCCCGCCGCCAGAGGTACTCGTTGAGGCGGGGATCGACCCAGACGTCCTCGATCCGTCCCTTCATGTGCCGGCTGATGAAGCGGCGCACGGTCGAGACGGCGTGGCCCGCCCGCCGGCGACGGCTCGGGGCGTGCTGGCTCGCCCGCAGGGGAATGACGTACTCGCGCTCCAGCTCCTCGACCGCGCGCGCTCCCGGCGTCCGTGCCATCGATCCGACCCTCCCGTCAGCGGTGCAGGCTCCCGCGCTTCCAGCTCCGTCGCTTCGGGTGCCGGACGACCGACCGGTTGGTCCGCTGCATGACCCATGCCGGGACCCTCCGGTTGGTGTTCACGGCCCGGAAGAGACGAATCTTGCGCGCCAGGCTCTTGCGTCGGTTCGCCATCGGGATCCCTTCTCCTCAGCGCCGGGTGATCCGGATCTCGCGGCGCTCGGGCATCAGCCGCTCCAACAGGGCCCTCAGCGTCGGATCGTCGATCGGACGGGTCAGCCGGCCGCTCGCGGCCAAGGCGACGATCTGCTGCTCGACCGCCCCCGCGACCTCGGGCTTGGCCAGCCGGATCCGGCCCAGCCGCTCTCGTGCCTCGGGTGTGAGCACGCGGCGGAGGATCTCCTGCCGCTCGTTCTCGCGTCGTTCGTACTCCGCCTGCTGGGCCGCCGCATAGGCGCTGGCGGCCGTGGGGTCCTGGGCCCCCTGAAGTTCCTGCAGCTTGCGCCGCCGGATCTCCGCCAGCTCCGGGTCGTCCGAGTACGCCATCCTGCCTCCTGCCGCCACGGAGTCCCTCACAGATACTTGGCGAGTTCGGGTCGGGACTCGGCCAGTTCCTTGAGGGCCTGCCCGCTGAGGGTGTCGAGGAGGCGCACGCCCTCGGGGGTGACCTCGCGGCCCCGGGCCTTGCCAGGGCGCACCAGACCGGACCGCTCGAGCTGCTGGACGATCTCCCGGAGGACGGCCCGGCTGCCCGTCCGGGCGTGGTAGGGGGCGCTGCCCCGGTCCCGCTTCCCGCCGTACTCCGCGCTCAGGCGCGCGACGCCGATCCGTCCGTTGAGGTAGACCTTGCGGAGGACCGACGCGCTGCGCAGGTACCACCACTCGGGGTCCGTCGGAGCCCGCTGCTTGTGGACGCCCGTCTTGACGATCGACGCCCACGCCGGGGGCTGGACCGACTGGCGCTTCTTGAGCTCCGAGGCGAGTCGAGGAAGGAGCAGAGACGCCGGAACGTCGCGGGGATGCGGCATGGGGCGGCGGCCCACATGGCCGAGCTATATAAGCCGTACGTTTCCCCTCGAGGAGGAACCGCATGGAACCGGCCGGCCGAGCGTGCGGCGCGCTGGTCCTGAGCGGCGGACTATCCACCCGGCACGGTGGCTTCCCCAAGGCGCTCCTTCCGATCGGTGGGGTGCCCGCGATCGTCCGGGTCCTCTCGTGCTGCCTCCGCGCCGGCCTCTCCCCCGTGGTCGCGGTGATCCGCCCGGAATTCTCCTCCGTCCGCGAGGCGATCCGCGGTCTCCCGGTCAGGGTCGTCGCCAGCGACCGATGCGCGCTCGGCCGAACCGGCTCGATCCAGGCGGGGGAACGGGAGCTTCCGGAGGGCCACGCGCTCTTCGTATGGCCGATCGACCGGCCGTTTGCAGAGGATAAAACGGTCCGTGCCCTGCTTTCCGGCATGACGTCGAACCCCGACGCGAATTGGTTCGTCCCGACCTACGGAGGGAGGGGGGGACATCCGGTCCTCCTCGCCCCGGCCGTACGGGACCCGTTGCGGGTGCTGGATCCGTCGGCTCCTCTCCGCCGCCTCCGACCGGACGACGGACCCGAACTCGTGCGGGTCCCGGTCCCGGATCCGTCGATCCACTGGGGGACCGACACGCCGGAGGAGTACCGGGAGAGCCTCGAGCGGGCCCGGAGGTCGGGATGGACCGGCGGCTGACGGAGGAGGCGCTGCGGCTGCTCCGTTCGCACCGGCCGTTCGTGAGGGCGACGGTCGTCCAGGTCGTCGGCTCGGCCCCCGGAAAGATGGGCGCATCGATGCTGGTGCGGGACGACGGGAGCACGATGGGCACGATCGGGGGGGCCGCCTTGGAAGAGCGGGTCAAGGGGCTCGCTCGGGAGGCCCTCGAGCGGCGCCGGGGGGATCTCCTCCACTTCGACCTCCAGGCATGGAAGGACGGTGGCCTTCCCAGCCTCTGCGGGGGGAGCGTGGACATCGCGCTCGAGTTCGTCCCGGCCCGGCCGCACCTGCTGCTCTGGGGCGGAGGGCACGTCGCGGCCGCGATCGCCGAGCTGGCACCCCGCCTCGAGTACTCCTACAGCGTGGCCGACGATCGCCCGGAGTGGGTCGGCCCGGACCGATTCCCCGACGCCGAGCGTCGCGAGGTGGTCGAACCGTCCCGGGTCTGGGAGATCTTCGATCCGGCGTCGGTCACGCACCTCTATCTTCTCGGCTACGACGCGCTCAAGGACCTCGAGGTGCTCCGGGCATCGATCCGCGCCTTCCCCGGAACGATCGGCCTCATCGCGAGCGCCTCGAAGCGCGAGCACCTCTATGCGCGCCTGCGCGCGGAGGGGGTCGACCGTGCGGTGCTCCGCCGGATCCGCTCCCCGATCGGGGTCCCGATCGGCGCGGAGACCCCGATGGAGATCGCCGTCAGCGTCGTCGCCGAGGTCATCCGGGACATGCATCCGACGGACTCACATACCCGTCTGGCCCATGCGGCGCCCAACGCGAAGGAGAACGATGGCTGAGCCCCCCGTGCTGCGGCTGACGATCAATGGTCTTCCGGCGAGCGTCCATGCCCCGAACGAGCGGATCCTGCTCGACCTCCTCCGGGAGGACCTCGGCGTCACCGGACCGAAGCGCGGGTGCGACCTCGGGACCTGCGGCTGCTGCACGGTCCTGGTCGACGGCCGCCCCGTCCTGAGTTGCCTGACCTTGGCCCACCTGGTCGACGGACGGTCGATCACCACCGTGGAGGGTCTCGCGCCCCCCGGGTCGCTGACGGCGCTGCAGCGCGCCTTCGTCGCGCACGGGGCGACCCAGTGCGGATTCTGCACGCCGGGCTTTCTGATGTCCGCCACCGCCCTCCTCCGGGAGAACCCCCATCCGAGCCGCGAGGAGATCGTCGCCGCCATCGGCGGAAACCTCTGCCGCTGCACGGGCTACCTCAAGATCATCGAGGCGATCGCCGCCGCGGCCGCGGACGGGGGAGCCTGATGGCCGATGTCGGGCCCCTCCGCCTCCTCGGGGGACGGATTCCGTACGTGGAGGGCCCCCTCAAGGTCACCGGCCGCGCGCAGTACACGGACGACCTTTTGCGGCCCGGCATGCTGGTGGGGAAACTGCTCCGCAGTCCCTGGCCGCACGCCCGCATCCGGTCGGTCGACTGCCGCGAGGCCCGGGCGATCCCGGGGGTCGCCGCCGTGCTCACCGGGGAGAAGTACCCGACCCCCTTCGGGGTCCTTCCGATCACCCACGACGAGACCGCGATCGCCGTCGACCGGGCGCGCTACATCGGGGACATCGTGGCCGCTGTCGCCGCCGTCGACGAGCCGACGGCGGAGCGGGCCGTGCGGGCGATCCGCTTCGAGGTCGACCCCCTGCGGGAGCACACCGATCCGCGGGTCGGCGTCCGGCCGGTGGAGGATCCGATCCATGCCCGAGGCCTGAACGGGACGAACATCCAGAAGGAGGTCGTGCAGCACTTCGGCGACGTCGACGCGGCGATCGCACGCGCCCGGCACGTCGTGAGGGCCCAGGGCCGGTTCCTGGGGGTCACCCACGCCTTCACGGAGCCGCTCGCGACGAT
Organism: Thermoplasmata archaeon; assembly: GCA_038729445.1. Taxonomy (GTDB): domain Archaea; phylum Thermoplasmatota; class Thermoplasmata; order Lutacidiplasmatales; family UBA184; genus Lutacidiplasma. Next base: position 41,689 of record JAVYSA010000009.1, read on the forward strand.
CGCGGAGGCCCTCCCCGATGGCCGCCTGACCGTCATCAGCGCGACCCAAGTCCCCCATTACCTCCACCGTGCGCTCAGCGAGGTCCTTGGGATCCCGATGCACCGGATCCGGGTGGTCAAGCCCGAGGTCGGCGGGGGCTTCGGCGGGAAGTCGGACCCGATGCCGCACGAGATCGCCTGCGCGGCCCTCGCGCTGGAGACCGGCCGGGCCGTGCGCATGCTCCTCGATCGGGAGGAGGTCTTCCTGACCAACCACGGCCGCCACCCCACGGAGAACGAGATCCGGATCGCGGCCGACGAGACGGGCCGGCTGCTCGCCTACGACATCGACGCGACGATCGAGGGCGGCGCATGGAGCTCGTTCGGCACGGTCACGACCTACTACAACGGGGTCCTGGCGATGGGACCGTACCGCGTCGAGAACTTCCGCTACCACGGCCGGCGCGTCTACACCAACCGGCCCCCCTCGGGGGCGATGCGGGCCCACGGGGGGACGAACCTCCGCTACACCGTCGAGGTGGCCCTCGACATGCTCGCCGAGGAGATGGGAGTCGACCCGTTCGCGCTGCGGGCCCGCAATGCGCTCCCGCCGAACTCGACGACGATCAACCAGTTCCGGATCACGTCGACGTCGTTCCTCCGGTGCCTGGAGGCGAGCCGGACGGCGAGCCGCTGGGACGAGGTCCGCCCGACCCTTCCCTACGGCGAGGGGATCGGCCTCGGCTGCGGGTTCTACATCTCGGGGTCGAACAGCCCGATCCACTTCACTCCGGACATCCCGCAGTCGACGGTCCACCTCAAGGTCGACATGGACGGGGGGATCGCGGTCCACTCGATGCAGGCCGACATCGGCCAGGGGTCGAACACCCTCCTGGCCGCGATCGTCGCCGAGGTTCTCGCGGTCGACCTCGACCGGGTGCACGTCCAGCGCGTCGACACCGACGTGAGCCCCATCGACCTCGGCAGCTACTCGAGCCGGGTCACCTTCATGATGGGCAACGCCGCCCGCCATGCGGCGCTCGCCCTCCGCGGGAAGCTGGTCGCCGCGGCGGCGGAGCTGCTCGGCACGCCGGTGGAGTCGGTCCGGGTCGGGCACGAACGGTTCGACGGACCGGGGAGCCCGGGCCGTTCGGTCTCCTACCTCGAGGCGCTGCACAAGGCGATGCAGTACGAGGGGGCACTGACCGCCAGCGGCTCCTACCGGTCGAGCCCGAGAGGGGGCTCGTTCAAGGGGGCCCGGGCCGGGACGGCACCGGCCTACTCGTTCGCGGCCTACGTCGCGCGGGCCGGCGTCGACCCGGAGACCGGCATGGTGACGGTCCGGAAGATCTGGGCCGCGTTCGACTGTGGCCGGCCCCTCAACCGGCTCGCGGTCGAGGGCCAGATCGAGGGGTCGATCCACATGGGGCTCGGCCAGCTCCTCGGCGAGTCGATGCACTACCGCGGCCCGCGCCTCATGAACCCGTCCCTGCTGGAGTACAAGATCCTGGCCCCGGGCCAGATGCCGGAGGTGGAGGTCCTCCTCGTCGGGGAGGACGATCCCGACGGCCCGTTCGGCGCGAAGGAGGCCGGCGAGGGCCCGCTGGTCGCCACGCTCCCCGCCGTCGCCAATGCGATCTACGACGCGGTCGGGGTCCGCTGCTTCGACCTTCCGATCACGCCGGACCGGATCGAGCGCGCGATCGCGCAGCGCCGGCGTGAGCACCGGCCGTGGAAGGGGGTCGCCTGATGCACCTCGACCCCTTCGCCCTCCACCGGCCCGAGACCGTCGAGGAGGCCGTGCGGCTCTACGCCTCCGCGGACGGCGGGGCGGACTACCTCGCGGGAGGGACGGATCTCCTGCCGAACTACAAGATGCACCTCAACCTTCGGCCCCACCTCATCGCCCTCGACCGGATCGCGGAGATGGCCGGGCGCTCGGACCGGACGATCGGGGCGATGGAACGTCTCGCCGATCTCGAGCGGGATCCGGCGGTTGCCCGCCGCTGGCCCGCGCTCGCCGAGGCGGTCCGCGAGGTCGCGACGCCGCTCGTCCGCTCCTCGGCGACGATCGGCGGGAACCTCCTGCTCGAGACCCGATGCTTCTTCTTCAACCAGAGCGAGTTCTGGCGGGCGAGCCTCGGCTACTGCCTCAAGGCCGACGGCGACCGCTGCCATGTCGTGCCGCAGAAGGAGCGCTGCTATGCGACGTTCAGCGGGGACCTCGCGCCCGCGCTCATGGTCCTCGACGCCGAGGTCGAGCTCGCGGGCCCCGCAGGGCGCCGCCGCCTTCCTCTGGCCGACCTCTATGACGCCGAGGGCGACGGGATCCGGCGGACCCACCTCGCGCCGGGGGAGCTGCTGACGAGGGTCGTCCTTCCGGCATCGGCCGAGGGGCTCCGCTCCACCTACCGCAAGCTGCGGATCCGCCCGGCGTTCGACTTCCCCGAGCTCGGCGTGGCCGCCGCCCTCCGGCTCGACTCCCGAGGGCGGGTCGAGCATCTGCGCCTCGCGCTCGGCGGGCTCGAGACCCGCCCGCGCCGGATGGACGAGCTGACGGCCCGCTACGAGGGAACTCCCCTGACCGTCGACCGCATCGCCGAACTCGCCCAGAAGGTCCCGGGGGCGGTCCGCCCGGTCCACAACACCTTCCTCCCCCCCGACTACCGCCGCCGGATGGCCTCGGTCTACGTCCGTCGCGCGCTCACCGCCCTGGCCTCCCCGCCGGCCGGAGGTGGCGCGTGAGCGCGAGCCCTCGCTTCGCCCTCGTCCCGCTCGCCTCCCTGCGCGCCCACGAGGAGGTTGATCCCGCGGTCGTGGACCGGCTGGTCGAGGAGATCCGGACGGCGGGCGTCTTTGTCGATCCGATCTGGATCGACGGCGCCACCGGCACGATCCTCAACGGCCACCACCGCTTCCGGGCCCTGCAGCGCCTCGGCGCCGTCCGGGTGCCGGCATGGGTCTTCGACTACCTCGCCGACGAATCGATTCGCGTCGAGCCGTGGTCCCCGGGGACGCCGGTGTCGAAGGAGGCGGTCCTCCGGCGGGCACGCGACGGCCCGCTCTACCCGATCAAGACGACCCGTCACCGCCTGCTCGGGCCCCTGCCGGTGCGCACCGTGCCCCTCGCCGAGCTCTTCGACAACGTCCCGGAGCGCGAACCGCCCGCGTCGATCCGCGCGGGCGGACGCGGGACCGCCAACGCTCAGCGGTAGGGCAGCGGGAGTCTCCCGTCGGCGAAGCGGCGGACGACCCGGTCGAGCGCGTCAACCTCCAGCGGCGCAAGGCGCTGCCGGAGGGTCTCGGGGGTCTCCCCGGCCCGGATGGGCAGCCGTTCCTGCCAGAGGATGGGGCCCCGGTCGACCGATGCCGTGACGACATGGACCGTCACGCCCGTCTCCCCTTCCCCGGAGGCGAGCACGGCCTCGTGCACATGCCGGCCGTGCATCCCCGGCCCGCCGAAGCGCGGCAGGAGCGATGGGTGGAGGTTGATCGCCCGGTCCCCCCAGCGGTCGACCCACGCCGGCGGGAGGATCGAGAGGAACCCCGCGAGGATGACGAGGTCGGTCCCGCGGGCGACCAGCCGGGCGTCGAGGGCCGAGGCCCACGCGTCGGGACCGCCGGCCTCCTTCGGGGAGAGGATCTCCGCCGGGAGCCCCCGTGCACGGGCCCGCTCCAGGGCGGGGGCCCCCGACCGATCGGCCAGGACGAGGACGATCCGGCCCGGGGGGGAGGGATCCGGGGCCCAGCGGTCCGCGAGCGCGGCCATGGTCGTCCCCTCGCCGGAGACGAGGACCGAGACGCGGAGCGGGCGCATGGGGTCCCTGGTTCGGATCGACGCCGATTTAGAGGGGCAGGCGGATCTGGAGCTTCTCGGTGAGCTCCTTGTAGCGGTTGCGGATGGTGACCTCGGTCACTCCCGCGACCTCGGCGACCTGGCGCTGGGTCCGGCGTTCCCCGCACTGGACGCTCGCGATGTAGATGGCGGCCGCGGCGACGCCGGTCGGTCCCCGTCCGCTCGTCAGCTCTTGGTCGGTCGCGGCCTGGAGGATCGCGTTCGCGCGGCTCTGCACCTCCCCCTTGAGCTTGAGCTCGGAGCAGAACCGCTGGATGTAGTCCTGCGGCTTGGTCGGCATCAGCTTGAGCTGGAGCTCCCGCGTCATGAAGCGGTAGGTCCGCCCGATGTCCTTGCGCCCGATGCGCGACTTCGCCGCGATCTCGTCCAGCGTCCGCGGGACGTTGCACTGCCGGCAGCTGCCGTAGACCGAGGCGGCGACGACCCCCTCGATCGAGCGCCCGCGGATGAGGTTGCGGGTGACGGCCCTCCGGTAGATCATCGCCGCGGTCTCCCGTACGTTCCGGGGAAGGCTGAGGCCGGAGGCGATCCGGTCGAGCTCCGCGAACGCGAAGGAGAGGTTCCGCTCCGTGGCGTTCGAGATCCGGATCCGGTGCTGCCATTTGCGGATCCGGTAGAGGGTCGCGCGGTTGCGCGTCGGGATCGACTTGCCGAAGGGATCCCGGTTCCTCCACCCGATCTCCGTCGTGAGCCCCTTGTCGTGCATCGTCAGCGAGGTCGGGGCCCCCGTCCGGGCGCGCTTCTCCCCCTGCTCGGCGTCGAACGCGCGCCACTCCGGGCCCTGGTCGATCATCGCCTCCTCGAGCACGAGGCCACATTCGTCGCAGACGACCTCCCCCCGGTCGTAGTCCCGGGTGAGGTGGTTGGACCCGCAGTTCGTGCAGCGGGCCGGCGTGACGAGGTCCTGCGATCGCCCGGTGGCCTTCCCCCGCTTCGTCCCTGCCGGGGGATCGGGTGCCGGATCC
>JAVYSA010000010.1:0-45299 GCA_038729445.1 Thermoplasmata archaeon
GTCGCCGAGGGCCCGTCGAAAGGACTTTAATGGAGAATCGCTTCCTCCCCAAGGTTGCCGTCCGGGACCGGAGGTTCTATGGCGACCGAAGGCAGCCTGGGAAACCAGGCACAGGGGGGCGCGACTGGGGCCGGATTTGTCGAGTCGGATCGGAAGCTTCGCAAGGAGCTCACATTCACCCAGCTTCTGTTCCTCTCGGTCGGGGCGATCATCGGGTCCGGATGGCTCTTCGCGGTCGCGTCGCCCTACGGCCTCGGAATCGCGGGGCCGGCGGTCATCATCTCGTGGATCATCGGAGGCATCTTCGTCCTGATCATCGCATTCACCTACGCCGAGGTCGCGGGAATCCTGCCGCGGACCGGTGGCATCGTCCGGTATCCGAACCTGACGCACGGGGGCTACACCGGCAGCATCCTCGGGTGGACCTACCTCCTGAGCGCCGTCACCGTCCCGGCGATCGAGGCGATCGCGGTCATCACGTACGCGTCGGCGTACGTCCCGGCGCTCCTCGGCCCCACCGTCACCACGGTGCTCGGGACCGCGACGATCCTCTCCGGATACGGCGTGCTCGCGGCGTTCGCCCTCCTGGTCGGGTTCTTCTTCCTGAACTTTTTCGGCGTCAAGCTGCTCGGCCGGTTCAACCAGGGGATGACCTGGTGGAAGCTGATCATTCCCGTCATCACCTTCCTCTTCCTCTTCACCGTGCTCAACGCCTCCAACTTCACGGCCTCCTGCGCGTCGTGCGGGACCTCCGGATTCCTCCCGTACGGGTGGCCGGGGGTCTTCGAAGCCGTCGCCCTGGCCGGCATCATCTTCTCCTACCTCGGGTTCCGCCAGGCGCTCGACTACGGCGGCGAGGCGAAGGTGGCGCGCCATGTCCCGCTGGCCACCTTCGTTTCGGTGATCATCGGGATCGTGGTCTACGTCCTCCTCCAGGTCTCGTTCATCGGCGCGATCAACTGGCAGGCCGCGGGCATTCCGGTCGGTGACTGGAACGCCCTGTCGCTCTCGACGTACTCCGCTGCGCCGTTCTACAACGCGCTCACCAACGCCCCGTACGCCTTCCTCGGGGCGTTCGCGTCCCTCCTGCTGGTCGACGCGTGGATCTCCCCGGCCGGCACCGGCTGGATCTACATGGGCACGTCCGGCCGTACCTTCTACGGCCTGTCGGCGGACAGCTTCTTCGGACGGGCCTTCCTCCCGATGAACCGGTGGGGGATCCCTTGGATCGCGATGATCGCGTCGGTGGTCGTGGGGACGATCTTCCTGGTTCCGTTCCCGTCCTGGTACCTCCTGGTCGGGTTCATCACCTCGGCGACCGTGTTCACGTACATCATGGGCGGCGTGGTGCTGCACTCCTTCCGCCGGTTCATCCCGACGATGCACCGGCCGTTCCACCTTCCGGCCGGCGAGATCTTCGCCGGGGTCGCGTTCGTGGCCGCGGCGCTGGTGGTCTATTGGAGCACCTTCTCGACCGTCTCGGTCCTCGAGATCGCCATCTATGCGGGCCTCGTCCTGTTCATCCTGATCTACGCGCCGCTGCGGCTCGGGATGAGCCAAGACCTCGCCTACGCGCTCGGGATCGTCGTCCTCGCGATCCTCGTGACGCTGGCAGGGTTCTGGTACTACTCCATCGTCGTTCCGTTCACCGGGGGCACGCTGGTCGGCAACGCCCTGAGCAACAACTTCCTCGTGCTGCTGGTCGGTCTCGGGGCGCTCGGGTTCGGCTCGAGCTTGGTCATGTACCTGGCCGTCGGCAAGGAGCACCGGCGGGAGATCGTCTCCGGCGTCTGGGTCTTCGTCTTCATGGAGACCCTGCTCGCCCTGAGCTTCTACGGGTCGTTCGGCTACGACACGCTCTCCTACCTCGTCTTCCCGTGGGACATCGTGGCGGTCGTGATCGCCTCGGCGATCCTGTACTTCCTCGCGATCGGCTCGGCGTACAAGACCCCCGATCTCGCCGAGATCGAGGCCCGGCAGCTCGGGGAGATCCCCTCGCTTCCGCCGGGGGACACGGGAGCCCCGCCGTCCGGCCCCAGCGGCGCCGGGACGACCGGAAGCCACTGACGAAGACCGGGCGCTCCCGGCGCCGGCCTTGGCTCCGGCCCACCCGTGCCGCATTCCGGTGGCGCCGGGGCCGTCCTGTCCCGGGCGGCTTCGCCGGGCCCCACGACGGTGTGCCCGCGCCTCGGGACCGGCCACGGTCCCGACCCCCGCGCGGCAAACGGGTCCTGCGGGGTGCCCCGAGGCCGTTCCGGCCAAGCGAGGGCCCGGGACAAGCCCGAAGGCAGGCTGGGCGCGGGCCTGCCTCAGGTTCTGGGCGATGATGCGCGCGCCGAGCACGGACCGGCGGTCATGACGCGCCGAAAGGGTTCCCCCGCCCCCCCCGCTCGCCCCACGGCGATCTCTTGGTCGAGCGGACCGACGGAAGGGAGCACGGCGCTCCTCCGGGACCACGGGGAACGGCGGACTCCGACGGAGCACCGTCGATCCGAACGGAAGGGGCAACGGCATCGCGTGCGATCGCGGAGGAGACCCTCCCTTCTCCTCCCATCGCGAGGTGAGCCAGGATGGCCCGGGCCCTCCCCTCCTGCCCGTCCGATATCGCCTCCGGGGGTGGGGGAGACGCGCCGACGCCCGCGGCGGAGCGAGCGATGAACGCGGAGTCCTGCCGTCCCGTCCGCAGAGAGGTCCCCGGGCGTCCCCGCGATGGCGAGGAGGGAATGCCGGGCGCGCCCGCTCCGGCGCGCTTCCCCGGACCCGGTCCCGTCGGGCCGATGCGATTCCCTCGAGATTGGAACCGACGAGGCCATCCGGGGCCACTTCTCGCGGTCCGACCGGGGCAGTGCGGGCATCGGGATTTGAACCCGAGTTATAGGCTTGGCAAGCCTATGTGATGACCAGACTACACTATGCCCGCACCGGGCTAGGCGCAGACCTCGGGCCATAAAACACGACCGGGGGTTTCGGCGGCTCGCTCCGGGCGCTCCCCCACGAACCGGTCGGAAGGTCGTACCGAACGGATGCCGCCACGGGACGACGAACGCTCCGCGCGGGGGTCTAATAGGCCCCCCGGCTCCGGCCGGGAAGGGGCCCGCGAGGAGATGCCGGAGGAGGTCTGGAGGGAAGGGGAGGTCGCGGCCCTCAAGCGGCCGTCCGAACCGGCGCTGCTCCTGCGCCTCCAGCGGGGTCCGGTCCGGATCGGCGACGCGGCCGTCCTCGACCTGACGGCGGCGATCGGCCGGCCCGTCGGGGGGCCCGTCGACTGGGCGGGCCGGCGCTACCGCCTCGTGCGGCCGTCGCTCTCCGACCTCTGGGCCTCGATGACGCGGGGTCCCCAGATCATCACCCCCAAGGATGTCGGCCGGATCCTCCTCATCGCCTCCGTCGGTCCCGGCGCGAAGGTCGGGGAGGCCGGCGCGGGGAGCGGCGCGCTCACGATCGCCCTCGCGCACGCGGTCGGGCCCACCGGCGCGGTCGTCTCCCTCGACCGCCGCCCCGAGGCGCTCCGGATCGCGCGCGCCAACGTCGAGCGCGCCGGCCTCGCCGACCGGGTCACCTTCGTCGCCCGGGACGTCGCGCGGGAGGGCTGGCCCTCCAAGGGACAGGACGCGATCGTCCTCGACCTGGCCGACCCGTGGCTCGCGCTCCCCCCGAGCCTCGAGGCCCTCGTCCCCGGCGGAACGCTGGTCACCTACGTGCCGACCTACAACCAGCTCGAGCGGATCGTCCGGGCGATGCGGGAGGCGGGGCTCGCGGACGTCGAGGCGCTCGAGCTCCTCGAGCGGCCGATCCATGTCGGGGAGGGCGGGACGCGGCCGGCGTTCGAGATGCTCGGCCACACCGGCTTCCTGGCCGCCGGGCGGAGGCTCGACCGGACGTGAGCGCCGCGCTGCCCCCGACCCTCGCCATCTCGATCGCGACCGCGGGGGGGATCCTCCTCTCCGCGCTCTTCGTCCTGTGGGAGTTCGGGCACCATGCGACCCCGCAGGTGCGGGTCAGCCGCTTCGACGAGCGGCGCGGGATCTTCTCCTACACGCTGGGGCTCTTCGTCGGCATCCTGGCGACCGTCCCGTTCGAGCTCTACCTCTTCTGGGCCGGGGCCGGCAACGTCCTCTCCGCGTTCGTCTTCCTCGCGGTGGTCGTGGGGATCACGGAGGGGGCCCAGGCGGCGATCCGGCGCACCCACTACTGGGGGACCGGGCCGTCGTTCCCGTTCTACGCCGCGGGCCTGCGCTGCGGCATCGCCGGCCTGCTCGCGGTCGCCGTCCTCTCCTCCCCGCTCGCCGCCAACCCGCCGTCGCCGGTCGCGATCGTCCTCTCCATCCTGGCGGCGGTCGCGCTCCTCTTGCTGATGGTCACCTCGGCCCTGCTCAGCCTGCCGCCGGATCCGGCGGGCGGCCGGCGGGGAGGGGGACCGGTCTCCGGGGCGCTCCTGCTCTTTGCCGGCCTGTTCCTTGTGGCGTTTCCCTACTTCGCGGGGCCGGCGACCGGGGCGGTCGCGCTGCTCCTCGCCATCGGGGGTTCCGGCTACCTCTATGCCCGCCTCCGGTCGACGTTCGACCGCGTCCTCCCGCCCCGGCCCCCGGGGAGCGCCGCCCGACCGGCCCCCGGCCGGTTCGCCCGCCAGGAGCCCCGCGCGGCGGGCCCCCCGAGGTAGATTCATAAGAGTCGGCCGTTCCCCCGGCCCACCATGGCGGCCCCCGGGGTCCCCCCCCTCGCGCAGCGCGCCCGGGCATGGTTCCGCATCTGGCGGTTCCCGGTCTCGGCGTTCATCCTCGCGGCGGGGATCCTTCTCTCCCTGCTCGCCTTCGCCGCCTTCACCCCCCTGGGATCGGTCTGGCCGTTCTCGGCGATCGTCTCCGTCACCGGCACCGGGTTCGGGGGGGAGAACTGGAACCTCTGGTTCGCCGTGCTCGGCCCGATCCTCGTCCTGATCGGGGGCTACCTGGTCGGGGTCTACCTGGTCGCCCGAAGCCGGTTCGAGGAGCTGATGCGCTCGAAGAGCAAGGCGGAGCTCCTCCGGAACATCCCCGAGATCGAGCAGCTCCTCTGGGACCTCACGCCGGCCCACGAGCAGCGGTACCTCGCCAAGTGCGCCGAGCTCCGGATCCGGCGCTGAGGGGGCCGGCGGGGCCCCGCCGCGGCCGCGAGGCCCGGACCCGGTCCCCCGTTAAGTACGCCCGCCCGGTGCCACACCGATGGCCGCCTCCCCGTCCCCGTCGCCCGGGCCGTCGTTCCGCTTCCGTCGGCTGGGCAAGCCGGAGGAGTTCCGCCAGCTCGAGGAGCTCGACCGGCTCGCGACCGGCCCGGGGGCCCCCGGTGTCGCCCCGGTGTCCCTCCAGCGGGCCGTGCAGGACAACGGGGGCCTCGTCCTCGGTGCCTTCGTCGACATCCACCTGGTCGGCGCCTCGCTGAGCTTCCTCGGCTGGGATGGTCGCCGGCTCTACCAGTACACCCATCTCCTTGCGGTCCGCCCGGAGTACCAGAACCACCGGGTTGCCTACCGCCTGCAGGGGTACCTCCGGGAGGAGGCGATCGCGATGGGAATCGACGAGGTCCGCTGGACGATCGACCCCCTGCAGAGCAAGGCCGCGCGCCTGTCGATCCGGTCCCTGGGCGCGCATCCGACCTCCTACTACCCGCACTACTTCGGCCGGCAGGACCTTCCCGCCCCCGAGGGGACCGAGACCGACCGGCTGCTCGTCGTCTGGCCGATCCAGGAGCCCCGGGTCGCCGAGCGCCTCGGCGGGACGCTCCCCTCGGGCGACGACGACCGCGCCCGCTGGTCGGGCGCCTCGGCGATCGTCACGACGGAGCCGGGGGAGAGCGGCATCCGCATCCCCACGGAGGTCGCGGAGCCGACCGGTCCGACGGCGCACCTCGAGATCCCGTTCGACCTCGCGCTGGTGCGGGAGCACGAGCCGGCGGCGCTGCGGACCTGGCGGCACGCGGTCCGGGACGCCTTCCGCGCCGCCTACGACTTGGGCTACGTCGTCGACGACTTCGCCGTCGTCCGGGCCGATCACGAGCGGCGAAGCTTCTACCTCCTCCGCCACCCTCCGCCCGGAGGGCCCGGCGCCCCCGCGGGATCCGGTGGGGGCGGACCCGCTCCGTCCCGATAGTCGGGCGGCCGGGCGGCGCAGGACGCCGCGGATAGGACCCGCCCCGGCTCCGGAACCGGACCGGGGGAGGCGGGCGGCCGGCCGTGGTCGGACCACGGGTTCCTCCCGGCCCGCGACCGTTCCCCGGAGGCCTCCGGGCCGCCCGACGGGCCGGGGGGATGTCGGTTGCCGTCTTGGGCAAGCGACTAAATAGGGCCCGTGCTCCCTCGAGTCCATGCAGCAGAGCCCGCCCTCCCCGAGCGCGGCCGGGAACGCCGGCGTTCCCACGATGCCGATCCCGCCGCCGACACCCCCCCGTCGCCGCGGCCTGTGGGCCGCGGTCGGCGTGGTGATCGTGGTCGTCGCGGTCGTCCTCGGCCTCGGTGTCGCCGGAATCCTCCCGATCCCGTACCTCCACCCCGGCGGGGGCGGGGGAGGCGGCACCGGCGCGACGTACGCGCCGTCGACCTTCACCCCGGCGATGCAGAACGCCAAGTCGGCGGCCCAGTCGTACCAAAGCGGGACGTGGACCCCCTACGTCGCCCTCGGCGTGGGCAACTACGCCTCGATGACGACGACCTCGGCCACCTTCAACAACGTGACCTCGGGATGCACCATCACCTCCGTGCCGAACGCACCGACGTCGGTGACGTTCGAGTCTGCCGCGCCCGTGACCGCGGGGACCGCGACGTGGGTCTTCTTGGGCCAGGTCGGCAGCACGTTCGTGATCGTTGTCGCCGGGGCGAACACCGCCACGGTGTTCGCGACGGTCTCCGGGGCGTGCACGCAGTACTTCGCGTCGGGGTACGTCCAAGGGATCTCCTCGGCGGTCGTGAACACCCCCGCGGTCACCGCGGCCGTCGCGAGCGGCTCCCAGGCATTCCTGAGCGTCTACCCGACCGCGAATGCCCAGTACGCGATCCTGGGCAACATCTCGGTCTCGGGGGTCTTCAACCTCCCCTCGAGCTGGGGGGTAGAGTTCACGACGTGCAGCCCGCTCGGGACGGGGACCACCGGGGCGATGTACAATGCCACGGTCGGGGCCTTCTCCGGGCAGGTCAGCTACCAGCAGAACCTGAGCTCCACGACCTGCTCGACCAACATCGGTCCCACCGGGCCCTTGGCGAGCGGAACGCCGGGGGCGGGCCTCCTCGCGATCGTCCAGGCGATGGACGAGGCGTTCGGTCACTAGATCGTCGTCCGCGTCGCGTGGTGGGGGCGACCCCCCCCTCCGCCCCGCAAGGGACCCTCCGGCCGGCCCGATGAGGATCGGGCGCTGGGACCGGGGGGCCCGACCGGAAGGACGGCCGTCACCGACCCGACCGCAGTCCGAACGCACGGGATCGTGCCCGGCAGCCTGGCGGCCCCATCTCTGGGGAGAATCCAGGGGATGGCGAAGGCCGCTCCCGATTCCGGGTCGGACCCTTCGGCAGGAGACCTTCCCCCGCGTGAGACCGGCCTTCCCCGGTTCCGGGGACCCCGACGGAGCCTCGTCCCGGTTGCGCCGGCGACGAGCGAGGCGTCCGGCGCGTCGATCCGGCCGCTTCGCGGTGTCGATGGCGGGCCACGGTGCCGCGGGGCCCTTCCAACGCATCCCGGCCCGTCGGGATGCCGCCGGAAAGGGGGATAACGAGGGGATCGGATAGGGAAGGGCATGGCGGCCGCCGCCAAGACCGCGACCCCGCCCAACCTCGGGCTGTGGTGCGTCGTCCTCGCGGTCGGGCTCCTGGTCGGCGCCGCGGCCGCGTTCCTGACGGGATCGGTCGTCAGCGGGGGCGGGGCGACGACCCACACCTCCCAGCCGATCGCCACCTACGTCGGCTGGGGGATCATCGCACTGGGCGTCGCCTACCTGGCGCTCATGATCCTCGACCGGGCCCGCAACGGCTCGATGCCGGTGCCGACCCGGATGGTGGTGACGATCCTGGTCACCATCGGGCTCGTGGTCGCCTTCATCGCGGCGGCCCGGGTCCTCTCCGGGGCCCCGGCGATCCCCATCATCACGCCGACCAAGGGCGGCAACGGCACCCTCCTCTACAACGGGACGAACACGAGCTCCCCGAACGGCACGATCGTCCCGCCGAGCGGGACGTTCGGGGCGCCCCCGTGGGCGGTCTACCTCCTCATTGCGGGGGCCCTGGCCCTGGTCGGGCTGCTCGCGACCCGCCTCGTGCTCCGACGACGGGAGGAGGAGCCGTCCTACGACGCAGACCGGCAGGCGGTCCGGGCGGCGCTGAGCACCGCGGTCGAGGCGCTCGAGCAGGAGTCGGACCCGCGGGAGGTCCTGGTCGCGCTCTATGCGCAGCTGCTCGCCCGGCTCGCGCCGGTTGCCGACGATCTCGACACGTCGACGCCGGAGGAGATCCGCCGCCGCCACCTGATCCGGCTCGGCGTCCGGGCCTCGAGCGCCGCGGAGATCACCCGCCTGTTCGAGCTCGCCCGCTACTCGACCCACCCGATCCTCCGGGAGGACGTGGAGCGGGCCCGCGCCACGTTCCGGGAGGCGATCCGCGACCTCGACCGCCGGGGGGCCGGGGCTCCGTGACCTCGATCAGCCCGCAGACGGTTGTCCTCCTGCTCTTTTCGGTCGCGGCGGCGGGCGTCGCGGTGGCGCTCCCCTCCAGCGTGACGGTCGGCGAGGCGGCCGGGGCGGTGGCGATCGCCCTCGCGCTCCTCGCCGGCGCCTCCCATTACCTTGCGAGCCGGCCGGTCGACGGCTCCGCGCCGGCGTCGGTGGATGTCGAGCCGACGTACCACCCCCTCGGCTCCTCCGAGATCGAGACGGCGCTCCGGGGCGGGCCGTTCGAGCGGGAGGCCGTCGTCCTGGCGCTCGACTCGATCGAGCGGAACGGGCCAAAGCCGGACCTCCCGTCGACCCCGGTCGCCGAGATGCGGCGGGTCACGCACCTGCCGGCGGAGGAGTTCCGGGCTTACCTCGAGGGGCGGATCCGCGCGATCGAGCGGGAGATCTAGGGGGATGGCACCGACCGCCGCCGGGGACGGCCCGCGCCTCTCGCCGACCCCGCGGACGTGGGGGCTCTTCTCCCTGGCGGGGTTCCTCGCGATCGTTGCCGTCGCGACGCGCGACCCGCTGCCCCTGTTCGCCGCGGTGCCTCTCCTCCTCGCCCCGATCGCGGTGCTCCTGATCGACCCCGGTCCCTCCGCGCCGCTGCCGATCGCCTGGACGGAGGAGGGGAGCGAGGGGACCGTCGACGTCGCCGGGACGATCGAGCTGCCGCGGGGGATCGATCCCCGGGACATCGAGACGACGATCTACCGCCCGACCGGACTCACCGACCGCGAGCCCCCGCGGATCGAGGCGGAGGGGACGACGATCCGCTTCCGGGCCTCCTGGCGGGCCGCCGAGCCGATCCTCACCCGGGTCCTGCCGCCCCGGGTCCGCTGGCGGGACGTCCTCGGCCTGATGGAGCGGCCGCTGCCGGTCGAGGACCGGAGCCTGCCGATCGAACGGTTCCCGCCCGAGGTGACCCGCCTCGGCGACGTGCACCTGCGCCGGACGATCCTCCTCCCCGGGGACAACCGCTCGCGGACCGTAGGGGAGAGCGGGGAGTTCTTCGGGCTGCGGCCGGAGCTCCCCGGCGACTCCCCGCGGCGGATCAACTGGCGGGCATGGGCCCGGACCGGCCGCCGCTACGTCAACGAGTTCCAGCTGGAACGGACGGGGGACGTCCTGCTCTTCGTCGACGCCCGGCCGACCTCCCTCGGCCCCGAGGCGGACCGGCGCCTGCTCGGGATCATGCGGGCGGCCGCGATCGGCCTCGCGGGGGCGTTCCTCCACGACAAGGCCCGCGTCGGCCTCGCCGTCTTCGGCGAGTTCGTCCAGGCGATCCCGCTCGCCAGCGGGAGGACGCAGCGGTACCGGATCCGCGAGACCCTGCTCGGCCTCGACGTCGCCGCCCAGGGCGGCCCGGTGGAACGGGGGGCCGTCGCGCTGCGCCGGCAGTTCTCTCCCGGCGTCACGACGATCGTCTTGAGCTCGCTGGCCGACGACGCGAACCTCGCGCTCCTGGTCCACCTGCGCCGGCGCGGCTTCCCGCCGATCGTCCTGAGCCCCTCGCCGACCGGGCTCGTCGCGCTCGGGCCGGACCTTCCCGCCCGTGACGCAGAGCTCGTCCTCCGCATCGCCCGCCTCGTGCGGCGCCAGCAGGTCGCCCGGGCGTGGCGGGACGCGCCGGTCGTCGACTGGGCGGAGTACTGGTCGCTCGCGGGGTTCGCCCGCTTCCTCGAGCAGGGGCTCGGAGGGCCCCGCCGCGCGTGAGGCCCCGGAGGGACGCCCCGCCGGAGGGGGCCGGCCTCGCCGCCCGGGTCGGCTGGCGCCCGCTCGCCCTCCTCGTGGCGGTCCTCGTCGTGCTCGGCGCGCAGGACACCGTCGCCGGGCCGGTCGCCGGGATCGCGATCGCGGTCGCCGGCATCGCCGCCGCGGCGATCGTGCGGCTCGGGAGCCGCGGCCTCGGCTCGGTGGCGTTCCCCGTGCCGGCCGGCATCGCCCTCGCGGTCGTCGCGGTCGGCACCCCGGTCACGGTGGTCGGCGAGGTCCTCGCCGGCGTGGCGGCCCTGGCGCTCCTCCTCTGGTGCGCCGACGGCCCGGACGCGAGCCCGGGGTCGGCGCGGCGCTCGGCCGACCTCATCGCCCTTCCCGCGCTCGGCCTGTTCATCGCGGTCGGCTCCGGCATCCTCCTTCCCCCGGGGAACCTCCAGATCGGGCTCGCCGCGCTCCTCCTGACCGCCACGATCCTGCTCGTCATCGCGACGATCGCCCGCTGGGTCTTCCCGCCCGTCGCGGGATCGCCCCAGCGCCCTCCCTCCGTCCGGTGAGCCCTCGGCGGGTCCGGGCCGCGGCCGCACGGGCCCCCGTCCTCCCGCCGCAAGGACTTTGAGCGGGGGGCCCCTCTCCCGGGCGGCGGTCGCCACCGGCGGCCGTCCGGGTCCCGACGAAGGGTCCCTCTTGACCCGACGCGGACGGGTCGTCCGCAGGGGATGACGTGAGGACAACCCCGGGGTCCGACAGTCCCCGGCCGGGGTCAGGCCGCGGAGAGGGCGTCGGCCTTGCCGTGAGGCGGAACCGTTACGGCCGGGGGATACCCGGCCGCCGGTGTTGTACATATACCCCGGCCCGCTCCGCACCGGGAGGTCGGCGTCCCCGATGGACGGCGCGGCGGTGCGGGAGAGGATCGAGCGGGTCCGCGCCGCGGTCCACTCCGCCGTCGTCGGCCGGGAGGAGGCGATCGACCAGATCCTGGTCGGCCTGCTCGCCGACGGGCACCTCCTGCTCGAGGATCTTCCCGGCCTCGGCAAGACCCTCCTCGCGAAGTCGTTCGCCCGGGCGCTGGGCCTGAGCTACCAGCGGATCCAGTTCACCTCCGACCTCCTGCCGCACGACATCCTCGGCATGGAGGTCCTCGATCCGGCGCACGGGTCGTTCACCTTCCGTCCGGGACCGCTCTTCGCGAACATCGTCCTCGCCGACGAGATCAACCGGGCCCCCCCGAAGGTCCAGTCGGCCCTCCTCGAGGCGATGCAGGAGTACCAGGTGACCAGCGAGCGGACGACGCACCCGCTCGAGCGCCCCTTCCTCGTCCTCGCGACGCAGAACCCGCTCGAGCTCGAGGGGACCTACCCGTTGCCCGAGGCGCAGGTCGACCGCTTCCTCCTCCGGTTGGGCGTCGGCTACCCGACCCCCGAGGAGGAGCGCCTCATCCTGCGGCGGCGGCGGGAGCGCCGCACCGAGGAGGCCGAGGTGCCGGCGACCTTGGGCGCCGGCGAGTTCCGGGCGATGCAGGCGGCGAGCGAGTCGGTCGAGGTCGACCCGTCGATCGAGGCGTATGTCGTCGACCTCGTCCGGGCGACGCGCGCCGACGCCCGGGTCGAGGTCGGCGCCTCCCCCCGCGGCTCCCTCGCGCTGCTCCGGGTCGGGCGGGCCCGGGCCCTCGCGTCGGGCCGCGACTACGTCGTCCCGGACGACGTCAAGGACCTCGCCATTCCGGCGCTGGCGCACCGGATCACCGTCCAGCCGGAGCCGTGGATTCGCGGCATCCGCGGGCCGGACATCGTCCGGACCGCCCTCGACCGGACCCCGGTCCCGAAGGTCCGGTAGGCTGCCGCGGCCCCGAAGCGCTTAATCCCCCGTCTCCGGTCGCTGGGGGCATGCCTCCCCTTCCCGGCCCGGTGGCGATCGCCGACCCGATCGATGCGGAGGCGATCGCGCGCCTGCGCGGGGCCGGCGTCGAGGTCTCCGACGCGACCGCAAGCCCCGAGGCGCTCGACGCCGCCCTCGCGACCGCCTGGGCGCTGGTCGTCCGCAGCCGGACGAAGGTGACCGCCCGGCTGCTGGCGCGCGCGCCCCGGCTCCGCCTGATCGCCCGGGCCGGCGTCGGGGTCGACAACGTCGACCTCGCGGCGGCGGCGGCCCGGTCCGTGACGGTCGTCAACGCCCCGACCGCGGCGACGGTCAGCGTCGCGGAGCTCACCGTCGCCCTCGCCCTGATGCTCGTCCGGGAGCTCTACCCGAGCATCGAGGCGACCCGCGCGGGCCGGTGGACGAAGGGGACCCGGGGCGGCGAGCTCGCCGGCCGCACGGTCGGCCTGGTCGGCTACGGCCGGATCGCCCGGGAGGTGGCGGCCCGCCTGCGGCCGTTCGGGGTGACCCTCCTCGCCCACGACCCGTTCGTCCGGTCGACGGACGACGGCACCCGGCTCGTCCCCCTCCCCGAGCTGCTCGCCTCCTCCGACATCGTGAGCCTCCACGCGGCGGCGACCGACGCGAACCGCCACCTCCTCGACGCCGATGCCTTCGCCCGGATGCGTCCGGGGGCGTTCCTCATCAATGTCGCGCGCGGCACCCTGGTCGACCCGGCGGCGCTCAAGGCGGCGCTCGCCTCGGGGCGGCTCGGCGGCGCGGCGCTCGACGTCTTCGACACGGAGCCGCCCATGGATTCGGAGCTCGTGCAGCACCCGCGCGTGATCCCGACCCCGCACATCGGCGCCTCGACGCACGAGGCCCAGCGCCGCGCCGGCGCGCTCGTCGCCGACGAGGTGCTGCGCGCCTGGCGAGGCGAGCCGGTGCGCTTTTCGGTGCCCCTGCCGGCGCCGTCGCCGGCGACGGAGGCCCGCCCATGAGCGTCGACCCCGAGACCGCGACGTTCCTCATCGCCGGTCCGGTCCGCATCCACCCCCGGGTCCAAAGGGCGATGGCGATGCCGAGCGTCAACCACCGCGGCGAGTTCTTCCACGGTGTCGTGGCGGAGATCCGGGAGCTCCTCCCGATGCTCTTCGGGCCCTCCGGCGCCTCCGTCGTCCTCTCCGGCAGCGGCACCGCCGGCCTCGAGGCGATGTACTCCTCCCTCCTGCCGAAGGACGGCCGTGTCCTCGTCCTGTCGAACGGGAACTTCGGCGAGCGGAGCGACGCGATCGTCCGCCGCTACCACGCGAACGTGACGACCCTGACCGCCCCGTGGGGCCAGGCGATCCCGCCCGAGGCGGTCCGGGCCGAGCTCGCCACGGGCGACGTGACCGCCGTCTGCGCCGTCCACAACGAGACGAGCGTCGGCCTCGCCAACGACCTGGGGGCGATCGCGCCGGACGTCCGGCGCTCCGGCGCCCTCTTCCTGGTCGACGGGATCAGCGCCATCGCCGGCATCCCCTGCCCGGTCGCCGAGTGGGGGATCGACGCGATCGTCGCGGGGAGCCAGAAGGGGCTCGCCGCGCCCGCCGGGCTCGCGCTCGTGCACCTGTCCGAGCGGGCGACGAAGGCGCTCCATCCGGGCAGCTTCTACCTCGACCTTGCGGCGCATGTCGCCTCCCTCGAGAAGAACGACACCCCATGGACCCCCGCCGTCCCGCTCTTCCTCGCGCTGCGGGAGGCGCTCGTCCTCCTGAAGGAGGAGGGGGGTCTCGGGGCCCGGCTGGCGCGGACCCACCGGCTCGCCGAGGCGACCCGGGCCGCCGTGGCGGCCCTCGGCCTCGAGCTCTTCGCCGACCCGAGGCACGCCTCCGACACCGTGACGGCGATCCGCAACCCCCCCGGCCTCGGCGACGCCGAGGTCCGCAAGGCGCTCGAGCGGGACTACCACGTCCTGCTGCAGGGGGGCCAGGGGCAGCTCACCGGCAAGATCTTCCGGATCGGCCACATGGGGATCGCCGACTGGCCGGACCTCCTCGTCACGTTCGCCGCGCTCGAGAAGGTCCTTGCGCGGGCCGGCCGGCGGCCGCCGCCGGGGGCCTCGCTCCGGGCGATCGTCGACGCGATGCCATAGCGGCGTCCCGGTGCGGGAACTTCCCCCCACGGCACCGCCGCCCGGTCGCGGATCAGATGTCGACGATGAGGCGGGCCCGGCCGCGGGCGAGGTCGACCTGGGCGGCGTGCCAGGTGATCGCCTTGATCTCGACCTTGCCCGGATGCCGGGCGGGGTCCCGGGGCTCCCCGCGGACGGCGGCGAGGAGGGCAGTCGGGGGGTCCCCGAGCGTCCGCACCCGGATCGAGCGGGCGAGATAGCCGTCGCCGTCGGCGAGGGCGAGGAGCGCCTGCAGGTAGGCGACAGCCAGCGCGACCGGGTCGGTCCCCGACGCGTCGACCGCCCGCTCCTCCCGCGGGCGGACCGTCCTGAGGTCGGTCATCGCGGCGAAGAGCGAGAGTCCGAGCGCCTCGAACAGCTCGGCGGGGTCCCTCCCCCGGGCCCACAGGCCCATGTCGGCGGTCGTCGGGAACGTCCCCCAGGCCCGGCGGCGGGCGGCGCCGTGGCGGAGGGTCTGCGGCATCCGTCCGGCCAGAGGTCATGGGTTTAAGGGTTGGCCGACTGGGACCGGGAATGCGGGCGAGCCTCGTCATCCCGACCCTCAACGAGGAGGAGTCGATCGCCCACGTGATCGGGACGTTCCGGGCCGCCGCCGACGCGGCGAACCGGACGGCCTTCGCCTCGGACCCGATCGCCTGGGAGATCCTCGTCGTCGACGGCCGGTCCACCGACCGGACGATCGCCCGGGCCGAGGCGGCGGGGGCGCGGGTCGTCCGGGAGCCCCGGCGCGGCTACGGGAGGGCCTACATGACCGGCTTCGGGGAGGCGACCGGGGAGATCGTGGCGACCGCCGACGGCGACGCGTCGTACCCGGTGGAGGCGATCCCGGCGCTGGTCCGGCTGCTGCTCGACGAGGGGCTCGACTTCCTCACGACGGACCGCCTCAGCGGGGTCGACCGGCGGGCGATGACCACGGAGCACCGGATCGGCAACCGGATCCTGAACCTCTCCCTGAACCTCGCCTACCGCCGCTGGGTCGCCGGGCTGCCGGACGGCCGGCTGCGCGACAGCCAGAGCGGCATGTGGGTCTTCCGCCGGGAGATCCTCGGGAGGATCCACCTCACGCAGGACGGGATGCCGATGAGCGAGGAGATCAAGATCGAGGCGCTCATCCATGGCCTGCGCGTCCGGGAGGTCCCGATCCGCTACGGGGAGCGCTGGGGCGCTCCGAAGCTCTCGAGCTGGAGGGACGGGCAGAAGAACCTCCGCTTCCTCTTCGCGAAGCGGATCCTCTTGGAGCGCGAGTGGCGGGCCGAGCGCCGCGCCGCCGCGGCGGCGGCCCGGGCGGAGCGGCGCGCCCGGGGCTGACCGGCCCCGACCCACGTCCCACCGGACGGAGGAGGCGGGGCCGAAGGGGGCCTACTGGGTCTTGCCGGAGCGTTCCCGGGACTTTGGGCGGAGGCCCTTGTAGCCGCACTTGCGGCAGCGGACCGCCCGGGGCGGGTTGCGCGCCGAGCAGTTCATGCAGATCTTCTTGTCGAGAAGGCGGTGCACCGCCTCCGGAAACGGCATCGGGACGCCGCGGGGCCCGGCCGCCTATAACGGTTGTGCCGCCGTCCGGTCGGCCGGCCCGGGGGGACCGGTCAGGGCGTGGACCGCCCGGAGGAGATCCTCCCCCTGGAGCGGGAGGGGGACGAGGTGGAACCCGTCCGGGGCCCCGGGGCCGACCTGGACGGGGCGCCGCCCGACCACGAGGAGCGGCCGGGGGCCGAAGTCGCCCGCGACCCAGGCGGCGGCCGTCGGGGAGCTCTCGGCGTTCGCCGCGGCGATCAGCAGACCGGCGCCGATGCGCCGGTCGGCAAGGACATCGCGTGCCGACCGGGCGTCGGGGACGACCATCACCGGATACCCCTCGACGCCGAGCAGGCCGGCGAGGGCCTCCCCGAGGCTCGGGGTCTCGCCCACGACCACGATCGGGACGGCCATGGCCGGGCGATGGGCGCCCCGTTCAAATCCCCGGGGTCAGGCCGGCTTGACAAAGCCGACCATCGAAGGGGTTTCGTAGCCCGGCCCGGTGGGAGGGACGGGAGAAGGGGTCCCCGAGCCGCATGATCCCCCGGGAGGAGCTCGACCGCCTGGTCGCCGGCGCGCCGGTCGGCTTCGCGATCACCGACGCGGAGGGGACCGTGCTCTGGACGAATCCGCGGCTCGCGGAGCTCGTCGGCCCCGGCCGGGCCGAGCCCGGCCGGCGGCTCGCCGAGCTGCCCGGGGTCCCCGCGGCGGAGCTCGCCGCCCTGTGGGACGGACCGGGCGAGGGCGGGCTGCGCCGGCGGGCCCCGGTGCCCGGTCCCTCCGGGACCCCCCGGCGCGAGGTGGAGGTCGAGCTGCGCCCGCTCGACGCGGCGCCGCCGCGGCGCTGGCTGGTGATCGCGCAGGAGCCGCTGCGCACGGAGGACGACGCCCGGGCGGCGATCTTCTACCAGTCGTTCCTGACGAGCACCAACGCGATCGAGATCACCGACGCGAGGGGGGTCCTGCTTGACGTCAATCCGGCGTTCGAGCGGATCTACGGCTACCGCCGGGAGGAGTGCATCGGCCGCCGGCCGAACCTCGTCCGGAGCCGGCACACCCGGCCGGAGGTCTACGAGCGGATGTGGGCGGACCTGCTCGATCCGGCGAAGGGGCACTGGAGCGGGGAGATCCTCAACCGCGACCGGCACGGCCGGGAGCGGCCGGTCCTCCTGACGGTCACCGCCGTCAAGGACCCGGCGGGCCGGACGACGCACTACGTCGGGGTCGCGGTCGACCTCTCCGAGCGACGGCAGTGGGAGGCGAGCCTCGCGCATCCGGATCGCCTCGCGTCGATCGGCCAGCTCGCCGCCGGGGTCGCCCACGAGATCAACACCCCGCTCGCGAACGTGATGCTCGTCGCCGAGAGCCTGCGCCGGCGCACCACCGACCCCTGGGCCCAGGCACGGATCGACACGATCGTCGCGCAGGTCGACCACGCGGCCCGGATCGTCCGCGGGCTGCTCGATTTCGCCCGCCGCTCCGAACCGCGGTTCGGCCCGGTCGACCTCCGCGAGGTCGTCCGGACCGCGATCGACTTCGTCGAGGGCAAGCGGGCCGGGGAGGCCGACCTCGGGGTCCGCCTCGGCGGGGTCCCGCTGGTCCTCTCGGGGGACCGGGGCCAGCTCGTGCAGGTGCTCACGAACCTGCTGACGAACGCCTACGACGCGATCGCGGAGCGGACCGACGGGGGCCCGCGGCGGATCGTGGTCGAGGCCCGGGCCGACGGGCCGGACGCCGTCGTGACGGTCGCCGACACGGGCCCGGGGATCCCCGAGCGGGTCCTCGCGCACCTGTTCGAGCCGTTCGTCACGACCAAGCCGGAGGGCCGCGGGACGGGCCTCGGCCTCGCGATCTGCCACGGCATCGTCCAGAGCCACCACGGGACGATCCGCGCCCTGCGGAACCCCGACGGCCCGGGGACCGCCTTCGAGATCCGCCTCCCGCTCTCCCCCGAGCCCCCGCGGGGGCCCCCCGCCGGGGGGACGGGGAACGGCTAAGACCCCCCCCGCCGGTCCGGTCGGCGTGCGGCTGCTGGTCGTCGACGACGATCCGGTCTTCCGCGAGGAGCTCGCCGAGCTCCTCTCCGCCGACGGCCACACCGCCCGCGCGGTCTCCTCCGTCCCCCACGCGGTCGAGGCGCTCGAGCAGGAGGACTACGACGTCGTCTTCACGGACCTCAAGATGCCCCGCCACGGGGGCCTGGAGCTCGTCCGGACCGTCCGGGCCCGCTGGCCCGAGACGCTCGTCGTCGTCGTCACCGGCTTCGCGACGGTCGAGACGGCCGTCGAGGCGATGAAGGAGGGGGCGTTCGACTACGTCCGCAAGCCGTTCCGGCTCGAGGCGATCCAGAGGGTCCTCGCCCTCGCCGCCGACCAGCTCCGCGCCCGCGGGCCGGCCCCGGGCCGCCGGGAGGTCCGCCGATGGATCCGCCGGTGGGCCGGCGGGGACCCGAACCCCCGCCCCCTGCTCTGGATCACCCCGTTCCCTCCGGCCGACGGCCGCGAGGCCGGGGTGACCGTCCTCCCGTTGCCGGCGGAGGCGCCGTCGCGCCTGCTCGAGGAGGTCCGTTCCTTCGCCTCCGCGCATCCGGCCGGCGCTGTCCTGGTCGAGGGGGCCGACCGCCTCCTCGCCGGCCACCGCCGCGCCGACATCGTCGGGATCCTGCGGCAGGCCTCCGATGCGATGCGGGGCCACGGTCCGTTCGTCGTCACGTTCGATCCGGCCCGTCTGACCGGCGGCGCGGCACGGGCCCTCGCCGCCGCCGTCGCGTCGGAGGAGACCCGGCAGACCCTGGAGGCCCTCGCGAACCCGATGCGCCGGGCGGTCCTCGAGCGCGCCGGCCGGGGCCCGACGACGTTCGGCGAGGCGATGCGGGCGGCGGGGATCGACGACTCCCCGAAGCTTGCCTTCCACCTCCGCCGCCTGGTCGAGGACGGCCTGCTCGCCCATGACGGCGAGACCTACCGGATCACCCCCCGCGGCGAGGAGGCGATGCGCCGGATCGCCGAGCTCGACGTCGCGCTGCCCCCGAGCCCGGGGTCGAACGCCGCCCTGCCGGTCGCCGAGGATGACTGAGCCGGGCGGGAGCCCCGCCCCGGTCGGCGTGCCGCCGGCGGCGGGCGCGCAGGCGGTACGACGGGCCCGACGGGCGATCGCCCGCGCCCTCGGGGCGCCGGCCGCCCAAGGGCCGCCGGGCGAGGAGGCCGCCGCCGGCGTCCCGCCCGGGTTCTGGCTGGAGCGCGCGGGGGTCTTCGTGACGGTGCGGAGCTATCCGGAGGGGGCTCTGCGGGGCTGCATCGGGTTCCCCCGGCCGATCCTCCCCCGCGGCCGGGCGATCGAGGAGGCCGCCGTCGCCGCGGCGCGGGACGACCCGCGGTTCCCCCCCGTAGGTGCCGCGGAGCTCGGGCGGGTCGTCGTCGAGGTTTCCCTGCTCACGCCGCCCGAGCCGATCGCCGCCGCGCCGGGCGACGCCGAGGCGATCGTCGCGGCCGTCGTGGTCGGACAGGATGGGCTGATCGTGCACGGACCCGGCGGGGCCGACGGGCTGCTCCTGCCGCAGGTCGCCGTCGAGCAGGGCTGGGATGCGGCCGCCTTCCTCGAGGGGGTCTGCGAGAAGGCCGGCCTCCCCCCCGGCGCCTGGCGGGGGCCGGGGGTGCGGCTGGAGCGGTTCGGCGCCTCGGTCTGGGCCGAGCGCTCGCCCGGCGGGCCGGTCGGGCCCGGGGACTGACGGGAGGACCCCCCGTCCCGGCGGCGGGGGCCCGTGCCGGCGGGGCGGGCGGTGGCGGATGGGCCGCCGGAGCCTCGGGCCCCGCCGGGCGGATCCGGACGAGCAGCCGGTGGCCGTCGAACTCCCAGAGGCGGCCCGGCTCCCCCTCGGCGGCGGAGGCGGGCGGCCCCTCCCCGGCGAGGTCCACGGCGTCGGCGAGCGCCTCCCGGGCGATCGTCTCGCGATGGCGGGCGAGGATCGCCCGCAGCGGCGGATCGGCGGCGAGGAGGAGGGCGATCCGGTCGGTGAAGCGGAGGCCGGCCTCCTTGCGGCCCTCCTGGATCCGCCGCAGCGCCTCGCGGAGCATCCCCTCCTCGAGGAGTTCGGGGGTCGGGCGGCGGGTCAGCGCGGCGACGACGGCCCCTCCCTCGGTCCGGGCGACCCAGTCCTCCTCGGGGAACTCCATCGGCGCGGGCGAGGGGACCCAGCGGACCTCCCGGACGTTGAGCTCCTCGGCGAGGAGGGCCTCCCCCTCCGCACCGAGCGCGGCGAGGGCGGGCGGCGGGGCGCCGGCGAAGGCGATCGCGGGGAGCGGGATCCGGGCCCGGACGCCGGCCCGCTGGCGGAGCTCCCGGCCGATCTCGACGCGCGCCCGGAGCTCGCGCATCCCCTCCTCCAGGGCCGGATCCGGCGGGGGTCCCTCCTCGGGCCAGGCGGCAAGGTGGACGGAGCCCTCCGCGGAGGCCCACGGCCGCTCCGCGATCTCCTGGTGGGTCCACTCGGCGGTGAACGGCACCAGGGGGGCGGCGAGGAGCGCGAGCTCGGCGAGGACGTGGCCCAGGGTCTCGTGGGCCTCCCGCCGCGCCTCGGATCCCGGCGCCGCCCAGAAGCGGGGGCGCGAGCGCCGCAGGTACCAGGTCGAGACGTCGTCGACCATCGCCCGCAGGGCCGCGGCGGCGGGCCGGGGGTCGAAGCGGTCGAGGGCGGAGCTGACCTCCCGCCGCGTGGTGGCGAGACGGGAGAGGATCCAGCGGTCGAGGACGCTCGCGGTCCGCGGCCGGCCGCGGTGCGGAGGGAGCCCGTCGGCCCGCGCGTTCTGCACGTAGAAGGCGACGGCGTTCGTCCACGGGCCGAGGGTCCGGGCCGCCGCGGCGCGGATCTCCCCCTCGCTCATCCGGAGCCCCTCGGTGAAGTCCGTCGTCAGGACGTACCAGCGCAGCGCGTCCCCGCCGAGGTGGTCGAGCAGGGCGAGGGGGTCGAGGACGTTCCCCTTCGACTTGCTCATCTTCTTGCCGAGGTCGTCGAGCGAGTGGCCGTTGACGAGCGCGACCTTGAACGCCGGCCGGTCGAAGAGGGCCGTCGCCAGGACGAGCAGGGTGTAGAACCAGCCCCGGGTCTGGTCGATCCCCTCCGCCACGTAGTCGAGCGGCTCGGCCGGGTCGAACGGCCCGGGCTCGAACGGGTAGTGGTACTGGGCGAACGGGGCCGCCCCGCTGTCGTACCAGACGTCGATCGTGTACGGTTCGCGCCGGGCCTCCGCGCCGCAGGTGGGGCACGGGAAGGCGATCGGGTCGACGCCGACGCGGTGCGGGTCGAACCCGTCGGGGAGCGGGCGGCCCCAGCGCTCGGCGAGCTCGGCGAACGAGCCGATGCACGTTGCGTGGCCGTCCGGGCAGCGCCAGATCGGGAGCGGCGTGCCCCAGAACCGGCTCCGCGAGAGGGCCCAGTCCTTCGCCTCGGCAAGGAAGTTGCCGAACCGGCCGGCCTTGAGGTGCGCCGGAATCCACGCGACCTCCCCGTTGTGGCGGACGAGGCGCTCGGCGACGGCCGAGGTGCGGACGAACCAGGAGTCGAGCGCCCGGTAGAGGAGCGGCGACTCGCAGCGCCAGCAGAACGGGTAGGTGTGGCGGATCGTGCCGACACGCCAGAGGAGCCCGCGGCGGTCGAGGTCGGCGATCAGGATCGGGTCGGCGGCCTTGAACGGCCGGCCGGCGACCAGCGGGACCCGGTCGGTGAAGACCCCCCGGCTCGTCAGCGGGTCGAACGTGCCGGCACCCTCTCGCTGACCGACGCGGTAGTCGTCGGCACCGAAGCTCGGCGCCCCGTGGACGAGTCCCGTCCCCTCCGCGGCGTCGACCATCGCGTCGAGGACGACGCGGAACCGGCCCGGCCCGGGGGGCACCGCGTCGAACGGCGGGGCGTACTCGAGGCCGGCGAGGGCCTCCCCCCGCAGCCGCTCGACGACCGCGGGCGGATCCGTGAACCAGCGGGGGATCGCCTCCGTGGCGAGGACGACCTCGCGCCCGTCCGGCTCCCGGACGACCGAGTACTCGAGGTCCGCCCGGGCGACGACGAAGAGGTTCGACGGCAGGGTCCACGGGGTCGTCGTCCAGACGAGGAGGTCGCGGGCGGGCGCCCCCGGCTCCCGGCGGAGCGGGAAGCGGACCGTGATTGAGGGATCCTCGACCTCGCGGTAGCCCTGGGCGACCTCGTGCGAGCTCAGCGACGTCTCGCAGCGGGGGCAGTAGGGGAGCACGTAGTGCCCGCGGTAGAGCAGGCCCCGGTCGAAGAGCTGGCGGAGCGACCACCAGACGCTCTCGATGTACGGGGCCGCCATGGTGTAGTAGGCATGGCGGTAGTCGAGCCAGTAGCCGAGCCGGCCGCTCATCTCCTCCCAGATGCCGGCGACCTCGAGGGCGATGCCGCGGCACTCCTCGCAGAACCGGTCGGCGCCGAACGCCTCGATCTCCTTGACGGACCTGAGGCCGAGCTTCCGCTCGACGGCGATCTCCACCGGCAGGCCATGGCAGTCCCAGCCGGCCATCGGCGAGACGATCCGCATCCCGCGCATCCGGCGGTAGCGCAGCTGGAGATCCTTCATCGTCCGGGCGATCGGGTGGCCCGCGTGGGGGCGGCCGTTCGCGGACGGGGGACCCTCGGTGAAGCGGAACGGCGGGGCCCCCGGCCGGTCGGCGAGCGCCCGCTCCACGACGCCGGTGCGGGCCCAGTACTCGGCGACCGTCCGCTGGAGGGCGGTCGGCGGCGGTGCGCCGCTCGAGGGGCTCTCCTCCGTCGCCATCGGAGGCCGGGGACGATCCCTCCGGGATAAATCGTCCCGGCTCGAGCGGGGCCCCCCCTCAGCGGAAGAGGCCGGGGGGCGGGGGGCTGCGGGACTCGTAGCCGACCACGCTGGTCGGGTCGCGCCGGACGACGGTCCCTTCCACGGCGGTCACGTGGCAGTGCCGGCCGAGGACGATCTGCGGGGCCCTGACGTAGCGGACCTCGACCCCCTCGAGCGCCACCTTCTCGGCGTCGATCCGCTCGACCGCGAGCGTCGCCTTCGGCGCCAGGAACGGCACGTCGACCGGGAGGCGGAGGGCCTGGCGCGGGGAGAGCGAGACCGTCCCCGCCTCGATCCGTCCGATGCGGCCGTCCCCCTCGAAGCGGCCGTCGACCTCCCGGGCCACCAGCCGGTCGATCCGCTCGATCCGCCCGGTGAGCCGGGCGAGGCCGGCCGCGGCCTCCCCGACAATCTCCGCCGTGCCGTCCAGGTCCAAAAGGCCGGGGACTCGGAGTCCCGCGCGGGCCCGCGCCGTCCCCCGGACGGAGAGCGACGGGGCCGCCAGGGGGCCGGCGAAGCGGGCCGTGCCGCGGACGGCGATCGACTCGGCCGCCTCCGCCGCGCCGGCGACCTCGATCGTCCCCCCGACGCGGGCCCGGTCGACCCGGAGCCGGCCGCCGACGACGAGGAGCCCGACGACCTCGAGCTCCCCGACGTCGACCTCGCCGAGGATCTTCGCCTCCCCCTTGAGCCGGTAGCGCGCGGCCCGTAGGCTCGCGTGGCGCACGACCCCCACCTCCCGGTACGCGCCCGTGCGCGGGGGCGCCGGTGGGGCGGAGGGGGAAGCCCCCGGGACCGGCCCGGCGGACGGGGGATTCCCGGGGGTGCTCGCGGCCATGGAGGGGTCTTACGCGGCGCCCGGGGCCTTCGGGGGGATCCGCAGGCGGCGGTGCTGCTGCATGATGCAGAGGTTCTCGACCACGGTCGCGCCCGCGGCCCGGGCCGACGCCGCCGCTCCGGCGTTCTCCACGCCGAGCTGCATCCACACGACCGGGACGTGCCGCGCGAGCCCCTCCTCGACGATCGGCGGGACCTGGTCGCTGCGGCGGAAGATGTCGAGGATGTCGATCGTCCTCTCCGGAGGGATCGCCGTCACGCTCGGGTAGGCCCGCTCGCCGAGGACCTCGGAGAGCGACGGGTTGACCGGGACGATCCGGTACCCCTGCGCCTGAAGGTAGCGGCCGACCTCGTTCGAGTCGCGCTCCGGCTTGTCGGAGAGCCCGACGATCGCGATCGTCCGGGCCCTCGTCAGGATCGCGCGCAGCGTGGCGTCGTCGGGCGGGGCGGCCATCGCCGCCCGACCGGCGCCCGTTACATAGGCCTATCGGGAGGGACGGGGGCGGGCCGCCACGGCAGCGCGGGGGTTCGCCGCCCCTCCGCGATCCCGAGCCGGCCCCCGCGGCGCGAGCGGATCGCCGCGTCGGCGAGCGCGACCGCGAATCCGACCGCGATGAGCCCGTAGCGGAGGCCGAGGGCGACCGGGGTGTCGATGAGCGTGAGGTAGGCGGAGGCGTCCAGGGCCCCGTGGAGCAGGGCGACGACGACCAGGTTCCCGCCCGAGGCCTCGAACGTCGCGGCGAAGGCGAATCCCGCCAAAACGAGCTGGGGGAAGATCAGCGGCGAGGCGATCCCGTAGGTCGTCCCGTAGTAGAGGTGCAGGCCGGCGAAGAGCGCGCTCGAGAGGATCGCGGGCGCGACCCACCCGGCGCGCCGGCCCGACCAGAACCCGAAGACCCACCCGCGGAAGATCGTCTCCTCGACGGCCCCGACCACGAAGGAGAAGCCGACGAAGAACCAGGGATTCCCGGCCGCCGCCTGGAGCGCCGGGTTCGGGCGGTTGAGCAGGGCGAGCGCCCCCGGATCGAGGACGGCGTACACCGCGGCGATCGCGACCGTGACGACGAGCGCGAGGACCATCATCGCCCCGTACCAGCGCAGGCCCTGCCAGGCCGCCTCGGCCATGCGGAGCCGCCAGCGGGCGATCGGGCCCGCGCCCACGAGAACGGCGAACGCCGCGATCGGGATCCCGTAGACGATGAAAAGCGCCGCCCCGAGATTGCCGTAGACCGCCGCGGCGGCCGGGAAGAGCACCGGGACGAAGTACTGGCTCAGGATCGCGGCGACCGTCACGCCGAGCGCGGCGGCGTAGCGCCGCTCCGCGCCGCGGGCGGCGACGGAGGGATAGGGACCGCCGGCCATCCGCCGCAGGCCCCCCCTCCGGTCAGCGCGGGATGCCGACGGCCCGCTCGGCGGCCTGGAGGCAGGCGAGGAGGTCCTCGAGCGTCGCCCGGGCGCTCGCCGGGCTGGCCGCCTCGATGCGGATCGTGAGCGACGGGCCGTCGACCGATAGGCCGATCCCCGGAGGATTGTCGGCCCGGACCGCCCGCGCGATCGCGTCGGCGCTCCGGCCGTCCGGATAGGAGCGGCGGAGCTCGACCGTCAGCCGGAGCGGCGGCCGCCGGCCCCCTTCTTCGGCGATGGTCCCCCTCCTCCCCCGCCGGTCTTCGCGGCGGCGGCCCCCGGGCCGCGCTCGAGCGCTCCGGGCTCGATCGGGGCGGTCCGGGTCCGGCGGGCGACCTCCGCCTCCGCGAGCTCGTGGAGGTAGCGGACGATCGACGGCCAGACCTTCCGGTCGTCCCGGAGCTTGGTCTCGAAGTTGTGCTCGTGGAGGAACTTGACGAACGCCGCCTGGCACGTCTCGTCCCAGGCGCCCGTCCGCCGGCCGAGGTAGTAGCCGAGCACCCCCAGATCGTGCTGGAGCCGCTGGGCGAGCTCCCCCTCGATCGGGAGGAGCGTCGCCGGGTCCTCCCGGCTCAGCATCGTGAGGTCGTAGAGCTGGAAGATCCGCTTGAGCTCCTCGATCGGCGCGGGATGGTCGTCGACCCGGAGGTCGACCCACCGGTCCGACCCCTCGTCGTAGCCGCCCTTCTCCCGGACGAGGAGCAGCGCGGCGGACTGCATGCCGCGGCGGTCCCCGCCCTCCTTCTGCGCGGCGGAGAGCGCGGCGAGGAGCTTCTCGGGGAGATCTCCCGGCGTCATCTCGAACGCCCGGGCCATGGCGCGGACGACCGACGGGCCGACCAGGATGTTCCCCTGGCAGGCGAAGCCGTCGCCGACCTCGTGGCCGGCCCAGTCCATGCACTTCTCGCCCGTGAAGGCGGCGGCCTCGCCGCGCCGGTCGACCACGCCGAGCTGCCGCTCGGCCCGCCTCGGGTCGGCCTCGGTCAGGCGCCGGACGACCTCGCGGGCCCCGATCGAGGGGTCGGCGAGGAGCGCGAGCCCCTCGGGTCCATAGCGGACGTTCGCGTAGGCCTGCGTCGCGATCGCGCCGACGCCGGCCCGCGCCCACGGCACGACCGAACCGACGCTGATGAACTTCGACTGGACCGCGACGCCCCACGTCGTCCGGTCGCGGTCGACCGCGACGATCGAGAAGGTCCCGAACCTCGGTGCGGGCATCGGCTCCCGATGCACCCGCCGGCTTCTAAGCCTGCCGGGGGTCCGACGTGCCGAGCCGGGCGAGGACCGCCTCGGTCCGCGCCCGGGCCTCCTTGCGGTCGCCGCGGGCATACGCCTCCCGGGCCCGGCGGATCTCCTCGTCCCATCCCGGGTCGTCCCTCCCCGCGGAGCGGGCGAGCGCGGTGAGGCGGCAGGCGAGGACGATCCGCTGGGCGACCCGGTCCTCCTCGGCGCCCGGCGGTCCCTGGTCCGGCGCCTCGGGCCGGGGGACGTAGCCGGCGAGCCCTCGGGGCCAGTTCGTGACCTCCCCCTCGTCGCGGCGGACCGGCCGGGGGCGCCGCGGCCCGTCGCCGTCGTCCGGGGCGCTCACGCGTCGGCCCCGGGTTCTTGGGCCGCGGGGGATGGAGGGGGACGGGCCGCCGGCCCCGCCGCCTTCGGCGCGGGGACCGCGCGGTAGAGGGCCTGCCAGGCGGGCTCGGTCGCGGCGGAGAGGGCGGCCGGCTCGCCGCCCGACTCGAAGGCTCGGACCGCGGCGTCGATCCCGGCCTCGGCCCCGCCGAGGCCGATCCCGTGCTGGGCCGCCCAGGCGACGCTCGCCCGCAGGAGCGCGATCTGGGTCTCCGCGGCGCGGCGGGCCCGCCGGGCCTCCCGCTCGGGGGGGCTCAGCGCGTAGTCGGGATCCCAGTGCGGCGGCTGGGGCGGGGGGATCGAGACCCGCAGCTCGCGGAACGGCACGGGCAGCGTCGGCCAGCGGGGCTCCGCGAAGCGGACGGAGAGCTGGTCGAGGTGCTCCTGGGCCTCCCGCCACTCCCCGTGGGCGTAGGCGGCCTCGGCCTGCGCGAGCGGCCGGAGGAGCTCCGGGCTCGGGGCCCCCTTCCAGAGATCCAGCGAGAGGGCGATCCGGCTGGCGACCAGGCGTCGGAGGACCGCCGACCCCGGCGCCTCCGCCGGGGGCGCCGGCGCTCCGGCGGCCGCGGGGGCGGCCGGGCCGGCCCCGGCGTCGGGGGCCGGCGGGGCGGCGGAGGAGAGGTCCGGGGGGCGGTTCGGGGCGCCGGGCATGGTGGGGGACGGGCCAGGGGGCGTTCAGAGGAACGCCTCGAACTCCTTGGTCACCTCGGGGTACTTCTCGTGGACCGCCTTGAGGATGTTGTGGACGCTCAGCTTCTCGAGCCGGACGCCCTGGAGCGCGTCGATGATCTTGTCGAACGTCGCGTCGGAGAGGGTGCAGAGCTTCTCCTTCGCGTACCAGTTCCTCAGGAGCTTCTCCTCGAGCTTCGCCCGCCAGCCCTTCTCGTAGCGGTCGAGGAACGCCTTCGAGCTGTCGCCCGCGTGGACCGCCTGGGCGGCGACCTCGCCGCAGATCTTGCCGGCGATGCAGCCGTTGGCGATCCCCCCGCCGGTGAGCGGGTCGATCATCCGGGCCGCATCCCCGACCAGCATGATCCCGTCGGCGACCGACTGCTTGACCGGCTGGGAGATCGAGACCCCGCCGCCGACCACGTCGATCGTCTTGCCCTTGGCGTAGCCCGGATGCTTCGCGATCCAGGCGTCGAGGTACTTCCGCGGCTCGGCGGTCCCGCGGATCTTGCTCAGCTGGACGCCGATGCCGACGTTGGCGAGCCCCTCGCCCTTCGGGAAAACCCAGACGTAGCCGCCGGGGGCGACCTCGCCCAGGTAGAAGTCGCAGTAGCGGGTGTCGCAGTCGACGTTCGTCATGCGGTACTGCAGGCAGCTGTCCATGTCCCGCGTCGCGATGTTTGTCGGGAGCCCGGCCCACCGACCGATCTGGCTCTCGAAGCCATCGGCGCCGACGGTGACCTTCGCCCGGATCTCGAACGGCTCGCCGAACTGCTTCGCTCGGACGCCGACGACCCGGCCGCCCTCCTTCAGCACGCCGGTCGCGGCGGTCTTCAGGAGGATCTCGGCGCCGGCGTTCGCCGCGTCGATCGCGAGGGCCTTGTCGAAGCCGTCGCGCTCGACGACGTAGCCGACCTCGTTGCCGGCGTGCTTCTCGTTGATCTCGAAGCACTGCTCGCGGGGGGAGTAGATCCGGGCCCCCTCGACCTCGAGGTTGACCCACGGGCCGGGCCGGATGCCGACCTCGGAGAGCCAGGCCTTGCTCATCCCCTCGCCGCAGCGGACCGGGCTGCCGATCTCCTGGCGCTTCTCGATCAGGAGGACCTTCGCCCCGTGGCGCGCGGCCCACTTCGCGGTCATCGAGCCGGCCGGGCCGGCCCCGACGACGAGGACATCCGTCGTCCGATCCTGCACCATCGCCTCCCTCCGAACCCCGACCGAGCGGCGCCCTTCCCTACCCGATCTCGATCGCGCCGACCGGGCAGCCCTTGACGCAGATCTCGCAGCGGGTGCAGATCCGCTCGTCGAAGGTGATCCGGGTCTCGTCGAGGTAGATGCAGTTGAGCGGGCAGATCCCGACGCAGGCGCCGCAGTAGATGCACAGCTGCCCGCTCGACTCGATGTGGAGCTGCTTCTTGTTCACCATCGGCGGACCTTGGGGGCGCCCACGCAGGCCACGATATTAAAGGGCTCGCGAGGGGCCGCCCCCCTCCCCCTCCTGCTCCTCGAGGAACCGCTGGGCGTCGAGCGCGGCCATGCATCCCAGGCCCGCGGCGCTGACCGCCTGGCGGTAGCGGTGGTCGTAGACGTCCCCCGCGGCAAAGACCCCCTCGACGCTCGTGCGGGTGACCTCGGTGGTCTTCAGGTAGCCCTTCGCGTCGAGCGCGAGGGCCCCGCGGAACGGCCCGGTCGCCGGATCGTGCCCGATCGCGACGAAGAGCCCCTGCGCGGGGATCTCCCGCCACCGGCCGGTCCCGTGCTCGCGGACGACGACCGCCTCGACCGCCTCGGCGCCCTTCACGTCGGTGACCTCGGCGTCGAGGAGGAAGGCGATCTTCGGGTGCTGCCGGGCCCGTTCCCGGAGGATCGGGCTCGCCCGCAGCTCGGGCCGCCGGTGGACGATCGTGACCTTCGTCGCGAACTTCGTCAGGAAGAGCGCCTCCTCCATCGCGGAGTCGCCGCCGCCGACCACGACGAGCTCCCGGCCCTTGAAGAAGAAGCCGTCGCACGTCGCGCAGGCCGAGACGCCGCGGCCGAGCAGCCGCTGCTCGTTCGGGAGGTTGAGCCAGCGCGCCGTCGCGCCGGTCGCGACGATCACCGCGTCGGCCCGGACGTCGCCGGAGGCCCCCGTCCGGAGGAGGAACGGCCGGCCGGAGAAGTCGACGGAGCGGACGTTGTCGTCGAGGAAGGCGGTGCCGAACCGCGCGGCCTGCTGCCGCATCCGCTCGATGAGCTCCGGGCCCTGGATCCCCTCCGGGAATCCCGGGAAGTTCTCGACCTCGCTCGTGAGCATCAGCTGCCCGCCGGACGGGACCCCGCCGATCACGAGCGGCGCCAGGTTCGCCCGGGACGCGTAGATCGCCGCCGTGAGGCCGGCCGGCCCGCTGCCGACGATCGCCAGGCGCACCCGCCGCTCCGCCGCGTCGCCTCCCATCGCCCGACCCCTCCGCACCGGCGACGCGGGGCGGGCTCAAAAGCCCCCGGGGGCCGTCCTAGGGCGGGAACGGGCCGAGGCGGACCGCGTCCGGCGGCTCGGCGGTCCCGTAGCGGGAGCGGAAGAAGAGGAGCGGGAGGCGGTCCGGCCCGAGCTCGGCGACCTCGACGATCCCCTCGAGGAGCCAGTGGTCGTGGGCCCGGTGGGCCCCGGCGACGGCGCACTCGAGGAAGGCGAGGCCCCCCTCGATCCAGGCGAGCCCGTGCGGGCTGCGGCGCAGGGGGAGGTCCCGGAACTTCGCGGCGGGAGGCACTACCGTTGCCATCCGGCGGCTGACCGCCTCCTGGTCGGAGGCGAGGACCGTCACCGCGAACCGACCCGTCTGGCGGATCACGTCGGCGGAGTTCGACTCGTCCCCGATGCTGACGAGCACGCTCGGCGGGGCCAGGGAGACCGAGAGGAACGCGTTGACGGTGAGCCCGACGTCGGCGCCCTCCGGGGCCCGGCCGGTGACGACGCAGACCCCGGTCGCCCAGCGGGCCATCGCCCGGCGGAAGGCGGCCGGATCGACGGGCGACGCGGCCACGGCGCTACTCCCCCTTCCAGCGGAAGAGCGAGATCGCGACGGCGAAGAGGACGACGGCGAAGGCGACGACGACCCCGAGGTCGGCCAGGGCCCGGCCGATGTTCTGGAAGAGGAGGACCTGGTTCATCCCGTCGATCACGTAGTAGAGCGGCAGGATCTTCGCGACGAGCTGGAGGCCGGGGCTGAACTCGGAGACCGGGAAGAACGTCCCGGTAAGGAACATCATCGGGAAGGTGATCACGTTGCCGATGACGGCGGCGCTCTCGGGGGTCCGGGCGATCGAGCCGGCGACCATCCCGAGGGAGACGAACAGGAGCGGCCCGGCGACCAAGAACGGCAGGATCCAGACGCTCAGCGTCACGTGGGCGCCGAAGACCCCGACGCCGAAGCCGAGCATGATCGCCGCCGACAGGAAGGTGATGATCGTGTACCAGAGCACCCGGGAGGCGAGCCACTCGCCCCGCGTCAGGGGGGTCAGGGAGAGCTGGCGGAAGATCCCCTCCTTCCGGTAGGAGCTCGTCACGTCGACCATCGAGAACATCGGGCTGGTCAGGATCGAGAAGCCGATGAGGCCCGGGACGAGGTAGTCGATGTAGGTGAAGATCGTGCTGCCGACGTTGTACTGGTCCGCCCCGAGGAACGCGGTCCCGTTCGCCGCGGCCAGGTTGAGGGCGGTGAGGACCCCGCTCACGGCCCCGTAGGCCTGCCCCGCGGCCGCCGCGGACTGCGGGTTCGTGTACAGGGTCACGTTGATCGGCCGATGATGGAGGTAGGCGGCCTGGAACCCGCTCGGGATGACGATCCCCGCCGGATTCCCGTTCTGGCCGAGCCAGACGGAGAGGTTGCCGACCGACGGGCTCACCATCTGGACGGTGACGAGGTGGGTCGCGTTGAGCCCCGCGAGGAACTCCTGCGAGAGCGGCGTCGCCGTGCCGTTGGCCGCGTGGTCGAAGTTCTGCGCGTAGAGGGTCACCGGCCCCCCTCCGGTCGAGGAGAAGATGAGGCCGAAGAGCAGGATGAGGATGAGCGGGAAGATCAGGGAGAAGAAGAGCGCGATCGGGTTGCGCAGGTAGCCCCGGGCGGTGACCGTGAGGTCGGCGGCGATCCGGCGGCCGTTCACGGGAGCCTCCCTTCCGGCCGGTCCGCGCCGTTCCCGGCCGCGATCGTCCCCTCGTCCATCCGGCCGACCAGGTGGACGAAGACGTCCTCGAGCGTGTCCCTCCGCGTGGAGAAGCTCCCCCAGGGGAGCCCGCTCGACCGGAGCGCGTCCAGGATCGCGATCGCGTCGTCCCGGTCACCGAGCACGACCTCGACGCGGGCCCCGTCCACGGCCACCGGGTTCGGGAAGCGGGAGCGCAGGAGCGCGGCGACCTCGGGCCCCGCCTCGAGGACGAGGCGGGCCGGTCCGCCGTGCGCGGCGACGATCTCCGCGGGGCGGCCCTCCGCGACGATCCGCCCGTGGTGGATGATCGCGACCCGGTCGGCGAGGAGCTCCGCCTCCTCGAGGTAGTGCGTCGTCAGGAAGACCGTCCGGGACTCCCGCCGCAGGCTGCGGATGACCTCCCAGATCCCCCGGCGGGCCTGCGGGTCGAGGCCGGTCGTCGGCTCGTCGAGGAAGCAGACCTTGGGATCGTTGACGAGAGCGAGGGCGAGGCCGAGCTTCTGCTTCTGCCCGCCGCTCAGCGTGTCGAAGCGGGCGTCGGCCTTCTCGGTGAGCTGGACCCGGGCGAGCAGCGCCTCGGGGTCGGGCCGGGTCCCGAAGAGGGCCGCGTAGTAGCGGATCGCCTCGCGGGGGGTGATCTTGTCGAAGAAGCGGAAGTCCTGCGGGATGACGCCGATATGGCGGTGGAGCTCCCGTCCCTCCGACCAGGGGTCGAGGCCGAGGACCCGGACGGTCCCGGAGGTGCGGGCCCGGATCCCCTCGAGGATCTCCGTGGTCGTCGTCTTGCCCGCGCCGTTCGGCCCGAGGAAGGCGAAGACCGAGCCCTCGGGGACGCGGAACCCGACCCCGTCCACCGCCCGGACACCGGGGTACTGCTTGACGAGGTCCTCGACGACGATCGCCTCGGCCACGGCGGGCCGGACGGCTTCCCCGTTATCACCCTTGCCGACGAGCCCCAAGGGCGGGAGGAGGCCGCCGCGGGACCCGAGGGGTGGGTGGCTCCGGTCCCGCAGGCGGCCGGGTCGATCGGGGGGTCGTACGGAGGCCGGAAGGGGGGATCGCCGGCATCGGCCGCGACCTTCC
The DNA here is from genome assembly GCA_038729445.1 of Thermoplasmata archaeon. GTDB lineage: Archaea > Thermoplasmatota > Thermoplasmata > Lutacidiplasmatales > UBA184 > Lutacidiplasma. Next base: position 32,557 of record JAVYSA010000010.1, read on the forward strand.
GGTCGCCCACGGCACCCGCTCGGTCGGACCGGGGGCGGCCGATCCCGAGGGGATCCTCCGCGCCCCGCCACCCTTCCGCTCCACGGACCGTCAACGGGGGGCCAGATACTTAATGCTTGTAACGTTACACACGTTTATCAATGGAATATTCCGCACCCGTGCGGTGGCGGCCGAAGAGGACGAGGGCGACCCGGCCCTGCTCGGTCAGGTGGACCCGCCCCCGGGGGCCCCCCGGATCGAGCCGGACGAACCCCCAGCGCCGCTCGAGCGGCTCGAGGCGCCGACGCAGGTGGCCGTGCTGCGCCTGCGGCGAACGCGGGCTGCCGGCGGCGGTCGGGCCGTCGAGGCCGAGCTCCCGGAGGAGCTCGTGCTTGCGCAGCGTCCCGCCCCGTCGCTCGAGCGCCTCGAGGACCTCGATGAGCTCCGGCGCCGGGCGGCGGAGCTCGTAGACGCCGACCGGCTCGACCGAGGCGATCTCGTCGCGGACCGAGGCGACCTCGGGGGTCCGGTCCGAGTACCACGACCGGGAGACCCGGACATAGTACGGTTCCCCCCGCCAGAGCATGCAGGCGAGCGTCCCGGCGATGGCGGTGATCTTCGTCCCCGTGGAGACGTTGACGCGGATCGGCACCGTCGCCGCGGCCGAGCGGTCCGTGCGTCCTTCCGCGTCGAAGATCTCCCGGTACGCCGCGAGGGCGCGGAAGACGTCCCACAGCTCCGTCCGGACGATCCGCACCTCGATCGCCGCTCCCGCCCGCACGAGGCGCCGGTGAACCTCCTCGACGAACGGGGCGGCGTCGTCGCGGCCGGCCCGGGTGAGGAGGTAGGCGCGGTCCGCCCGGTCCCGGACGATCGGCTCGACGACCCGCTCGACCTCGAAGCCGACGGCCGCCACGTGGATGCGCGCCCGCGGGTCGCCGACCGCCAGGCGGGCCTCCGGGCGAGGCGGCGACCGGGAGCGAGGGGCCACGCGGCGCCCACGGCCGTCCGGGGGATGGCCGTTGCGGGTTGACCGGCGCGTCGTCCCCGTTGCGTTCGGCGCAAGCGCTGCCGGCGGCACAACCGTCAAATCCCCCGGGGCTGCCCCCCCAAGGGACCGATGGGAGACCCCTGGCCCCGGCCCCCGCCGTTCCCCTCTGCCGCCCCCCTCCTCTTCGAGCCGGTCCCCCCCTCCTCGCGCCTCTCGGCCGAGCGCGCCCAGCGCCAGGCGGCTGCAATCGTCGAGGTCGTCGCCGCGAACCCGCGGATCGATGCGGTGAACCTCCCCGAGCTCGTGGACGAGAACCACGACGGCCGGCCGTACTACCGCAGCGGGGACGTGCGGGCCCACGCCCTCCGCCTGCAGCGGGCCTCCGTCCGTCCGGTGATCGTGAACAAGGTCGTCGCCCACCTGCCGGACGCCGCGGCCCTCGTCGCCTGGTGCCGGGAGACCATCGCGCAGGGGATCGCCCGCGCCGTCCTGGTCGGAGGGAGCTCCCGCTACATCCCGTACCCGGGCCCGCCCGTCATCGAGGCCGACCGGGCGGCGGCCCCGATCTTCGACGACGCCGGAGGAGCGGTCGGCAACATCGCGATCCCGCAGCGGACCGGCGAGGCCCACCGGATGCTGGCGAAGACGCGCGCCGGCGCCCGGTTCTTCACGACGCAGATCGTCTTCGACGCGACGCCGGTCGTCTCGCTCCTCACCGAGTACGGGGCTCTCTGCCGCGAGCATGGGATCCCTCCGGCCCCGGTCCTGCTCAGCCTCGCCCCGATCGCCGACGAGGGCGACGTCGAGTTCGTCCGGTGGCTCGGGGCGGACATCCCCGAGGCGGTCGAGGCCGAGATCCTCAACGGCGGGGAGGCGGAGCCGGAGGCCGCCGCCGACCGGTCGATCCGGCTCGCGGTCCGCCTCTACGAGACGGTCCGGGACCGAACCGGTCGAGGCGCGCATCCCGACGTCCCGCTCGGCCTCAACGTCGAGCAGGTCTCCTCCCGCCACCTCGCCCACGCCGCCCGCCTCGCGGCGGCGGCAGCGCGCGTGCTCCCCGACCGTGCCCTCGACGCCGGTCCGCGCCCGGGCTAGGCGACGACCCCGGCCAGGGCGGCGAGCGCCGGAGCGAGGTCGTCCCGGTCGAGGACGAAGATCGTGTCGGTGTAGCAGCTCATCGCCTGGACGATGTTGATCCCCCGGGTCGAGAGGATCGAGGCGAGGCGGGCCAGGAGGCCGGGAGTCTCCTCGATGCTGACGGGGCTCGTCACGGCGAGCTCCACCAGGTCGCGGCGGAGGGACAGGATCTGGTGTTCCTTCAGGCGGCGGGTGAAGCGGGGGACCGAGTCCTCGTCGACGACGATCACGGTCCCGCGGGAGACCTGGATGAGGCGGCAGATGAGGTTCTCGTCGAGGATCTCCTCGACAACGTCGCCGAGGCGCTGGAGGACGTCGATCCCCTGGACGACCGTGATCGTCGCGATCTTGGTGCGGGTCTCGATCCGGCTCTGGGCGAAGACCCGGCGGAGCGAGCGCTCCGCCGAGCCCTCGTCGGTCCGGGCGGGATAGCGGCGGCAGGCGGCGACGATCGCCGGCAGGCTCTCCGGGCCCAGGTCCCGCGCGATTCGCCGCGCGAGGGCGGAGTGGTTGGTGATCCCCTCGCGGAGCGCCTCGACCACGACCGGACGGGCGTCGATCCACTCGCGCACGCGGGCGGCGATCGGGGTCGGCGCGGTTTCGGCCATGTTCAAAATCGAACGCTTCCGTGCGTTTTTGTCCTAATATGGCCAAATCCTACATATATGTGGCGGGCCTCTTCCCCCGCGACACGGAACGACCCCCGATGAGCACGCAACGCAAGGTGGTTCTCGCCTACTCCGGGGGTCTCGACACCTCCGTCGCGATCCCGTGGCTGGCCGAGCGGGGCTACGAGGTCATCGCGCTGACCGCGCACGTCGGCCAGCCGGTCGACCTCGAGGCGGTCCGCACGAAGGCCCTCGCCTCGGGGGCGTCGCGGGCGTACATCGTCGACGCCCGGGACGAGTTCGCCGACGGATTCCTCGCCCCCGCGGTGCGGGCGAACCTCCTCTACGAGGGGGTCTACCCGCTCTCCACCGCCCTCGCCCGGCCGCTCATCGGGCGGCACATGGTCGAGGTCGCCCGCACGGAGGGGGCGACCGCGGTCGCCCACGGCTGCACGGGCAAGGGGAACGACCAGGTCCGCTTCGACGTCTGCACGACGGCCCTCGCCCCCGAGCTCGAGGTCGTCGCCCCGGCCCGGGAGTGGGGGATGACCCGGGACCAGGAGATCGCCTACGCGGAGGCGCACGGGATCCCCGTGGCCGCCCGCAAGAGCTCCCCCTACAGCACCGACGAGAACCTGTGGGGCCGCTCGGTCGAGTGCGGGGTCCTCGAGGATCCCGCGATCGAGCCGCCGGAGGAGGTCTACGACTGGACGGTCTCCCCCCAGCGGGCCCCGGACGAGCCCGAGTACGTCCGGATCGGCTTCGAGGCGGGGGTCCCGGCGTCGCTGGACGGCGAGCGCCTCCCCTTCCGCGCCCTGATCGAGCGCCTCAACCGGCAGGCCGGCGCGCACGGCATCGGCCGGATCGACCACCTCGAGTCCCGCCTGGTCGGCATCAAGTCCCGGGAGGTCTACGAGTGCCCGGCGGCGACGGTCCTCCTCGCGGCGCACCAGGCCCTCGAGGCCCTGACGCTGCCCCGCGATCTCCTCGAGGCGAAGCGCTCCGTCGAGCAGCGCTACGCGCAGGTCGTCTACGACGGGCTCTGGTTCACTCCCCTGCGCGACGCGCTCGAGGCGTTCGTCGCCTCCTCCCAGGCCCGGGTCACCGGCGAGGTCGCCGTCCGCCTCTACAAGGGCCAGGCGAAGGTCAGCGGGCGGACGAGCCCGCACGCCCTCTACCGCCACGCCCTCGCGACGTACTCCGCGGGGGACGCCTTCCGCGCCGACAGCGCTCGCGGGTTCATCTACGTCTGGGGACTTCCGGCCCGCACGTGGGCGGCGACCGGCGCCGCCGCCGGTGCCGCCGGCGACCGGTCCCCCCGCCCGAAGGTCCGCTCGTCGGCGCGGCGGAGCCGCTAGAGGGGGTCGCCCGATGAGCGAGTCGTCCTCCACCGGGACCCCCGTATTGGCCCCCTCCTACCTCTCCCCCGACGCCGGCCGGTACCTCGCCTCCCTCGACGTCGACCGGGCGCTCGCCCCCTACGACCTCGCCGGCAGCCTCGCCCACGTGGCGATGCTCGCCGAGGCCGGGCTCGTGCGGGCGGAGGAGGCGGCCCGGATCCGGGGCGGCCTCCGCACGATCCGCCGGGAGATCGAGGGCGGCACGTTCCCGTGGCGGGAGGAGCTCGAGGACGTCCACACGAACATCGAGGTCCGCCTGACGGAGCTCATCGGCCCGGATGCCCGGCGGCTGCACACGGCGCGCAGCCGCAACGACCAGGTCGCGCTCGACGAGCGGCTCTGGCTCAAGGACGCCGTCCGCGCCCTCCTCGCCGATGTCGACGCCCTCGAGCGGGCGCTCCTCGCGCGGGCGAGGCCGGAGCGGGGGACGCTCCTCCCCGGCTACACCCACCTGCAGCGGGCCCAGCCGGTCAGCCTCGCGCACCACCTTCTGGCCCACCTCTGGCGGCTCGAGCGGGACTTCGGTCGGCTGGCCGACCTCGCCCAACGGGCCGACGTCTCGCCGCTCGGCGCCGGGGCCCTCGCCGGCTCGACGCTGCCGATCGACCCCGCCTCGGTCGCGCGCCGGCTCGGCTTCGCCGGGACGTTCGAGAACTCCCTGGACGCCGTGAGCGACCGGGACCCGCTCGCCGAGCTCCTCTTCGCCCTCGCGCTGCTCTCGGTCCACCTGAGCGCCATCGGCGAGGAGTGGGTCCTCTGGACGACCGCCGAGTTCGGCTTCGCCCGGGCGGGCCCCCGGCTCGGCTCCGGCAGCAGCCTGATGCCCCAGAAGCGGAACGCGGACGTCGCCGAGCTCGCCCGCGGCAAGGCCGGCCGCACGATCGGCGAGCTCACCGCGCTGCTCGTCACGCTGAAGGGCCTCCCGCTCGCCTACGACCGGGACCTGCAGGAGGACAAGGGGCCGGTCGCTTCCGCCGTCGCCCGGACCCGGGAGACGCTCGCGGCCCTGACCCGGGCCCTGGACGACCTCGCCTTCGACCGGGAGCGGATGCGCGCCGCGGCGCTCGACCCGGCCGCCCGCGCGACGGACCTCGCCGAGGCGCTCGTGCGCCGCGGGGTCCCGTTCCGGGAGGCCCACGAGCGGGTCGCCGCCCTCGCGCGCGGCCCCGCCGCGGCGCTCGACCCCGCGTCGGTCGCCCGCGCCCTTCCCGAGATCGCGGAGGATCTGCCCGCGATCTTCGACCCCTCCCGCCTTCTCGACCGCCGGGGCAGCCCCGGCGGTCCGTCGCCCGCGGCGGTCGACCGCCAGATCGCCCGGGCCGAGGCGGCCCTCGCCGGGCACGCCGCCGTCCTCTCCTCGCTCGGCCGCCAGGCCGAGCGCATCGAGGAGCTCTGGAAGGAGGAACGCGAATGACGAACTGTCCCGAGTGCGACGCCGAGGTCGAATGCGCAGCGATGATTCCGGGGGAGATCTTCCCGTGCAAGGACTGCGGGACCGAGCTCGAGGTCCTCGCCACGGAACCGCTCGCGATCGAACGGGCCCCGAAGGAAGCGGAAGACTGGGGTGAGTGACGCGCCGCGCCTGGGCCTCTTCTACACGATCCTGAGGCCCGAGGAGAAGTGGCTCCTCGCCGCCGCGTCGGCCCGGGGCTGCCCGCTCGTCCCGATGCACGACGAGGGGATGCGCTTCCCGCTCGAGGCCCCGCCGGACCGGCCGGAGGTCGTCCTCAACCGCTCCGTGAGCCACATCCGCGGGCTCTACGCCTCCCGCTTCTTCGAGCAGTGGGGATGCCGCACCGTCAACCCCGCGGAGGTCGTCGAGCGGGCCGGGGACAAGATCCTCGGCTCCCTCGCGCTCGCCCGGGCCGGCGTGCCGACGCCGCGGACGATCGTCGCCTTCACGGAGGAGGGGGCGCTCCGGGCCCTCGAGGAGATCGGATACCCGGCGGTGCTCAAGCCGCCGGTCGGCTCCTGGGGGCGCCTCATCGCCCGGGTCCACGACCGGGAGGAGGCCGAGCAGATCCTCGAGCACAAGAGCGCGCTCCCCTCGCCGACGCAGTCGGTCTTCTACGTGCAGGAGCACGTCCCGAAGCCGGAACGGGACCTCCGGGTCTTCGTCGTCGGCGAGTCGGTCGTCGCCGCGATGGCCCGCCGCTCGGCCGACTGGCGGACGAACGCGGCCCGGGGGGCGACCACGGAGGCGATCGCCCCGACCCCCGAGCTCACGGAGATCGCCCTGCGCGCCGCCCGGGCGATGGGCGGAGGGGTCCTCGCCGTCGACGCGATGGAGGGGCCCGGGGGCCTCGTCGTCCATGAGGTCAACCCGACCCCCGAGTTCAGGGCCCTGACGACGGTCACGGGGGTCGACATCGCCGGCCGGATCGTCGCCCACGCGCTGGAGGTCGCCGCCCGATGAGCCCACCGCGCACCGTCGCCGTGGTCGGCGGCTCGGGCTACGTGGGGGGCGAGCTCCTCCGCCTCCTCCTCGGGCACCCGGATGTCGAGGTCGTCCAGGTGAGCAGCGACTCGCGGGCCGGCCAGCCGGTCGGGCGGACCCATCCCAACCTGAGGAAGCGGACCGACCTCGCCTTCGTCCCCCACGACCGGATCCGGCCCGCCGACGCGACGTTCGTCGCCGTGCCGCACGGCGGGGCGATGGCCCGGATGCCGGCCTGGCGCTCCACGGGAGGGCTCGTGGTCGACCTGAGCGCCGACCACCGGCTGCGGGACCCCTCGCAGTACCCCCGCTACTACGGGACCGAGCACCCCCATCCCGAGCTCCTCGAAGAGGCGGTCTACGGGGTCCCCGAGATCCGCCGGGAGGCGCTCCGGCGGGCCCGCCTCATCGCGAACCCCGGCTGCATCGCCATCGCCTCGATCCTCGCGATCCGCCCGCTGGTGGTCGCCGGGCTGGTCGACCCCGCCCGCCCGGCAATCGTCGACGCGAAGAGCGGCTCGTCGGCCGGCGGGAGCGACGCCGGCCCCGGCGCCGCCCACCCCGAGCGGGCCGGGGTCGTCCGCCTCTATGCCCCCGCCGGGCACCGCCACACCGCGGAGATCGAGCAGGAGACCGGCCTCACCGTCGCGATGAGCGCCCACGCGATCGGGGCGGTCCGCGGGGTCTTCTCGACCGTCCACCTGGCCGCGGCCCGGCCGGTCGAGGAGAAGGAGCTCTGGCGGGCCTACCGCGCCGCCTACGCGGCGGAGCCGTTCGTTAGGATCGTCCACGAGAGCGACGGGATCCACCGCTCCCCCGACCCGAAGGTCCTCGCCGGGTCGAACTACGCCGACGTCGGCTTCGCCGTCGACCCGCACGCCGGCCGCCTGATCGCCCTCGGCGCCGTCGACAACCTGATGAAGGGGGCCGCCGGCAACGCGGTGCAGTGCTTCAACCTCGCCGCGGGCTACCCCGAGACCCGCGGGCTGGAGTTCGCGGGGCTCCACCCGGTCTAGCGGGACCGGCGGGAGGGACGGGGTCCGATGGCGGTCGTCGTGAAGGTCGGCGGGGCCCCCGGCAACGAGATCGGCGGCCTTCTCGACGAGCTCGCGCAGGATCCCTCCCGGTACGTCCTCGTCCACGGGGGGTCCGACGAGGTCGACCGGCTCGCCGCCGCGCTCGGCACCCCCTCCCGCTACTACACCGCGCCGAGCGGCGTCGTCTCCCGCTACACCGACGAGGCGCGGATGGAGGTCGTGATCCGGGCGCTCGCCGGCACCGTCCAGACCCGGCTCGTCCGGGAGCTGGCGGCGCGGGGGACGCGGGCCGTCGGCCTGTCCGGCGTCGACGGGGGCCTCGTCCTCGCCCGCCGCAAGACGGGGGCCCGGGCGGTGGAGAACGGCCGGGTCGTCCGCCTCGCTGACGACCGCTCCGGGTCGATCGAGTCGGTCCGGCCCGACCTTGTCGAGCGGCTGCGCGGGGGGGGATACCTGCCCGTGGTCGGCCCGCCGGCGATCACCGCCGAAGGCGAGATCGTCAACGTCGACGCCGACCGCGTCGCGGCGGCCGTCGCCGCGGCGCTCCGGGCCGAGGCGCTGGTCCTCCTGACGAACGTCGGGGGGCTGCGTCGGGACCCCGAGGATCCGGCGAGCCTCGTCGCGCGGATCGACGGGACGAACCGGGAGGAGGCCCTCGGCTGGGCCCAGGGCCGCATGCACAAGAAGCTGCGCGCCGCGCTCGAGGCGCGCGCCGCCGGGGTCCCGACGGTCGTCGTCGCCGCGTCGAAGGGCGAGCGGCCGGTCGCCCGGGCGCTCGGAGGAGAGGGGACGGTGATCGCGTGACCGACGGACCCCTGCCCCCCTCCTCCGCGCCCCCCCTCGCGCCCGGCGAGTTCGGCACGGCGCCCACGGGCGATGCCCGCCGCACGATCGTCCGGGGGGAGGGGGCGTACCTCTGGGACGATGCCGGGCGGCGCTACGTCGACCTCGGCGCCTCGCTCGGCGTCGCGAACGTCGGCCACGCCCACCCGAAGGTCGTCCGGGCGATCGCGGAGCAGGCGGCCTCGCTCCTCTACGTGGGCTCCGCCTACGCGACCGAGGCGCGGCGGCGGTTCGTCGAGCGGCTCCTCTCCCTCCTCCCGCCGAGCCTCGACCGGGTCTTCCTGTCGAACTCGGGGACGGAGGCGATGGAGCAGGCCCTCAAGGTCGCCCGGTCGAGCACCCGCCGGCCGGAGTGGGTGGCGGCCCGGCGCGGCTTCCACGGGCGGACGATGGGCTCGCTCTCCGTCACGTGGCGGCCGGAGCTTCGGGAGCCGTTCGAGCCGCTCGTCCCCGGTGCCCGCCACGTCGCCTTCGGCGACGCCGCCGCGCTCGAGGAGGCGGTCGGCCCCACGACGGCGGCCGTCGTCCTCGAGGTCGTGCAGGGCGAGGGCGGGGTCCACCCGGCGACCCCGGAGTACCTGCGCGCCGCCCGGTCGATCTGCGACCGGAACGGCGCGCTCCTCCTCCTCGACGAGGTCCAGACGGGAGTCGGGCGGACGGGGCGGAACTTCGCGTTCGAGCACTCCGGCGTCGTGCCGGACATCCTCGCCCTCGCGAAGTCGCTCGCCGGCGGCGTCCCGATCGGGGCGACCGTCGTCCGTCCCGAGGTCGAGCGGGCGTTCGCCGGCAGCCTCCACTCGACGTTCGGGGGGAACCCACTCGCCTGCGCCGCGGGGGCTGCCGCCCTCGAGGTCCTGGTCGAGGAGCGCCTGAGCGAGCGGGCCGCCCGGCTCGGCTCGCTCGGCCTCGAGCGGCTCCGGGCGGGGGCCGGGCCCCGCGTCCGGGAGGTCCGGGGCCTCGGCCTGATGATCGGCATCGAGCTCAGGGAGCGGGCCTGGCCGTACCTCGAGCGCCTGCGCGAGCGCGGCTACCTCGCGAGCGCGGCCGGCCCGCAGGTGATCCGGCTCCTCCCGCCGCTCACGATTGCGGAGGAGGACTGGGACGCGGCCCTCGGCGCGATCGCGGAGGTGCTCGGCGATGGCGGGGCCTGAGGCCTCCCCTCCCTCCCCCGCGGAGGAGCAGGAGGCGGGCCGCCGGCTGCGGCGCCTCCTTGAGGCCTACAGCCCCTCCGGGGCCGAGGCGGAGGCGGTCCGGGCGTTCGTCGCGATCGCGGGGGAGCTCGGCTACGCCGCCGAGGTCGACCCCGACGGCAACGGGATCGCCCGCATGGGCTCCGGGCGCCCCCAGGTCCTCTTCCTCGGCCACATCGACACGGTGCCCGGGGCGCTGCCGGTCCGGGAGGTGGGGGGGACGCTGACGGGCCGGGGGGCCTGCGATGCGAAGGGTCCCCTCGTCGCGGCGCTCCTCGCCGGCGCGGAGGGGCGGCTCCCCGCCGGGGAGCTGGTCGTCGTGGCCGCCGTCGGCGAGGAGACGGACAGCCGAGGGACCCGGGGCCTTCTCCCGCGGTGGCGGCCCGACGCCGTGATCGCCGGGGAGCCGAGCGGCTGGTCGTCGGTCGCCATCGGCTACAAGGGGGATCTCCGGGTGCGGGGCCGCTTCGACGGCGAGCGGCAGCACCTCTCCGCGGCCGAGCCGTCGGCCGCCGAGCGCGTGATCGCGTGGGCCCGGGCGGTCCGGGGCCTCGCCGACGAGGCCGCGGAAGGGAACCGGTTCCGGCGGAGGACGGGGAAGATCGTGTCGGTCCGGGCGGAGGAGGACGGCGCGGGCGCCGAGGCGGTGGTCGACCTACGGATCCCTCCCGGGGAGACGGCCGGGGAGCTCGAGGCGGCGGTCCGCGCGATCCCTGGGCCGGCGTCGGTCGAGGTGATCGCCGCGATCGACCCGTTCGAGACCGACCGGGACGACCCGGTCGTCCGGGCGCTGGTCGACGGCATCCGGCGGGCCGGGGCGACCCCGACGCTGTACCGGAAGGGGGGGACCTCCGACCTCAACCTCGCCGCCCCGGCCTGGGGCCTCGGCGGCGCCGCCTACGGCCCGGGGGACCCGCACCTCGACCACACGGACCGCGAGGCGATCGAGCTTGCCGAGCTCGCCCGGTCGGTCCGGGTGCTCCGGAGCGCCTTCGCCGCCCTCGTGCTCGGCGGCCCCCGCCCTACTCCTCGACGATCGGCGCCCGGGTCTTGAGGAAGGTCCCCTGCCGGAGCTCCCGGAACGCCTCCTCGAGCTCCGTGCGGCGGTTCATGACGATCGGGCCGTACCACGCGACCGGCTCGCCGAGCGGGCGGCCGGTGACGAAGAGGAACCGGAGCCCCTCGTCCCCCGCCCGGACATCGACCCGGTCGCCGGGGCCGAAGAGGATCGTCTCCGACGGGCGAGCGGGCGGCTGGGAGGGGTCGGCGGAGAAGCTCCCGGCGCCCCGGATCGCCTGGGCGAAGGCGGTGTGGCCCCTCGGGGTCGGCAGCCGGATCGACTCCCCCGGCGGGAGCTCGAGGTCGAGGTACGTCGGCGCGACCGAGATCCCCCGGACGGGGCCCTCGACGCCGCCGAACCGGCCGGCGACCACCCGGACGCGGCCGCCGTGCTCGAGGGGCACGGCCGGGATCTCCCGGCCCGTGAGACCCCGGTAGGCCGGGGTCGTCATCTTCGCGGAGTGCGGCAGGTTGACCCAGAGCTGGAAGCCGGTCAGGAGCCCCTCGGAGCGGCGGGGCATCTCCTGGTGGATGATGCCGCTCCCTGCGGTCATCCACTGCACGTCGCCCGGCCCGATCGTCCCGGAGTTGCCGAGGGTGTCGCCGTGGTCGACCTCCCCCTCGAGCATGTAGGTCACGGTCTCGATCCCGCGGTGCGGGTGCCACGGGAAGCCGGCGACGTAGTCGGCGGGGTTCGAGGAGCCGAAGTTGTCGAGCAGGAGGAACGGGTCGAACAGGGGGACCTGCCCGTTGCCGAACATGCGGCGCAGGCGCACTCCGGCCCCCTCGAGCGTCTCGGCGCCGGGGAAGCGGCGGGCGATCGGTCGGATCTCCTCGGACATGGTCTCCCTCGACCGTCCTAGGCGCCACGGGGGGGTATAAGCTCGAGCGAACCCGGCCACCACGGTCGGCTTCCCCCCGTCCGGCCGGCAGAGGATGGAGTGTAGAATTCTATACTGACAGGGCTATATGGAAGCAGCCGGTCCGATCGGCCATGGCGGAGCGGGAGCGGCGGGGCCCGAGTCCCCGGCGGGCGCGCGGGGGCCTGGTCGGGCTCTACGCGCTCCACCGGATGGCGACGGGCCCGATCTACGGCTGGCAGCTCGCCCGTGACATCGGCGAGGTCACCCGGGGCGGATGGACGCCCGGCGCCGGGGCGATCTACCCGATCCTCCAGGGGCTGGTCCGCCGCGGCCTCGCCCGGACGTCGGTCCGCGGAGGGAGGAAGGTCTACCGGGCGACGGCGCAGGGGAGGGCACGCCTCGCCCGGGCCCGCCGCTGGCTCCGGGAGGGAGGGACCCGCTGGGTCAACCTGCGCTACCTCGTGCTCGAGCTCATCCCCCCGGAAGAGCGGGACGCCTGGGCGCTCCGCCTCCTCGAGGGCCAGCTGGACGGATTCCTCTCGCTCCTCCGCGACCCCTCCGCCTTCCCCGACCCCGCCCAGAGGGAACGGCTGATGCGGGCCGCCGCCCGGGCGATCGAGCGGACCCGGGAGGCGCTCGCCCCGGCGCGGGAGGGACCCCGGCGGCAGGGCGGATCCCGGCGGCGATCGGCATGAGCCCGCAGAGCCCTTCCCTCGCGATCGAGGTCGACCACCTCACCCAGCGGTACGGCGCGTTCGTCGCCCTCCGCGACGTCTCCCTCGCCGTCCGCCAGGGGGAGGTCTTCGGCCTCCTCGGGCCGAACGGCGCCGGGAAGACGACCCTCATCAAGGTGCTGACGGCGTTCCTCCCGCCCAGCGAGGGGCGGGCGGAGGTCGGTGGGCTGGACGTCGTCCGGGACGAGCGTGACGTCAAGCACCGGGTCGGCTGGGTCGCCGCGGAGGTGATCCTCGACGACGAGCTCAGCGCGATGGAGAACCTCTGGGTCCAGGCGAAGCTCCAGGCGCTCGGGCCGGAGTGGAGGGAGCGGGCCCTCTCGCTGCTCGGCTACCTCGGCCTCGCCGACCAGGCCGACTGGCGGGTTTCCCGGTTCTCCACCGGCATGCGCAAGAAGCTCGAGATCGCGCTGGCGCTCCTCCACCAGCCGAGCGTGATCTTCATGGACGAGCCGACGATCGGCC
>JAVYSA010000011.1:0-40991 GCA_038729445.1 Thermoplasmata archaeon
AAGGGCACCAGCGCGCCCGCGGCGATCGGCAGCAGCACCGCGTTGTACCCGAGCGCCCAGAGCAGGTTTCCGCGGACCTTGCCGACCGTCCTCCGCCCGATCCGCAGGGCGAGCGCGACATCGGCGAAGTCGCTCCGAAGGAGGACGAGCCGGCCGGCCGCCTTCGCGACGTCCGTGCCCGCGCCGACAGCGATCCCGACGTCCGCCTCGGCAAGGGCGGGGGCGTCGTTGATCCCGTCGCCCACGAAGGCCACCGGCTGCCCCCGGGCCCGATAGGACGCCACGAGGGCCCGCTTGCCCTCCGGGGAGACGCGGGCGTGGACCTCGGCGATCCCGGCCGCCTCCGCGACAGGGGCGGCCGCCTCCGCCGAGTCCCCGGTCACGAGGACCGTGCGGATCCCGTCCCGGGCCAGGTCGGCCACGGCCTCCCGCACGCCGGGGCGGGTCGGGTCGCGGAACGTCAGGAATCCGACCGGCACCCCGTCGCGCCGGACGACGGACACGGTCCGACCCGCGGCCGGCCCCGGCGGTGCCGATGCGCCCTCGTCGGAGCCCTCCGCCCCGAGGACGGCGATCCGGTGCCCCTCCACGATCCCCTCGATCCCCCGCCCCGGGATCGCCCGGACCTCCGTGGCCGGCGGCGCGCGGACTCCCCGCTCGGCGGCGCGCCGCCGCACCGCCCGTCCCAAGGGGTGCTCCGAGGACCCCTCCACCGCCGCCGCCCAGCCGAGGAGGTCCGCCTCGCGGATCCCGGGGGCCGGACGCACCGCCTCGACCTCGGGCGCCCCCACGGTGAGGGTACCGGTCTTGTCGGTCAGGACGACGCGGACCTTTGCGGCCCTCTCGAGGGCGTCGGCCCCCTGGAACAGGATCCCCGACTCGGCGGCCCGGCCGGTGCCGGCGACGATCGCCGCGGGGGTGGCGATGCTGAACGCGCAGGGGCAGGCCGTGATCACGATCGAGACGAAGACGAGCAGGAGGACCGGGCCTCCGACGCCGAGGGCGGCCCAGAAGGCGGTCGCCGCGACGGCCAGCGCGAGGACGGAGGGCACGAAGAGGGACGCGATCCGGTCGGCGGTCCTCTGCAGGGGGACCCGGTTCGCTTCCGCCTCGGTCAGGAGCCGGCCGATCTGGGCAAGGACGGTGTCCTGCCCGGCGCCGGTCACCCGGACCGTCAGGGGACCCTCCCCGTTGATCGTTCCCGCGTAGACCCGATCCCCCGGCCCCTTCTCCCGGGGCATCGGCTCGCCGGTCAGGAGGGCCTCCGCGATCGAGGAGCGGCCCTCGATCACCGACCCGTCGGCCGGGACCCTCTCGCCGGCGCGCACGAGGACGACGTCGCCCACGGCCAGCCCGTCCAAGGGGATCTCGAGCTCCCGTCCCTCCCGCAGGACGCGGGCCCGTGCCGGCAGCATCTCCCCGAGGCGGCGCAGCGCGCCCCGTGCGAACTCGCGGGTCCGGTGCTCGAGGTAGTTGCCGGTCAGGATGAGCGCGAGGATCAGGGACGACGCGTCGAAGAACGACGCCGGTGGGATCCGGCCCGGCAGGGCGAGCGCGAGCGCGCTGTAGCCGTAGGCGAGGGAGGTGCCGACCGCGATGAGCACGTCCATGTTCCAGATCCGGTGGCGTGCCGCGTCGACCAGGCCCCGGTAGAAGCCCGCGCCGGCATAGGCCTGGACGACGCTGGCGAACCCGAGCAGGATCCAGGGGGTCGCCGGGCCGATCGGCCGGTAGGTCAGGACCAGGATGACGACCGCGAGGGGCCAGGCGACCGCGAGCCGATGCAGGAGGCGCGCGAGCTGGCGCGACGGCTCGGCGAACGCCTCGAGGCAGGCGGTCGAGCAGAAGTAGGTGGTCCGGTTCTCGCGGACGAGCTTGAGGTCGGTCTCCCTCCCGTCCACGTACATCCCGCAGACGGGATCGATCGGCATCGGGCCCGCGCCGTCGCCCTAGGACGGACGGCGGCGCGCCTCGTACGTCCGCTGGCACGCGACGCAGCAGAAGTAGACCGTCTCCCCGCCGTAGGTCCCCTTCGCCGGCGCGCGCTCCGTGTCGACCGTCATGCCGCAGACCGGATCCTTCGCCTTCGCCATGCTAATGCCCTCGTTGGTTGGAATCCATTAGAATATATATCCGTCGGGCCCCTCGTCCGGCCCGATGGCCGGGTCCCCCTCCGGGCGCGCCCGCGATCCTCCCCGCCGGACGGTCCCGATCTCCCTGCGGTTCGCCAACACGGTCCCCTGCGCGGCCTGCGGGGTGGACGATGCCCTCAGGGACGAGGGGGCCTGGAGGACCTGGTGGACCGGCCTCGGGCTCGGGATCGCGCCCTCCGGGACACCCCTCGCCGCGCTCCGGTCGCTGCGGGACGACCTGCGGGGGCTCCTTCTCTCGGCGGCCCGCCGCTCCGCCCCGGGGCGGGGGCTCACGGACCGGCTGAACCGCCGGCTCCTTCGCGCCCGCGCCCCGATCGCCCTCTCGTTCCGCCGGGGCCGGTGGAAGGCGGTCCCCCCGCCGGGGACCCCGGACCCGTCCCCTCCGGAGATCCTGCTGCGGGACGCCGCCGACCTCGTCCTCTCGCCGGACGCGTCGCGCCTGATGCCGTGCCGGGCCCCCGGCTGCGAGCATCTGGTCCTCGCGCGATCCCGCCGCCAGCGCTGGTGCTCGTCGGCGGGGTGCGGGAACCGCGTCCGCGTCGCCCGGCACTATCGGCGGCGGAAGGCTCCCCGCGCCCGGGACCGGGACATGCGGAGCGCCCGGTCGAGGTCGCGAAGGAGATCGGACGGATCCTCGCATCCCGCGCTCAGCCGCACGAAGCCGGGGGGAACGGCATCCCCGTTGTTCCAGCGCGCGCGGCGCTCGGCCGTGGTGTGAACCCCCCCGAAGCTCGTGGCGGTGCGCACGATCCGGCACGCGGCCAGGAAGCGATCCGCGGCCGCCGCATCGGGCAGGGTGAAGGAGACGATCGGCCCGAAGAAGGCCATCTGGGCGGCCGCCAGGCGGTGGGAGGGGTCGTCCTCGAGGCCGGGGTAGCGCACGTCGCGGACGTCGGGGCGCTCCTTCAGGAAGCGGGCGATCGCCAGGGCGTTCGCGCCCTGCCGCTCGATCCGGAGCGCGAGGGTCGCGAGGGAGCGGTGCGCGAGCCATGTCTCCATCGGGCCGGCGATCGCCCCCTCGAGCTTGCGGAAGCGCCGGATCCGGTCGGCCCAGCCGGCATCGCGCGCGGCGACGTGGCCCAGGACGAGGTCGCTGTGGCCCGTCAGGGACTTCGAGTCGCTGGCGACCGAGAGATCCGCCCCGAGCGCCAGCGGCCGCTGGCCGAGCGGCGTCGGGGTGGTGTTGTCGACCGCGACCGCCGCCCCCGCGGCATGGGCGCGCCGTGCAAGGAGGCGGAGGTCGCACACGTCCAATCCGGGGTTGCTGGGGGATTCGACCCAGACCAGCGTCGCCCCGCGGAGGGGCCAGGACTCGGCCGGGGTGCGCGTCGGCACATAGCGGACGCGCGCGCCCCGGGGCACGAAGTGCTCCTCGACCAGGGTCCGCGCCAGGTTGTAGCCGTCGGAGCTCATCACGAGCAACGGGGAGCGACGGCCCGCCCGCGAGAGGCCCACGGAAAGGGCTGCCGTCACCGCGGCCATGCCGCTCGCGAAGACGAGCGACGGGCCTCCCTCGAGCTCGGCGAGGGCCTCCTCGAACCGGTCCCACGTCGGGTTCGTGTCCCGCCCGTAGGTGTAGCGTGAGCTCGCCGGGTCTCCCGCCAGGTGGAACTTCGAGGCGAAGACGGGGCCCGGAAGGAACGGGGCCCCCTGTCGGGGCGGGAGGGTGCCGGCGTGGATCGAGCGGGTCGATGGTCCGGCACCGGAGCCCTTCGATGAGGGGCCACCGGGGCAGGGCTCCCGCGATGGCATACCGGCCCGAGCCCGGCCGGTCTCAAGACCTCTTCGCGACCGCTTCGGCGCCGCCGGCGGCTTCCCGCTGTCGGAGGTCCCTCAGGGCCGTCCCCCAGCGGCGGAGCTGGTCGAGCATGGCGAAGAGACCGTCCCGCTTCGCCTCGCGTGGGCGGAAGATCCGGAACTCCTCGAAGTCGTCGGTAAGCGAGAACCAGACCTGTGCTCGGACGGTCGCCACCTGAACCTCCGCGAGGATCTGCCGCAGGTGCTCGACCGCCCGGACGCCCCCCGCGCTGCCGTAGCTGACGAACCCCGCGGCCTTGTCGACCCATTCGGCGTAGAGGTAGTCGATCGCGTTCTTCAGGGACGCCGAGGTGCTGTGCTGGTACTCCGGCGTGACGAAGACGAACGCATCGCAGGCCGCGATCGCCTCGGCCCACGCCTTGGTGTGCGGGCGGGAGTAGCGGCCCATCGCCGGCGGGATCGGTTCGTCCAGCAGGGGAAGGTGGTAGTCGGCGATGTCGATCAGGCGGTACTCCGACCCGTCCGCGCGGGACTGTGCGTGGTGGAGGACCCAGCGCCCGACAGCCTCGGCGTTGCGGCCGGGCCTCGTGCTTCCCAGGACGATTCCGATGCGCAGGGGGGGTTCGGTCGGTGTCGCGGTCATGCCAGGGAGGGAGCCGGCCCGGGCACAAGAAGGGACGGGCACCGGCCCTTCATCGGCTGGCGTCCCGGTAAGCTACCGAATCCGCCGGGGCGGCCGGTCCGGAGGATTGGCGGCCCCCCTCGGCCCGCGCCGGCCCGAGGCCGGCGGCATCGAGGACCTCGTCGTGGGACCGGGCGATCGCGGCGCGACCGACCGTGCGCAGGTCGACGAAGGAGAGGTCCCGCCATGCCTTGGGCCGCCCCAGGGATCCCGGGGCGATCGACCCCCGGAACAGGAAGCCGATGTCCCAGTGCCCGGAGGCCCCCGGAAACCGGCGCGGCGGGCCGATCTCCGAGAAGACCGACGGGCCGTCGAGCCGGACCGAGGAGGGGGGAAGCTCGAGCTGCTCGGCGAGGATCCGCTCCGCGGCGGCGCGGGGGGACTCCCCGTAGATGAGGTGGGAGCTGGGCAGCATCCAGCCGACGGCATGCGCCGTCGCCCGGTCGGGGTCGAGCGCCCCGATGTGGTCCCACGGCGCCGCCGGGTCGAGCCGACCCATGAGGATCCGGGCGGGGTCGGCCGCATCCGCGAGGAGGAGGAAGCTCGACAGGCACATCCCGTCGGGGGGAATCTCGGTGACGGAGAAGGCGGCCGTGGCGGGCGAGCGGCTGAACCGGCAGAAGCGGCGGTCGGTCGTCACGGACCGCATTGCGGGCGCGCCCAGATAACGGCCGCGGAGGTTCGCCCCGCGGACCCGGGCCCTGATATAGCGGGAGGGGGGTCCGGCGGCGATGCCGGGACCGCGGCGCCGGAGGGTGGGACGACGGCGGCGGACCCGGCCTCCCGGTGCGCGTCCACGGTCCCGACGGCCGGGCCGTCCGGTTTCCCCCGTGGCACCTCCCTCGCGCGCACCGGATCTTGCCGAGCCGCCCCGGGGTCTCCTCGTCTGCCGCCGCTGCGGGCGGATCCACCCGATCGCCCTTGCCGCGAGGGACGCCGAGGCCCTGGTCCGCCTGAGCGGCCGCATCCCCCCGGGCTGGTCCGTCGAGCGGATCGCCTATTCCCTGACCGCCGTCTGCCCCCGCTGCCGGGCGGGCAGACCCTGACCGGGCGGGCACGCACCGGCCGGCGGCGGGGAGGAAGGTCGGCATGTTCTCGAGCCCGACGATCGCGATCGGCCCCGTGCCACTCGACGCCGTGGTCGGCGGAGGGCCGCGGAAGGCGGTGCTCGTCGTCTCGCCCCACGTCGCCGACCTCGATGCCACCCGGCGGATCGTGGGGGACGTGCGGCGGCTCGATCCGTCGTGCCGTACCCTCCGTGCTCCGCCCGGAATCCCGACGGCCGCCGCCGCGGGGGCGATCGTTGCCGAGTGGCCCGAGGGGACCGACCTGGTGGTCGCGGTCGGCGGTGGGTCGACGATCGACCTCGCGAAGGCCGCCCGGTACCTCTGGTCCGCCGGCGACGGCCCGGGATCGCGGGACCCCGCGCCGCCCCTCCTGGTCGGCGTCCCGACGACCGGCGGGAGCGGGGCGGAGGCGATCGACCGGGTCGCGCTGGGCGATCCGGGAGGGACGGGGACGCAGACCCCCTGGATCGGACCGGGCGTGCGCCCCGACCGGGTCCTCCTCGATCCCGAGTTCGTCCGCAGCGTCCCCGCCCTGACCGCGCGCCGCTGCGCCTTCGAGGCCCTCGCGCACGCGATCGAGGCCCTCGTCTCCGACTGGGCGAATCCCTTCTCCGACGCCCTGGCCCGCGACGCCCTCGCCGGGGGGATCCCGGCGTTCCAGCGCCTCGCCCGCCAGCCGCGGGATGCCCCCGCCCGTGCGGAGATGCACCGGACCGCCGCGAAGGCCGGCCTCGCCGCGGCGAGCGCCTCCCTCGGGCTCGCCCATGCGCTCGCGATCGCACTGGCGTCGGTCGCCCCCGCGGTGCCGTACGCCGCGTGGCTGCCGATCACCCTGCCCGTCGTCGTCGAGTACAACTTCGCCTCCTCCCGGGACCGGCACCTCGGGATCGGCGCGATGCTCCCGGCCACCACCGGGCCGGTCGGCACCATGGCCGACCGGCTGCGCGAGCTGGCCCGTTCGGCGGGCCTCCCGACGGATCTCGCGGGGCTCGGCGTGGACGGGCCGGAGATCCTCCGTCGGAAGGAGGAGATCGTCGCCCGGACGCTCCGCTCGCCGAGCACGATCGGGAACCCCCGGGTCCCCTCGGCCGGGGAGCTCGCCCACCTCGTGGACCGGTTGGTCCCGGCGCCCTCGGGCCCGGTGCGGTAGGGATCGGCCGGGGGGGCGGCCGGCCTCCGGGGGCCGGCGGTGGGGAGGGGACCCCCTCACCGAAGGGGCCGCGCGATCGCCCAGTAGTGCTCGAAGAGGTCCCGGCACCACTGCCGGAACGGCACGGACCGGCCGCGCATCCCGGTCGTCAGGTCGATCCGGCCGCGGCGGTCCGGAACGCCGATGCCGGCGAGCTGCTCGTTCATCGCGATCCCCATGGGGATCTCGGGGAGCGTGCGGACCTCGATGCGGTCGAAGGGAGGGTCGTGCCGTCGGCGACGCGGACCGGGGGGGACGAGCCGGGGAGGCACGATGATCCGCACCGTGATCGCGGCACGCCGGGCCTCGCGCACGATCGCCTCCTCCGGAAGTACGGGGATGCTCCCCATGAGCCAGGCGAACTCCCTGGCCTCACCCAGGACGGCGTCGAGATGCCGCATCGTGTCCGCGACGTCCTCCCCCACCTCGGGCTCCGCGAGCTCGTCCAGCCGGTGGAGGAACTGCCGCGGCAGGCCCGAGAGGTCGTGCTCGCGGAGGAACTCATGGTGCCGGACGAGGAATTCGAACGACGGGAGGAACTCGCTGACGACGCGGCCGTACCCCGTCAGCGCCGTCACGTGCTCGGCGCGCCGCTCGATCAGGCCGAGCCGGGCCAGGCGATGCAGGTGCCGCGTCACCTCCGGAGGGCTGATCCCGGTCCGCTCGGCGAGGGGGGAGAGGCGGAGCGGCTGCTGGCGGAGCAGGACGAGGATCGCCGACCGCTTCGGGTGCGACAGCTCGAAGAAGAGATCCTCCGACCGCATCGCGCCCCGCAGCACGGGCCAAGATTCGGATCGGTCAAAAGAGTTCGGTCGCGCGTCAACATGGCTTTATCGGACCCCCGGCGATCGCCGGGAGGGGGGACTCCGGGCGGGACCGGGATCGGCCAGGCCATGTCCATCGCATCCGGCCCCGGGTGGGCGGACAATCCCGGCCCGCGCGCGCTCGAGGTCCGGGACCTCCATGTGCGCTACGCGGGGCGGGAGGCGTGGGCCGTCCGCTCCGCGTCCCTGGCGGTGGGCTCCGAGCGCGTCGTGATCGTCGGACCGAACGGAAGCGGGAAGTCCACGCTGCTCCGGGCCGCGATGGGGCTTGTCCCGATCGATCGGGGCTCGGTCCGCGTGCTCGGCCGGGACGTCCGTTCCATCCGGGGGGAGGTCGGGGTGGGGACGAACCTCGCGGAGGTCTACCGGCTCATGACCATCCCCCTGGGCGGCCTGATCCGGCTCTGGGCGCAGCTCAAGGGGTGCGGCGAGGACCGGCTGCGGCACGAGTTCGATGCCTTCGGCCTCGAGGAGGCGATGGGCCGACCGCTCTTCCGGCTCTCGACGGGCCAGGCGAAGCTCGTCGGGGACCTGCTCGCGCTGGCGGGCGACCCGCGCCTGCTCCTACTGGACGAGCCGTTCGACAACGTCGATTTCGGCCGCCGCCGGCGCTACCTCGAGCGGCTCGGGAGGGTCCGGGGGGCGATCGTGATGAACACCCACGAGCTCGATCTCCTCCCGTCGCTGCCGGACTGGTCCCTCTGCTTCATGTTCGAGGGCCAGCTCATCGGCCGGTTCCGCACGCCGGACGTGGACCGCCTCTACGTGAGCCGCGGCCTCCGGCCCTCGGCCCTCGCGACGTTCGACACGACCCTCGGCCCGGTCTCCGTCACGTTCGACGACGGCGAGGTGCCGATCCGGGGGGCGAGCAACCTGAGCTACCTGTTGGAGCGGATCGGATGAGCCTCGCCGCCGCCTACACGCGCAGCGTCCTGACCAACCGCTCGCTGTGGTTCTGGGGGGTCGCGTTCATGGCGTTCTGGTTCGTCCTCGGCGCCTACGTCTTCTCCCCCGGCCTCGCGCCGTCGGCGGCCGCGGCGGTCGGATACACCGCGAGCTGGTACGCCGTCATCGCCCTCTTCTCGCTCACCACGCTGTCGATGGGGATCGTGGTGAGCATCACCTACGGGACCTCGGCCCTCGCCTTCGGGTTCCGGTTCACGCGCCTCCGGCCGACCGGCTTCGCGCTCTCGCTGATCGCCGCCGCGGTCGCGATGGGGACCCTCCTGACCCTCCTCATGACCGGGATCGTGAGCGCGCTCTTCGGCGCGCACTTCGGCCGCACCATCCTGCCGGCCAACCTCCCCGGGCTCGTCGGCGTGGCGGTGCTGGCCGGGGCGTTCATGATGGGCCTCGCGACGACGCTGGTATTGCTCGTGGTCAACTACCTCGGCCTGAGGAACATCAGCTTCCTCGAGTTCGTCCCGCTCATCCTCTCCTACATCTTCGGCTTCGCGCAGCTGTTCCAGTCGCTGCCGGCCTGGGTCCTCTACCTCTCGCCGTGGAACGACATCGAGAGCCTCCTCTACCAGGGGTTCAGCGGGGGGGCGGCGGGGGTCGTGCTGTCGGATCCCGCGAGCATGTCCCTTGCCTGGCCGATCTCGGTGGGATGCCTCGCCGGCTGGATCGCGGCCCTGGTCGTCGTCTCCGGTGCGCTGCTCGGCCGGATCCGGGCCGTTTCCTTCGAGGAGGGACGGCAGATCTGAGGCGGCCCGACCCTAGGCCCCCCGGGCCCCCGTCGACGGGGGAAGCCCCGCGCCGGCCGGTGCGGCCGTCTCGACGGCGTGGTTGATCGCGATCTCGCCGAGGTCGCAGGCGTAGAGGGCCGTCCGCTCGATGCTCTCCAGGACGTAGGCGAGGCCGATGGCGAGCCGGCCCCGCTTGGTGACCGCCTCGCCGAGGATCCGGGGCCGCTCGGCGACGAGCCGCTCGCCGGCGTCGATGACGGCGTTGGCGCGGGCGATGTCCCTGCGCTCGAGCGCCTCGAGCCCGTCGGCGAGGGCCCCGACGGCGGCGGCCGCCATCCGGTCGAGGGCCGCCACCGACGACGGGGGCGCCCTCTCCTTCTCGACGAGCGAGACCGTCTCGGCGATCCGGACGGCGTGGTCGGCGACGCGCTCGAGCAGGCGCGAGGTCAGCAGGTAGGTGGCGCACTCCGGCAGCGTGAGGTCGAGGGAGGCGAGGACGCGCGCGTCACGGAGCGCGCTGTTGACCTGCTTCTCCATGAACCAGTGGAGGCGGTCGACCTCCCAGTCCCTCCCGACGACGTCCCGGGCGATCGTCGTGTCGCGGTCCCGGAACGCCGCCATCGCGTCGGCATGCATCGCGCGGACCATCTGGTGCATCCGCCGGACGACCGACGGCAGCGGCAGCGGGTTCGCGCCGACGACGTCCTGGAGGACGACGGACTCGGCCGTCTCCTCGAGGATCTCCGGCCCGATCACGCGCTGGGCGAAGCCCCGGACGATCTCCCGCGTCCGGGGACTCATCCGTCCCTCCGTGCGGACCTCGAGGAGCGGCGCCCCGGCGATGTACTCCGCGATCAGGCGGCGGACAAGATGCTCCTCCTCCGCGCCGTTCGAGACGACCACCACGCGCCGGACGATCCCGGCGGATCCCCTCTCCTCCGGGGCGATCGTGAGCGTCCCGTCCGGCCGGGGGGTGAAGGAGAGGACGTCCCCGGCCCGGAGGCCGCGGCTCGTGATCCACTGCTTCGGCAGCGAGACGATGAACGTCGAGCCGCCGGTCCGCTGGATGCGCCGGCCATGGTACCCTCCGGTCGGCCGCATGCCCCAGCGGGGGCCCTGCATCTATATAGATTCGCGGGCGCCGCTCCGCGACGGGGTCCCCGCGCGCGGAGCCTGTCGCCCCGGGTCCGTGAGCCTAATGCCCTTTGTCGGTCGTCCGACGGGCCGGTGCGCGTGACGACGGACCGACCCTCGGTGACCGGGGTCCCCTCCGGACCCTCCGCCCCCCGGCCGAGGGGACGGATGCCGATCCTGCAGCGCTCGATCCGATACCACCGCCCCCGCGCCCCGTTCTGCGGGGTCGGCGACTGCACCCAGTGCCTGGTCCGGACCTCCGATCCGCTCTACCTGCGCGCCTGCCGGGCAGGGTTCCCCGAGACCGGGGTCCGCCCGACCGGCCACGCGTGGCCCTCCGTCCGATGGGACCTGGGGGGCGTCCTCGACCTCCTCTTCCCGCGGGGGATCGACACCGGCCGGGGATTCCGCCGTCCGGCGGCGCTGCGCGGCGTCTACCAGCGCGTCGTCCGCCGTCTCGCCGGGTACGATCGTCCCCCCTCCGGCCCGTTGCCGCCGCTCCCGCCGTCGCCCCCCCGGGAGGTCGGGGTCCTCCTCATCGGCCACGGGCGCGCCGGCGCCGCGGTCGCGGCCGCGCTGCGGGCCCGGGGTGTCGCGGGGGTCCACGCGATCGACCGGGATGCCCCCCGCGGCCCGCGGGCGCCGGAGGCACCGGAGCGGGCGACGGCGATCTTCCTCCCCCGGCCCGAGCGGCCCGACGCCCCGTTCCGCTGCCTCGTCTCCATCGACGGGGCCGGCGCGGGGACGATCGCCGCCCGCCGGGTCGTGGTCGCGACAGGGGGATACGACGCCGGCCTCCTCTTCGCCGGCAACGACCGGCCCGGGGTGCTGACCGCGGAGGGGGCCCGGACCGTCGCCTCCGCCGGCTTCGATCCGTTCCGCTCGGCGGTCCTCTTCGGCGGCGGCCCGGTCGCGGAGCGGACCCTGCACGAGTTCGCCGGGGCGATCCGCGCGGTCGTCGCGCCCGGGGAGATCGGCCCGGAGGTGGTCGCGGCGGCGACCGCCCAGGGAGTCCCGCTCTACCCGAGGCATCTGCTCGTCCGCGTGGACGGGCGGCGCCGCGTCCGGCGGGTCGTCCTGCGGGCCCGCGGCGGGGGGCCGTACGTCGCGCTCCCGGCGGACGGCGTCGTCCTCGCCCACCGCCGGATCCCGCACCCGCAGCTCTTCTTCCAGGCGGGGGCCCGCATGGCGTGGGACGGGGAGATCGGCGCCTACCGCCCCGAGACGGACGGTGCGGGGCGGACCACGGTGCCGGGGCTCTACGCCGCCGGCAGCGCGCGGGGGGACCGGACCGACGCGGCGGTGGCGGCCGGCGCCGAGGCGGTGGCGGCGGCGGTCGCCGGAGATGGCCCCTCTCCCCCGGCGGGACCGCCCGCTCCCGCCGCGGGGGATCCGCCGCCGGAAGGGCGGACCTCCCCCTTGCTCGGGTACTATCGGGAGCTCCTCGAGGAGCGCGGGCGCCACGGCAAGTGGGTCGCCTGCGCGTGCGAGGACGTGCTCCTCTCCGAGCTGTGCGAGGCGCACGAGCGGGGCTACCGGGGGATCGAGGTCGTCAAGCGCTACACCGGCCTCGGCACCGGCCTCTGCCAGGGCCGCTACTGCCTGCCCGACGCGCTCCTCCTCCTGGCGAACCTGGAGCAGAGATCCCCCGCGGAGGTCGGCTACATCACGCAGCGGCCCCCCGTGGTCCCGACGACGCTCGGCGCGCTCGCCGCCCTCCCGACGGACGACGGGCCGACGGAGGCCGGGCGGTGAGCGGCGACCGGCCGTACCGCGTCGCCATCGTCGGCGCCGGGGTCATCGGCCTGTTCACGGCCTACCACATCGCGCGCCGGGGGGGCGGTCCGGTCCTGGTCGTCGACCGCGGCTTCCTCTCCTCGGGGGCCTCGGGGCGCAACGGGGGAGGGGTCCGGCAGCAGTGGCAGACCCGGGCGACGGTCCGCCTCGCGCGGGAGTCGGTGGGGGCCTACCGCCGGTTCGCGACGGAGTTCGGCTACAACCCGTGGTTCCGCCAGACCGGCTACCTCTTCCTCGCCGAGGACGAGGCCGCCCGGGAACGCCTGAGGCCGGTCCATGATCTCGTCCGCTCGGAGGGGCTTCCGTCGCGGTGGCTCGACGCCGCGGAGGTCGCCCGGGCGGTACCGGGGATCCGGCCGGGGGCCGCGGTCGGGGGGACCTTCCTCGGGAGCGACGGGACGCTCTATCCGTTCCCTGTCCTCTGGGGCCTCGCCGAGGCCTGCCGGGCCCTGGGCGTCGACCTCCGTACCGGCACCGAGGCGCTCGGCGTCGACCGGCGCGACGGACGGATCACGGGCCTTTGGACCGACCGGGGCCGCGTCGCGGCGGAGACGGTCGTCAACGCCGCCGGAGGGTGGTCCCGGGAGTTCTCGCTGCGCTGCGGCCTCGACCCCCCGAACCGGCCGACACGCCACGAGATCCTGGCGACCGAGCCGCTCAAGCCGTTCCTCGACCCGATGGTCGTCCGGGCCTCCGACGGGCTCTACTTCAGCCAGACGATGCGCGGCGAGATCGTGGGGGGGATCTCGCCGGTCGGTCCGGCGGCGGAGCCGAACGGCATGGGCAGCTCCGCCGGCTTCCTCGGCCGGATGGCCCGGGCGCTCGTCGGCCTGCTTCCCGGGCTCGCGGGCGTCGGGGTCCTCCGGGCGTGGTCCGGATTCTACGACGACACGCCGGACGGGATGCCGATCCTGGGGGAGGATCCGCGGTGCCCCGGCCTCGTCCACGCCAACGGCCTCGGCGGCCACGGGGTGATGCTCGCGCCCGCGGTCGGTGACCGCGTCGCCCGGATCGTCCTTGGCGAGCCGTCGGGGCTCGACCCCGGCGAGTTCGGGCCGGACCGCTTCGCCGACGGGACGCGCCGCACGACCGAGGCCCTCGCGCTCGGCTGAGGGGGGCGGGGGCCCCCTCTTATCGGGACCGGGCCGTCGGGGAGCCGTGATCGGGCAGTTCCCATGGGACCCGTTCCCCCCGGGCGTCCCGCTGCCGCAGGGGCCGGACCCGCTCGCCGCCCTCGCCTACCGCGGCGCGGTGGAGGGAGCCGACGCCTACCGCGGCGTCCGCGAGGCGCTGCGGAGCGAGCACGGGATCCTGAGGATCGGCAACCGCTTCGTCCGTTCGGGGCGGTACCGGGAGGTCGCGTTCGTCGCCCTCGGCAACGCGGCGGGGGCAATGGCCCGGGCCGCGATCGACGCGCTCGGGGAGGAGGTGACGGCCGGATTCGCGGCGGGGCCCCCGGAGGCCCTCGCCGAGGTCCCGTTCCCGACCGTGCCGCTCTCGCCCGGCGTGCCGGTCTCGGCCGCGTCGGAGGAGGTCGTCCGGAACCTCGCGGAGATCGGGGAGACGCTCGACGACCGCCACCTCCTGCTCCTCCTCCTCTCGCCGGGGGCCCTGGGCGCGCTGCTGCGTCCCCCGCCGGGGGTCACCGCCGAGGAGCTCTCCTCCTTGCTCGCCGAGGCGCAGGCCCGCGGGGCCTCCGGCGACGAGGTCGCGCGGATCGCCCGAACGATCGGGGAAGGGGGCGTCGGCGGACGGGTCGCGGCGTTCGTCGGATCGGCCGACGTCGCGACGATGATCGTCGACCGGGGCGAGGGGGCCCGCCGCCTGGGCGGAGGGCCGATGATCCCGCTCTCGGCGGCCGAGCGGGCCGAGGCACGGGCGCTCGTCGGACGCCTCGGGCTGGCCCTCCCGTCGCCGCTCGCCTCGCGCCTCGCTCCGGGGGAGGGGGAGACGGGATCCCTCCCGATCCACCGCCCCGTCTACGTCGCCCGCCCGGCCGATGCGCTCACGGGGGCCGGGGACGCCCTCGTCCACCGGAAGTGGCGGGTCCGCCTCGGCGCCCTCGACCTTCCGGGGGGTCCGGAGGAGGCCGCCGACGCCTTCGTTGCGGCCGTGGAGGGGATCCTGCGACGGGAGCCGCCCCCCGAGTCCGACCGGAGCCGGGGGATCGCGGTCGTGGCAGCGGCCCGGCTCGGCCAGATCGAGGGGGCCGACGCGGGTCCGGCGCTGACTCGGTTCCTCGGCCGGGTGCGGGAGCGGTTCTCCCCCCCCGCCCGGAGCGTCGCGCTCTTCCGCACCGCCGGGCCGATCGGGTCGTCCGCCTTCCCGGGCGCGGCCGTCGTCGGGGCCCCGGAGAACGCCTCGTTCGCCGAGATGCCCGGCGTCGCGCGGGCGATCCCGATGGAGGCGGCGGTCACCGACGTCGGGTACCTCGCCCTCGCGCTGGCGCCGGCCGAGCCGTACGGAGGACCGGCGGGCCCGGACCGGCGGTAGGTCCGGCCGGGCCGTCCTCGGCCCGGGGACCGTCACCCGGTTCCCGCCGCCGCGCTTCCTTGGAAGTGGCGCTTGAGGGCCATGTACTCGTCGAAGGAGATTTCGCGCCGGGCGCGGACGATCCCGGCCTGGCGCAGGCTCTCGATCCGGTACGTCTCCAATAGCTCCGGCACGGTCCGGGGCCGGCCGCCCGACGGGACCGGCCGAGGCGCCGTCGCGCCGGCGCCTCCCTCCGTCGGCCGGGGAGCCGGGGAGGGAGGTGCCGTCCCCGAGGCCCCGAACAGGCCGGCCTTGAGCGTCGCGTGCTCGCCCGGAGTGAGCTGCCCCTCCTCCCGCAGGAGGTCGACGAGCTCCGGCTGGCGGGGACGGTACGTCTCGATGAGCTCCTCGAGGGACCGGTCGGGGCGGGCCGGCGCCGACGGGAGGCGGAGCCGGTCGAGCGCCTCCCGCAGCTGGTCGAGCGCCGCCTGCAGCTCCTCCGATCCGGGCGAAAGGGGCCCGTCCCCGCCGACCTCGAACCGGGCCGTCAGGCGGACCGAACCGGCCTCCGGGGTATCCCCCGGGGAGAGCGGGCGCTCCACGGACAGCTCCAGCTCCCGGCGCCTGAGCGGCATCGTCGGACCTCGATAGGACGCTCGGCTCAAAAAGGGGCGCGGCTCACGGGGAAGTGAACCGTGTGCCGCGGCCCAAGTATTGTGAAGATACTTGGTAACCTGTGGCAATCCGGTTACGATGCGTAAGTATAAATCCCCTCGACGCCTTCTCCGGGGCACGAACATGCCGCGACCTGTACTTCGGGCAGTCGATCCTGCCCCCACGCCGCTCAGCCGCGACGGGGGGTCCGAGTGCGATCGGGAGGGGAGGGCCCTCTGCCCCGTGATCGCCGCGATCGGCGTGATCGGGACCGAGTGGCGCCTCGCCATCGTGCACCGCCTCCTGAGCGGACCCCAGCGGTTCAGCGAGATCCTGAAGTCGAACCCGCGCCTCAATGCGAAGACCCTGAGCGCGACGCTGAAGTTCCTGGAGTCCCAGGGAGT
This sequence comes from Thermoplasmata archaeon, assembly GCA_038729445.1. GTDB lineage: Archaea > Thermoplasmatota > Thermoplasmata > Lutacidiplasmatales > UBA184 > Lutacidiplasma. The sequence goes on from JAVYSA010000011.1 coordinate 15,823, forward strand.
GGTCCAGCGCCACGTCGTCAGCACGCGGCCGTTCTCGGTCACCTACTCGCTGACGGAGATGGGGATCGGCCTCGGTCCCGCGGCGCGGGAACTGGCGGCGTGGGGGGAGCGCTGGCTCCTTCCCCGCGGCCGAGGTCGCGGGAGCCCGGGCGGAGGGGGGGCGCCCGGACGGGAGACCCCGGTGATCCAGGGGGAGCTGCCCCGCCTGCCGCTCTCCCCTCCGGTCGGCGGCCGCGCCCGCTGAGCGGAACGCCCGCCGGGGGAGCGTTTCATGGCCTCCCGTTCCCCCCTTGAAATACCCCGGACCCGGTGGTTCGGGGGCAACCACCCAGAAGGGGGCCCCCACATCGCCTCAGGGGGACGGCACCGCGTCCTCGGCGTGCGGGGCCTCCTTCCCCCGCTCCGCGACCGTTCGACGGGTCCGGGGCGGGACCCGCGAGGCCATGAGGGGGCGACGATTCTCCCCTTCCGATGGTCCCCGACCGCACGATCCGCTGCTCGTGGGCGACGGCGGCGGATCCGCGGATGCGCGACTACCACGACCGGGAGTGGGGGGTCCCGAAGCGATCGGGCCGGGCCCTCTGGGAGAACCTGATGCTCGACGGGTTCCAGGCCGGCCTCTCCTGGCGGACGGTCCTCCACAAGCGCGAGGCGCTCCGGGAGGCGTTCGACGGCTTCGATCCCGAGATCGTCGCCGGGTACACCGAGCGCGACGTCCGCCGCCGGCTCGCCGACCCGAGGATCATCCGATCCCGGGCGAAGATCCTCTCGACGATCGCCGGGGCCCGCGCGTTCGTCGCCATGGAGCGGGGCGGGACCCCGTTCGCCCGGTTCGCCTGGTCGTTCGTCGGCGGCCGGACGATCCTCGGCCCCGGCTGGGCCGCGGTCTCCGAGACGGCGCTCTCGCGGACGATCGCCACGGCGCTGCGCGCACGGGGGTTCCGCTTCGTCGGCCCGGTGATCGTCTACGCCTGGATGCAGGCCTGCGGGCTCGTGAACGACCACGCCCCCGGCTGCTTCCGGCGCCGGGCCCTCGGCGGCCGGCCGGCGGGGGAAGCCTAGGAGGGGGACGATGCGGACGCGTCGGCTGGGGCGCAACGGGCCGGTCGTCTCGGCGATCGGGCTCGGCTGCATGGGCATGTCGCAGTCCTACGGGCCGGCCGACCCGGAGGAGGCCGTCGCGACCCTCTCGGCGGCCCTCGACTTGGGGGTGACGTTCTTCGACACGGCGGACATCTACGGCCCGTTCCGCAACGAGGAGCTGGTCGGCCGGGCCCTCCGCGAGCGGCGCGACCAGGTCGTGATCGCGACCAAGTGCGGTTTCGTCCCGGACCCGGCCGGCGGGCCGAACCGGGTCGACGGGTCCCCCGAGCACATCCGCGCCGCCTGCGACGCGAGCCTCGCCCGCCTCGGGGTGTCGACGATCGACCTGTACTACCTGCACCGCGTCGACCCCCGGGTCCCGATCGAGGAGAGCGTCGCGGCGATGGCCGGCCTCGTCCGCGAGGGCAAGGTCCGCTACCTCGGCCTCTCGGAGGTCAGCGCGGCGACGCTCCGCCGGGCCCACGCGGTGCACCCGATCACCGCGGTCCAGAGCGAGTACTCGCTCTGGACGCGCGAGCCGGAGCGGGGGATCCTCCCCGCCTGCCGGGAGCTCGGGGTCGGCTTCGTCCCGTTCAGCCCGCTCGGCCGGGGCTTCCTCTCCGGGAGGATCCGCGACCTCTCCGCCCTGGGACCGGAGGATTTCCGGCGGGGCATCCCGCGCTTCTCGCCCGAGCACCTCGCCCCCAACCTCGCGCGCGTCGACCGGCTCGCGGAGATCGCCGCCGCCCGCGGGGTCACTCCCGCGCAGGTCGCCCTCGCCTGGATCCTCCACCGGGGGGAGGACATCGTCCCGATCCCCGGCACCAAGCGCCGCCGCTTCCTTGAGGAGAACGTCGCCGCCGCCGACCTCGCCCTCTCCCGGGGGGAGATCGAGCGGATCGACGCGGCGTTCCCGGTCGGGTCCGCCGCGGGGGCCCGCTACTCCGACGCGGCCCTCGCGATGGTCGACCGGTGACGACCCCTCGGCGGCAAGCCCTAAATCCCGCATCCTGTCACGCCGTCGTGGCCGCGACGGAGCGGGGGCCGTCGGCCCGCGCCGGGCCCGAGGGGCGGGTCCTCCAGACCCTCGACGAGGCCCACGTCGGGCGGTTCCACCTGCGCTCGATCCTCGTCGCCGGGATCGGGTTCTTCACCGACGCCTACGACCTCTTCGTCATCGGGCTCGCGATCCCGATCCTCGTCGCCCAGTACGAGGGCGGGGTCCTCCAGGCGATCCCGATCGGCCTCCTTGCCTCGGCGGCGCTGATCGGCGCGGTCCTCGGGCCCGTCGTCTTCGGCCTCCTGGCCGACCGCTGGGGGCGGCGCCGGGTCTACCTCGTCACCCTGTCGATCCTGATCGTCGGCGCCGTCGGCGGTGCCCTGAGCGTGCCCGCCTTCGGCCTGACGACGATCGGGGTGCTGACCCTCTGGCGGTTCGTGCTCGGGATCGGGATCGGGGGGGAGTACCCGCTGAGCGCGGCGATCGTGAGCGAGTACGCCAACCGAAGGAACCGGGGCCGGCTCATCGCCTCCGTCTTCGCGATGCAAGGCTTCGGCCTTCTGACGGGGGCCGCGGTGAGCCTCGCGGTCGTCTACGGGACGGCCTCGCTCGACGTCGCCTGGCGGATCATCCTCGGCGCCGGGGCGATCCCCGCGATCCTGACGATGTACTTCCGGCTCGGGCTCCCCGAGACGCCCCGGTTCAGCCTCGCGCAGGGCCGGCGCGAGGAGGCGGCGCGGACGGTCGACCGCATCGCCGGCACCGAGGGGAGCACCGCCGCTTCGGCCGCCCCGGCCGGGGACGGGGCGCCGCCTCCCCTGCGCCCACGTTGGGGGACGATCCTGAGGACCTACGGGACCCTGATCGCGGCGACGGCCGTCTCCTGGTTCCTCGTCGACGCGGCGTTCTACTCGACGAACATCTTCAATCCGGTGATCCTCTCCCACATCGGCTTCGCCGCCTCCGCCGGGGCGAGCGCGCTCGCCCAGGTCCGGGCCCTTGCGATCGGCAACGTGCTCCTCGCGCTCATCGCCGCCGTCCCCGGCTACTGGGCGGCGGTCTACTGGATCGACCGGGTCGGCCGCCGCCCGCTCCAGGCGATCGGCTTCGCCGTGATGGCGATCGCCTTCGCGCTGCTCGCCCTCGTCTACGGGCCCCTGGTCGCCGTCCTCCCGGTCTTCCTCGTCGTCTACGGCCTGACGTTCTTCTTCGGCAACTTCGGGCCGAACACCACGACCTTCGTCTATCCGAGCGAGGTCTTCCCGACCTCGTTCCGGACCACCGGGCACGGGATCGCCGCCGGGGCCGGCAAGGCGGGGGCCGTCGTGGCGGTGATCCTCTTCCCGACGCTCCTCGCCCGCTTCGGCCTCCCGTGGTTCTTCGGCCTCCTCGCGGCCGGCGCCGCTGCCGGCGCCGCGGTGACGGTTCTCGTGCTGCCGGAGACGAGCCAGCGGACGCTCGAGGCGGCCAGCGGGGAGGACGAGCTCGCGGTGCTCGTGCGCCAGTTCTCCACCTACCTGCGGGCCCTCTCGCTCACGATCGCCCAGGGAGCGGAGGCGCTCCGGCACCTCCTCGCCCACCCCGAGGTCGACCGGGCGGCGCAGATCGCACGGATCCGCGCGATCGAGCACGAGTCCGACGAGGAGGTCCACCGGATCTACGTCGAGCTCAACCACCGGACCCTCGCCGGCGAGGTCCGGTCGGACGTCGGCCACCTCGCGAGCGCGCTTGACGACATCATGGACGGGATCGAGTCGGTCTCGGCCCGGGTCGAGACCTACGACCTGACCACCCCGCGCCCGGAGCTCGACCGGTTCAGCGCGATCGTCATCGAGAGCGTCGAGGCCGTCGGGCGCGGGATCCTCGCCCTCGATGAGCTCGACCGAGGGGAGACGGAGGGGCTCACCTCCGTGATCGTGGAGGTCAACCGGCTCGAGAACGAGGCGGACGACCTGCTCCGACGCCTGCTCTCCGACCTGTTCCACCAGAGCCGCGACCCGATCGAGATCCTGAAGTGGAAGGACTTCTACGAGCGGCTCGAGGTCATCACCGACCGCTGCGAGGACGTCACCGACGTCTTCCAGGACCTGGTCGTCCGCTACGCCCCCGTCCGCTGACGGGACCGGGCGGCGGCGCGCCCCCGCAGGAACTCGACGTTCGCGTCGAACTGCCCGGGCCACTTCCAGCCCTCGCAGGCGGCGGGGATCGCCGGGCGGCCCGTGGTCCCCGCGAGCGGGAGGATCGCCTCGAGGTAGGCGACCATCGCGTCGATCGCCTCCGGTCCGGCGACCGGGCCGTGGCCCGGGACGATCCGCTCCGGCCGCAGGGCCTCGAGGCGCCGGAGGACCTCGATCCAGTGCTCGGGATCGCCGTCCCCCAGGCTCGGGTGCACGCGGTTCAGCACGAGGTCGCCCGCAAACAGGGTCCGGGAGCCGGGCAGGAAGAGGACGGCGTCGCCCGCCGTGTGCCCGCTCCCGAAGGTCCGCAGCTCGGCGCCGAGGTCGCCCGGGAGCGCGAGGCGGTCCTCGAACCCGACCGTCGGGATCGTCAGGCGGATCTCCGCGGCCTCGGGCCGCACGATCCGGTCGAAGCCGAGCTCCAGGGACCAGCGGCTCCTCGTCCGGGAATCCGTGGCCTCCCGGACGCGCATCGCGAGCTCCGCGATCTCCCGGTCGAGCGCCTCGGGCCGGAGGATCCGTCCGATCTCCTCCTGCCGCTCCGCGAGGACCTCGATCGTGCGCCGGGTCGCGTAGATCGCGGTCCGCTCCGGGAACGCCTGGTTGCCGAGCAGGTGGTCGAGGTGGTGGTGGCTGTTCGCCACGAGGCCCGGCGGCCTCCCCGTCCGGTCGACCGCCGCCTGGCGCATCGCCGCGCCGGCCCGAGGGGCCATGCCGGTGTCGAAGACCAGCGTCTGGGGTCCGAGGTCGATGAGCCCTGCGTTCGACACCGCCGCCCCGGTCGGCCGCGCGAGGCCCGCCCAGACCCCGTCGGCCAGCGGCGCGAGCTCGTAGTGGGCCGTTCCGGGCATCCCTCCCCCGGCGTCCCCAGCCCCACGGCGCTCATAGGTCCGGCGTTGGTCGCCGCAGGGATGACCCACGTCCGGAAGGAGGAGGCCCCATGACCGGCCCGGCCTCGGCGTATTGCCGGCGTACTCCCTTCCGCTCGCCCTCGGGGCCGCTGTGGCCACGGGCGTCGCGAGCGCCCATCACGCGCGGGGCCCGGTCGAGATCACCCAGACCGCGCCCGGACCGTGGACCGATCGGGTCTCGCCCCTGGTCTCGGCCACCTACCCCATCCTCTTCGCCGTCCGCGCCGTCCTCGACTTCGCCGTGCTCCACGTCCAGCCGTTCGGCGGGACGAGCCTCCCCGGATCGCTGCCGGCCGGCACCATCCTCCCCTTCGGGCTCGTCGACGTCCTCTTCGGAGCGAGCACCGGCCTCGTCCTCGGCCGCACCCTCGGCCTCTACCGGGAGTTCGTCCGCCCCCCGGCCGGGCCTCCGCCCCTGCCGTCGTCCGACCGATGGCCCCCGCCCCCCGGAGCGGGGGGATCAGAGCGTCTCGGCGTGGTCGATCAGGACCAGGTGGCAGGCCCGGCAGCGCCAGGCCGGATAGTTGGGCGTCGTCGCGACGCGCTTCTTCCCGAGGATCTCCCCGTCGAGCAGGAGGCGGGTCTTCCGCCGCTGCCAGGAGAGCACGCCCGTGGTGCCGAGGATCCCCTCTTCCATCGGGGCCGCGCAGCGGGGGCAGGAGAGGGACGGCACGGCCGGGCCGATGGACGGCGGGAAAGATGACGGCACCGGAGGGGAGGCGGACGGCGGCGGCCCCGGGGACAGCCGAGGCCCGGACCCGGCCTGGGGACGGGAAAGGGGGATGCGCTATCGGACGCAACACCCTGCCCCGCCGATGCGCCTGTTCTTCGCGGTCCCGCTTCCGCCGTTGCCCCCCTGGTCCGGGGCGCGGCCTCCCCCGCCGCCGGCGGCCGATGCGCCCCCCCACCTGACGCTCCGCTTCCTCGGCGAGGTCGACCCGGCGCGCCGCGGGGCGCTCGAGTCGGCCGGCCGGTCCGCCGCCCGCCGGGTCGCGCCGTTCCCGGCGGTGCTCGCCCCGATCGGGGCGTTTCCCTCGGCCCGGGACCCCCGGATCGTCTGGATCGGCGTCGAGGAGGGTCGACCGACCCTCGCGCGGCTGGCCGAGGGGCTCCAGGCAGCCCTGGGCAAGGAGGGATTCCCCCCGGATCCCCGCCCGTTCGTGCCGCATGCCACCTGGCGGCGCATCCGCTCCGCCGCCGACAGGGCCCGCGCCGCCGAGTGGCTCGCCCGGGGCCGGCTCGCTGCGCCGATCCGGGCCCCGATCGGACGGCTCGAGCTCGTCGAGAGCCGCCTGAGCCCCGGCGGGGCCCTGCACACGACGCTCGCCACCTTCCCGCTGGGGGAACGGGAGGGCGGCGCATGACGCTCACCGGCGGCCGAATCCCCGGCGGCCCCGTCAGGAGGGGTCCCGGCCGACCAGGTCGTAGTAGCGGTAGGCGGCCTCGCCGGCGCCGAAGCAGTAGCGCAGCGTGGCGAACGGTCGCTTGAGCTCGGCCGCCTCGCGCCGGATCGCCTCGGGCTCGGCACCCCGGTGCAGGAGGCGGTCGAAGAGCTCGGCGATCCGGGGCATCTCGCGCTCGGTCATGCCGACCCGGGTGACCTCGGGGGTGCCGAGGCGGATCCCCTGGGGATGCTTCGGGCTCGCGTCCCCGGGGAGGAGGTTCTTGTTCGCGATGATCCCCGCCTCCGCGAGGCGGCGGGCGACCGACTCCCCCCCGCCCTCCCGTGCGACGCGCACGGCGATCGTGTGGGAGCGGGTGAAGCCGAGCGGCTCGGCGAGGACGTCGAACCCCCGCTCGTGCAGCGCCTGCGCGAGGGCCCGGGCGTTGGCCACGGTCTGCCGCGCGTAGTCGGCGCCGAACTCGAGGTGCTCGGCGAGGCTGACCGCCAGCGCGGCCATGCCGTGCAGGTGGTGGTTGCTGGTGACGCCGGGAAACGCGCCGGAGACGAGGCGCCGCTCCGCCTCCGGATCGAGGCCCTCGCCGAGGAGGATCCCGTGCTGGGGGCCGGGCAGGGTCTTGTGCGTCGAGGCGCTCATCACCTGGACTCCCTCGCGCAGGGGATCCTGGAACTGGCCGCCCGCGATCAGGCCGAGGACGTGCGCGGCGTCGTACCAGCCCCGGGCGCCGATCGCCTCGAGCGTCGGGCGCAGCTCCTCGATCGGCATCGGGAAGAGGAAGAGGGAGAGGCCGAAGAGGCACAGCTTCGGGCGCACGGCCCGCAGGATCTCCCGGGTCCGGCCGACGTCCAGGGTCATCCTCTCCTCGTCCCAGGCGTAGTAGACCGGCTTGACGCCGCGCAGGCCGAACGCCCCGAACGAGGCGCTCGAGATGTGCGCGCCGTCGGCGAGCCGGCTCGTGCCGACCAGGTCGCCCGGCTCGGCGAGCGCCTTGAGGACCGCCATGTTCGCGACCGTGCCGGAGATGGGGCGGACGTCGGCGAACGAGCAGCGGAAGAGCCGCCGGGCGAGGTCAAGGCAGAGGGTCTCGACCCGGTCGACCTCCTCGTTCCCCTCGTAGTACCGCTCGCCCGGGAGGCCCTCGGCGTAGCGGGAGTGGAAGTCGCTGATGAGGAGCTCCTTCGCGTACGGGGAGAGGAGGTTCTCGCTGGCGATGAGGGGGATCGCGGACTCGAAGCGGAGCGAATGGCGACGGACCGCCTCCCGGACGCTCCGGACCGCCTCGGCCATCTCCCCGGGACGGACCGGGGGTGGGGACGACAACCCCCCCACCCCTAGGTTTCCACTGGAACTTCGGGCCTCGCCCTCACGCGGTCCTGCGGGCATCCTGACCACCTCCCGGACGTCCGCCCCGAACCCGGAGCGCCATATATCCGCCCGCTTCGGTCGGATGGACCCCATGACGGAACGCCCCTCCCCTTCCCGATCTCCCCCGACGTCGGACTCTTCCCCGTCCTCCGGATCCCCTTCCGTTCCTCCTTCTCCTCCCTCCGGTGCCCCGTGGCCGACCCGTCGTTCCTTCTACGTGCCCTACCACGACGTCGACGTCCTCGACCATCTGAACCACGCCGCCTACTTCCGATACATGGAGACCCTCCGGTGCGACTACTACCTCCCCCTCCTTTCCCCCGACGATCCTCCTTCCCTCGATCCCCGCTCCCTCGACATCATCGTCCTCGAGGCGACCTGCCGCTACTTGGCCCCGGTCTCCTATGGCCAGACCCTCACGGGGGAGACCGCTCCCGCCCGACCCCTCGGCCGGACGAGCTTCTCCCTCCTCTACCGCTTCTTCGACGACCGCCAGCGCCTGACCGCCCGGGGCCGGACCGTGATCGTCACCTACGACTATGCGAAGGCGGCGAAGAAGGAGATCCCTCCGGAGCGCAGGGCCCGGCTCGAACGGGACGCCGTCGACCCTGCCGCCGAGGGGTGGTAGCCCGCGGACCCCCAACGGGTTCCACTGGAAACCCAGGGGTGGGTGGGTTCCCGAAGATATGCTAGGCCAGCAGGATTGCCGCCCGGACGAAGGCCACGGAACCCCCCAGCGCCTCTCGGCCCCGTCGCCCCACCAGCGTCGACGGGTCACGGTAAGGCTGCTCCCGTCAGGACCTAACCCGGTTCCCGTGATGGATAACCGCTAGGCCGCTCCTCCGAGCGGTCGTCGCGATGCCCGCGGCCCGATGGAACAGGGCGTCTACGAGGCCTCTGGGGACGTGTCCCTCGTCCGAGCGTCGCTCCTGCCTGTCACCCCCGCTAAGGACGGTTTCGGTGTGTAAGGGGACGCCCAACCCCCCGGTCCAGCCTAGCGGAGGGCCTAGGATGGGGGGGCTACATTAGGCTACCCGCACGGCGGCGCCCCTCCGGTAGCGGCCGGCCAAGCGGCAAATAGCGGCGGCCGCTCCCGCCGCCGTGGACCGGGAGGAGCGCGTCGAGCGGATCTGCCGGCACACCCAGGAGGTCCTCACCCGGGAGGAGATCGCCTCGCTCGTCGCGACGAACGACCATCCCCGGGCGTACATCGGGTTCGAGCCGTCCGGCTCGCTGACGGTCGCCCACCTCGTCACGGCGCGCAAGATGCTCGACCTGGCCGAGGCCGGCTGCGAGCTCACCGTCTACCTCGCCGACTGGCACGCGCTCATCAACGACAAGCTCGGCGGATCCCTCGAGCGGATCCGCCGCTCCGGCCTCTACATGCAATCGGCGTTCTCCGCCCTCGGCGTGGAGGGGGATCGGGTCCGCTACCGCTGGGCGAGCGAGCTGGTCACCCATCCGGAATACTGGGAGCGGGTGATCCGGATCGCGAAGTCGACCTCGCTCGCGCGGACCAAGCGCGCGATGTCGATCATGGGCCGCCAGGAGGAGGAGGGGAACCTCGACACCTCGAAGCTGTTCTACCCGGCGATGCAGTGCGCGGACATCTTCGCACTGCCGGTCGAGATCGCCTACGGCGGCATGGACCAGCGCCGGGCCCACGTCCTCGCCCGCGAGGTCGCCCACCAGAACGGCTGGCCCGTCCCGGCGGCGATCCACACGCCCCTCGTCTCCTCGCTGAAGGGGGGCGGGAGGATGGATCCGGCCGAGGGCGCGATCGAGCGGAAGATGTCGAAGTCCGACCCCGCGAGCTCGATCCCGATCCCGGCCGACGAGGCGACGGTCGCCGCACGCCTCGCCGCCGCGTTCTGCCCGGCGAAGGAGGTCGAGGGCAACCCGGTCGTCGAGCTGGTCGAGCGGGTCGTCTTCCCCTGGACCGGCCGCTTCGCGATCGAGCGCGAGGCGAAGTACGGCGGGCCGGTCGCCTTCGAGCGGCCGGAGGAGTTCCGCGCCGCCTGGTCGTCGGGATCGATCCACCCGCGCGACCTCAAGGCCGGGGTCGCCCGGGCCCTGGCGCCACTCCTCGCCCCCGCGAACCGCCACTTCGAGGCCCACCCCGAGCAGGGTCCCGCCTCGTTCGCCGAGCCCGTGCCCGGGGCCGCGCCTCCAGCGAAGGGTCTTTAACGGGGCGCCCTCCGTCCCTCGGCCGAGCGGGGATGGCGAACGGGAGCGGAATCGGTGGCAATCGGATCCTCGGCCGGGCCCGGGCCGCGGCGTACGGGGCGGTCGCCTGGATCGTCGGGGTCGTGCAGTTCGTCATCGCGATGGGGGTCACCCAGGCCGGCTACGGCCCCCCCGCGTACAGCCTGACCGGCAACTACATCAGCGACCTCGGCGCCGCCCACTGCGGATACTGGCACGGGGGCGGGTCGTTCCCGGGGTTCTACGTCTGCTCCCCGTGGCACGTCGTCTTCAACGTCTCGATCATCGGGATGGGGATCCTCCTTGCCGCCGGCACCGTGCTCGTCTACTCCGCGTTCCGTCCCGGCGTCGCGCGGGTCGTCTGGTTCGTCCTCTTCCTGGTCGCCGCGGCCGGATCGATCGGCGTCGGCCTCTTCCCCGAGGACGTGAACATCACCGCCCACGGCCTCTCGGCGGTGGCGGCGTTCGCCGGCTCCGGCCTCGCCCTCGTCCTCCTCGGGGCAGGGATCTACCGCGACCGCCGCTGGGACGGCCTCGCGATCTACACGATCGCCTCCGGGCTCCTCGGCCTGATCGCCCTCGTCCTGTTCCTCGAGCAGATCTACGGGCCCCTCGGCGTCGGGGGGATGGAGCGGCTGATCGTGGCGCCGGTGCTCCTCTGGGCGATCGTCGCGTCGGTCCGGATCCTCCGCATGCCCGCGCGCCTGCGCGGCGGGCTCGGGGCGTAGGCGGCTGACCGGACGGTCAGCCGGTGGCGGCAAGGGGCCCGGGACCCGCCCCGTCGTCCCCCTCCGGGAAGACCTCGCGGTAGAGGTCCTCGCCGAAGCTCGTCCGCAGCGGGGGGGCCTCGAGCATCCGGAACGTCCGGCGCCCGTCCTCCGTCCGCTCCGCCCGGAGGAACCGGGTCGTCGGGAGGCCCCGCGCCTCCCAGCGCTCGGCGAGATCGATCAGGTGGGTGACGAAGAAGATCCGCACCCCGCGCTCGGTCAGCGCGCGGAGGATCTGGTCGGCGATCTCGGACCCCTCCCGCTCGTGGGTGGAGGCGAACGACTCGTTGCAGAACAGGAGGCTCCCGGCCGCAAGGTGCGGAACGATCCGGGCCATGCGTCGCATCTCCTCGTCGAGCTTGCCGCCCTCCCGGGCGGCATCCTCCTCCCGCGGGAAGTGGGCGAGGAGCCCCCGCCCGGCCGACGCCGCCATCGCGCGGGCCGGGACGAACAGCCCGGCCTGCATCAGGAGGTGGGCGACGGCGAGGCTCCGGAGGAAGGTCGACTTGCCGCCCTGGTTCGCGCCGGTGATGAGGACGAGCCGGGCCCCGTCCAGGGCGACGTCGTTCGGGACGACCGGCCCCGGGCTCCCCCCGAGGACGAGGCCGAGGTCGTAGAGCCCGCCGATCCGGAGCGTCCCCTCCTCCGGCGGCCGGGGCTCCGGGAACGCGACCGGCCGGCCGGCGGCGGTCAGGCGGCCGTGGAGGGCGAGGGCGGCGCGGAAGAACCCCACCTCCGCCCGCAGGGCCGCGAAGTAGCCCGCGACCTGGCCGGCGGAGGACTCCAGGGCCCGGGCCACGGTCGCGACGCCCCGGTCGACCAGATCGGTCAGGGCGCGGTGCCCCGACTCGTCCTGCGGGGCGACCTCGAAGTCGAGGGGGGAGCGCCGCCAGGAGGCGATCCGGTGGGCCCAGGAGGGGCGGTGGTCGCCCGGGTCCCGCAGGGTGTGGTCGACGCCCTGGGCCCCCGGCCCGAGCCGGGCGCGGAGGAGCGTGCCGGACGGGAAGCGGACCGCCGCCAGGTCGTCCTCCGCCCGTGCGAAGAAGGCGTCGTCGAGCTCTTGCTCGATCTCCTCCGCCATCCGCCGCAGCCCCTCCGAGCGGATCGCCGCCCGGTGCGATCGGACGACGGACCGGAGCCGGAGGAGCACGGGCAGGAGGAGGCCGAGCAGGCGGGAGGCCCGGTAGAGGACGGAGCCCGGTCGCTCCCCGAAGTCCCAGACCTCCCGTTCGGCCCGGTGGGCCTCGAGCGCCACGGCGGCGAGGTCCTCCGCGAACGCCGGATCGGCGAGGAAGTCCGCGAGGATCGCCTGGCGGCGCCGGAGCACCCGCGGATCATCGACCGGTGAGAGCACGACCGTCCGGACGACCCCACGGAGGAACTCGTCGGACCCGGCCATCGCCTCGAGGACCGGACCGAGGCCGAGGTCCGGGACGAGGCCCGCGGCGACCTCGGGCACCCGCGCGGCTGGGTCGATCTCCCGATCCGGAAAGAGCAGCCGCACCTTCATGGGAGCCTCCCGTCGCGGAGGATCTCGTAGGTGAGGCCGTACTTCCGGGCGACCGCGAGCGCGTAGGCCCGTCCGTCCGCCGGCCGCCGGGTCAGGCGGAACGTCCGGATCGCCGGATCGTCCGGCGCCACTTCGGCGACCACGCTCACCGTCTCCGGTCCCAGGGTCGACAGCTCGTCCAGGAAGGTGACGGAGACGCCGACCGCGCCGAGCCGCCGGATCCGCTCGAGCACCCGGCGACCCAGCGCCTCCGCGTCGCGCACGGTCGCGGAGGCGAACGTCTCGTTGAGCACGAGGACGCTGCGGTCGGTCGCCGCGGAGAGGATCGCCCGGATCCGGACGAGCTCGTCCATCAACCGGCCCCGCATCTCGGCCGCCGCCTCGCCCCGGGCGAAGTGCGTGAAGACCCGGTCGCTCCGGAACAGCCGGGCCGACGAGGCCGGGACGGGGACGCCGAGGCGGGCCAGGTAGTGCAGCTGGCCGACCATCCGGGCGAACGTCGTCTTTCCCCCGTTGTTCGGGCCGGTGACGATGAGGACGCGTTCCGGACCGGTCAGGAGGACGTCGTTCGGCACGATCGCCCGGCCGGGCGCCGGGCGGATTCCGCCCGGGCGGGCCGGGGCGGCGGCGAGCGGGGCGGCGAGGGCGAGGTCGACGGCGCCGCGGACGTCCATGGCCCGGCCCTCCTCCTCGATCGCCGGAAGGCAGAAGGGGATCCCCTGGCCCGCGAGCCGGTCGGCAAGGCCGAGGTAGGCGAGGTAGAACGCGAGCTCCCGGTCGATGCGGGCGACCATCGGGTCCGGAAACTCCCGGTGCCGTGCGGCGAACTCCCGCATCCGGGCGAACGTCTCGGGATAGAGCCGGGCGACCCGCTCGACGATCGCCTCCTCCACGGGAGAGAGGTCGTCCCAGCGACGGAACGAGAACGCGCGGCCGCCGCTGTTGGCCCGGGCGAACCGGCCGAACGTCGCCGCGAGCCGGTCGGCGAGGTCGGGCTCGTCGCCCGGCCGCCGGACCTCCACCCGCGTCTCGCGGATCCGGACGGTGTACGCGACGCCGTCGAGCTCGGAGCGGAGGGCGTCGGTCTCCTCCGCCAGCCGCCGGAACGACGGGTCCTCGAGGTGGGCCCGCAGCGCGGCGGCCAGCCCGACGAGGCCCTCCGAGCGCGGGCCGGCCCGGTCGATCGCCTCCACGAAGCGCGCGATCCCGCCGCAGTACTCCGCGGCGGCCTCCACGTGCCAGCGCTCGCGGGGGATCGGGTGGTGCAGCGTCCGCGACCGGCCGAGCGCCTCCCGCACGCGCGCCAAGGCCGCGGCGAGCGCCCGCACGGCCTCCAGGACCGGTCCGCCGGCGAGGAGGTCCCGGAAGACGCCCTGCCGATACGCGGTCTCCGCCGGGTCGGTCGGGGGGGTGCGGAAGAGCGGGAGCAGGTCGTGCTCCTCCCGGCCCTTCGCGAGGGCCTCGAAGACAGGGTCGAGCCCCAGGTCGCGGAGGACCTCGGGATCCGCCGGGGCCGGCATACGGGACGGATCCGCGAAGAGCAGGCTGAAGCGGGCGGAGGGCCCCGCCCCGCGGTCCGGCGCGGCCGGCGGCGCAAGGGCCGGAGGCGCGGCGATCGCGGGCGCGTCCGCGCCGGTCATTCGCCCGATCCCCCCAGCGGGGGCGCGCGGACGTCCGTGGCCCCGGGCCCGGCCGGAGGGTGGCCGATCCCTCCGGCCTCCGCCTCGGCAGCCGGCGGCAGGGCGGCCACGATTCCGGCGATCCGCCCGCGGAGGGCGTCGATCGACCGGAGCCAGGCCCCCTCCTCGGACCGGGCGGCGTCCCGGCGGGCGCGTCCCCGGTCGAGCGCCGCCTCGATGGCCCGGATGTGCTCCTCGAGCTCCTCCCCGACCCGGGATCGCAGCCCGTCCCACGAGCGGTGGATCCGGTCCCGCAGATCGTCGGAGAGCCGTCCGGCCTGGGCGTCGAGCTCCTCGTCGACGATCCGGCGCAGGCGGGCCCGGAGCCGCCGCCGCACGATCCCCGCCGGAAGGAGCAGGGCCGTCTGCCCGACCAGCATCCCCTCGAAGAGGCTCCCCGTCCGGTCGGTATATCGGATCGCCTCCGCGAGCGGCGCCGCGAGCGCGATCCTCGGAAGGGCCACGCCGAACTCCCGCGAGGCGATGGCGTCGACGGTCGCCAGCCAGCGGTCGAGACGGCGCTGGAAGTCGGAGGCGATCCGCTCCATCCCGGCCGCGGCCTCGGCGACGAGGCGCTGGCGGATCGCCCCGACCCGGGCGCCGACCAGATGTCGGAACTCCGCCTCGAACCGCCGGACCGCGGCGGAGGCCCCCCCGCCTTCGCGGTCGCCCGCCAGAAAGCGGTCCAATGCCTCGACGATCGACGGGGCCTCCCGGAGGAGGAGGTCCCGGGCCTCGGGAGGGAGCCGGCGCCCGAGGTCGTCGGCGGCCTCCCCGAGCCAGGCCCGGGTCGCCTCGTGCTCGAGCCGGACGTCGGCGATCCCCTGCGTCAGGGTCGTCAGGTGGTGGTCGAGCTCCTCGCGCGAGAGCTCGGCGGCCGCCACCGAGAGGTCGAACAGGCCGGTGAGCCGCTGCGCGAACTGGCGGACCCTCCGCTCGGCGACGCCCCGGACGCTGGCGGCCCGGTCCTCCCCGACGTACCGGCGGAGGGCCTCCCAGAGCGCGGGGAGGCCCGGGGGCTCCTCCGAGGGTCCCCCCTCGCGGGCCTCCCGGGCGCGCTTCGCGGAGACCGCGTAGAGCCGGACGCTCCCGAAGCCGCAGCGCCGGGCGAGGACGTCGGCGAGGTAGTCCTCGACCTCCGCGCGCTCCGCCGGCCCCAGGAGATCGGACTTCGTGAGCACGAAGAAGAACTTCGCGGCGTGGCGGGAGGCCTCCGAGAGGAACGCGATCTCCTCGGCGGTGATGGGGGGATCCGGCGAGAGGACGAAGATCGCGGCATCGACCTGGGGGAGGAGGGCGCGCGCGGCGGCGGTGTTGGCGTCATGCGCCGAGCCGATGCCCGGGCTGTCGACGAAGGCGATCCCCTCGGCCCATGCGGGGAGGGGAACGGAGATCTCGACGCGCCGGATCCCGCGCCGGTTCCCCGGGTTCGTCCGCTCGCTGATCGCCTCGGCGGCCTCTGCGACCGGGATCGCCCGGACCGTCCCGTCGGCGGCCGTGACCCGCGCGCCCTCCGGGCCGCGGACGAGGTAGGTCGCCACCGCGGTCAGGGGAAGGACGCCGGTCGGGACGACGTCCCGGCCGGCGAAGGCGTTGAGCAGGCTCGACTTCCCCCGCTTGAACTGGCCGAGGACGGCGACGGTCAGGGCGCCGCGGGCAAGGGACGCCTCGGCCCGGGCGATCTCGCGGGCGACCTCGTCGGCGCCCGCCGCCCGGGCAATCGCGACGAGCTCCCGAAGGGCGGCGACCGGATCCGAACTACCGGGCGGTGCGGGCGGTTCGGCGGCGGCGGTGGTGGACGTCACGGGAGCCCCTGGTAGGAGCCATCATCCGCAGCGCGGAGGTTCCGGTGAGCCCCATCACCGTGCCACCGATGGGTCCGGCGGATAGATATGGGTTGCTGGACGGCGCGCGTCGAACCCGAACCGGCGTGCCACCGGTGCCCCGGGACGGGTCCGCGGCGGGGGGACGCCACCGTTAAGTAGCGTCCCTCCTAGCACGCCGCCACCCGTGAGCCGAGGGCCCCCGCCCGGGGGTTCCGCTGACGCGAGGAGACCATGGCGCGCGCAATCTACGTCCGGTTCGAGACCCCCGCCGACATCGCCGAGAAGGCCTTGGAGCTCGTCCAGGTCGCCAGCGAGACCGGGAAGATCCGGGTCGGCACCAACGAGGTGACGAAGTCGACCGAGCGGGCCGAGGCGAAGCTGGTCGTGATGGCGGAGGACGTCGACCCCGTCGAGATCCTCATGCACATCCCGATGCTCTGCGAGGAGAAGCGGATCCCGTACGTCTACGTCGGCAAGAAGCAGCAGCTCGGCCAGTCGGCCGGCCTGTCGAAGTCGGCGGCAAGCGTCGCGATCGTCGACCCCGGCGAGGGGAAGGGGCTCCTCGAGGAGCTCGGCCAGGCCTTCGCGACCCTGAAGGCGTAGGCCGGACGGAGCGGCGGAGGCGGCGATGGCGGAGGAGAAGGGATCCCCGGCGGAGGTCGTCGAGCTCATCGGCCGCACGGGGATGGCCGGCGAGGCGACCCAGGTGAAGGTCCGCGTCCTCGCGGGCCGGGACCGCGGCAAGATCATCACCCGCAACGTCACCGGGCCGATCCGCCTCGGCGACGTGCTCATCCTGCGCGAGACCGCGCGCGAGGCGCGCAAGCTCTCGGTCCGCTGAGGCAGGGGGAGGTCAGGCATGGTCGTCAAGCGCCAGTGCTCGTTCTGCGCCCATGAGATCGAGCCGGGGACCGGCACGATGTACGTCAAGCGGGACGGGAGCGTCTACCACTTCTGCTCCTCCTCCTGCCGCAAGCAGCAGCTCGTCCTCGGCCGCGTCGGCCACCGGCGCAAGTGGACCCGGGCCCACCAGATGAAGCGGGCCGCGGGCGCCGCGCACGACCGTCCCCCGGCCGGCGCTCCCCCGTCCCCCTCCCTTCCTGCCCCCGCGGTGACGCCGCCGGAGGGCTCTCCGCCCGCCTCCCCGGCCGGCCCCTCGGAACCCTCGGCCGGATCCGGCGCCGCGCCCTCCGAGGCGTCTCCCCCGGCGGAGAAGGCCCCCCAGGCGAAGCCGCCCCGCCGCCGTGCGGCGGCGAAGGCCCCCGCCTCCGGCGACGGGACCGAACCGTCCCCTCCTCCCTCCTCCGGGTAGGGAGGACCTGCCGCTGGACGCGAACCGATAAGCGGGTCCCGGTGCGACCGGGGCCGTGCGAGCCCGTCCTCCCGCATCCCCGGCCGATCGGGGGTGGGTCTCGGCGTCCGACCTCGCCGAATGGGCCTACTGCCCCCGGGCCTCCTGGTACCGGCGCCACCCTCCCCCGGGATCCGATCGGCTGCCGGTCCCCGCCTCCGCCCGGCGGGGGGTCGCCTTCCACCGGCGCGCCCTCGCCGCCGAGGCCCGGCGGGAGGTCCATCCCTGGCTCGGCCCGGCCCTCCTCCTTGCGGGGGTCGCGCTCCTCCTCGGGACCCTCGTGCTGATGGGGTTCGTGCGGTGATCGTCCCGGCGCCCGGCGGGATCGCGCTGCTCCTCCTGGCCTCGGGTGCGATCGTCGCCGGCGCGGTGGCGACCGTCCGTCGGGCCCGCGGCCGCCGCTACGGCCGTCTCGTCTCGATCGACCGCTCCGGCGGCGGGGCGCCGCTGCGCGCGGTGCGCTACCGCCTCTACGGGAGGCCGGACCTCGTGCGGATCGACGCCGAGGGGCGGCCGGTCCCGATCGAGCTCAAGCGCCGGGCCCGCCCGCGGGGTGGCCCACTGCCCTCGCACCTCGCCCAGGTCTGGGCCTACTGCCTGCTCGCGGAGGAGCACTACGGCCGTCCCCCCGGCTTCGCGATCCTGCGCTACGGCGACGGGACCGAGGACCGGGTGCCGTGGGGCCCCGCCGCCCGGGAGCGGATCCTCCGGCTGCGGGAGGCGATCGCCCTGCCGTACGACGGCCGGGCACGGCCCGGGCCGGCGAAGTGCGGACGCTGCCGATGGGCCCCCCTCTGCGACCGGTCGGCGGTCCGCCGCGGTCGGGTCACGTAGACCTCCGTGCGGTAGGGGAGGGCGAGGACCGCCCGGGACCGGGTGGCCGGATCCCGGTCGAGGATCCGCCGGATCGTCCGCGCGATCGCCGCCCGCCGCCGCGGCGGAGCCATCGCGACGAAGCTCAGCGACAGGAACAGATCGATGACCCGGGACCGGGGCAGCCGCTGGACGTTGGGGAACTGCCTCACCGCGAGCGGCGAGAAGATCCCCCCGGGCCGGTCGAACGCCTGGCGCCACGCGCCGCTGCGGCGCAACGGGCGCGCCCGGCCCGAGAGCCCCTCGATCGCCCTCCGGATCTCCCGCATCCACCGGGCCGATTCGATGCGCCATTGGAAGACGATGGCGAGTGCCCCGCCCGGCCGGAGCACGCGCCGGATCTCCGGGAGGGCCCGGGCCGGCCGGAACCAGTGGAACGCCTCGGCGACCACGACCGCGTCGGCGAAGCCGTCGGGCAGGGGGATCGCCTCCGCGGTGCCGTCGAGCACCGGTAGATCGGGAAGGCGCCGTGCGAACTCCCGGCGCATTCCGGCCGTCGGCTCGACCGGGACGATCGTCGCCCCGGTCGGCTGCAGCGCCCGGGTGAACTTGCCGGTCCCGCTCGCAAGCTCGACGACCACCGTGCCGGGCCCCAGGCCGAGGTGCCGCGCGAGCCACCGGACGGCCGAGGCAGGGTACTCCGGCCGGCCGCGCTCGTAGCGCCCCGCGGCCCGGTCGAACCCGCCGACCAAGGGATGGGTCCGGTGACGGCCGGGCAGGGAAGGCATCGGACCCGGCCAGCGGGAGGACCGCTAAATCCGTCACCGCCCCCTCCCGTCCCCGCGATGCCGGCCCGCTCGGAGGAGGAGACGGTCGTGGTCTTCGACCTCGGTGGGGTTGTCGTCCGCTGGAGCGACCGCTGGGTCTTCGACCGGGTCGCCGACGGGCTCGGCCTCCCCCGGGCCCGCGTCGCGCGCTGCCTGGCCCGCGAGGCCGATGCCCTGATGGCCGGCCGCGGCGGCCTCGGGGAGTTCTGGCGCCGCTCCGAGCGGTCGCTCGGCGCACGGATCCCCCCGCGGCTCCGTCGCCAGTGGACGGGGCTCTTCGCGGCGCGGGCGTCGATCGATCCGGCCGTGGCGGAATGGATCCGCGCCCTGCAGCGGGACCGGGTGCGCGTCGCCTGCCTGTCGAACACCGACCGCTCGCACATCCGGGACTTCCCCGACCGCCGCCTCCTCGCCCGCTTCGCTCCGTCGCTGTACTCCTACCGCCTCGGGGCGACCAAGCCCCACCGGGCCGCCTTCGACCGCGCCCGACGGGCCCTGGGAGTGCCCGCCCGGCGGCTGGTCCTGATCGACGACCGGCCCGAGAACGTCCGCGCGGCCCGACGGGCCGGCTGGCGGGCGATCCGGTTCCTCTCGCCCGCGCAGGCCCGGCGGGCGCTCGAGCGGGCGCTCGTGCGCCGTGGCGAAACCTCATAATGCGAGCCTTCTTCGCGCGCGCCGATGCCCGAGGCGGGCGTGGAGCGGACGCTCGTGCTGGTGAAGCCGGACGGCGTCCGGCGGGGCCTGATGGGGACGGTCGTATCCCGGCTGGAGGCCAAGGGGTTCACCATCGTGGCGGCCCGCCTCCTGCGCGTCTCCCCGGCGACCGCGGAGGTCCACTATGCCGAGCACCGGGGCAAGCCGTTCTATCCGGACCTGGTGGCCTTCATCACGTCGGCGCCGGTCCTCGCCTTGGCCGTCCAGGGACGGGGGGCGATCGCCGCCGTCCGGGCCCTGATCGGGGCAACCAACCCGCTGTCGGCGGCCCCGGGGACGGTGCGGGGCGACCTCGGCCTCGCGGTCACCTCGAACCTCGTCCACGCCTCCGACTCCCCCGCGTCGGCGAGCCGCGAGCTCTCCCTGTTCTTCCGGCCGGAGGAGTTCGCGGAGTACACCCGCTGCGACGCGGAGTACCTCTGAGGATGCCCGCGCGGGGCCCCGTCGCCCGGGCCGCCGAGGCGCTGCGGCGGGGAGGGCTCGTTGTCTACCCCACCGACACGCTCTACGGCCTCGGGGCCGACGCGACGAACGCCCTCGCCGTCGAGCGGCTCCTCCGGCTGAAGGCCCGGCCGGATCGGCAGCCGATCTCGATCGCCGTCGACTCCTATGAGGCGATCGAGCCGATCGCGCGCCTCCGCCCCGCGGGCCGACGCTATGCGCGCACCCACCTCCCCGGCCCGTACACGCTGCTCGTGCGTCCGAGCCCCTCGGCGCGCCGCCGGCTTGCCCCGGCGATCGCGGGCCCCGATCTCCCGACGGTCGGCGTCCGGATCCCGGACCACCCGCTCGCCCGCGCCCTTGCCGCCGCGCTCGGCCGGCCCGTGACGGCGACCAGCGCGAACCCCCACGGCCAGAGGCCGGCCCGGTCGATCGCCGAGGCCCGCCGGCTCTTCGGGGGCCGCGTGGCGGCCTACCTCGGGGGAGATCCGCCCCCGACGGGCGTGCCGTCCACCCTGGTCGATCTCACCGGCCCGGCGCCGGTCGAGCGGCCGCGCGCCTAGGCGGAGGAGACCGTGAGGATCCCCGACGAGGACCTCGACCGCTGGCGGCAGGCCGCCCGCATCTCCGCGCGCGCCCGCCGGCTCGGGGTCCGCCGGCTCGTCCCGGGGGCGTCGCGCCGGGAGGTCGCCGAGGCGATCGAGGCGTACATCCGCTCCGAGGGCGCCGAGCCGGCGTTCCCCGCGAACCTCTCCCGGAACGTCGAGGCGGCGCACTACACCCCCGCGCCGGACGACGTCGGGCGGTTCGCGGCCGGCGACCTCGTCAAGGTCGACGTCGGGGCCCACCTGGACGGGGCGATCGCCGACACCGCCCAGACCGTCGAGGTCGGGGGAGGACGACGGTACGAGGGGCTCCGCCTCGCCGTCGAGGAGGCGCTGCGGGCCGGCATCGCCGCGGTCCGCCCGGGCGGCCCGGTCGACGCGGTCGGCCGGGCCGTCGCGCAGGCGATCCATGCCCGGGGGTTCAAGCCGGTCGCCGACCTCACCGGCCACTCGATCGAGCCGTACCGCCTCCACGCGGGCAAGGCGGTCCCGAACATCCCGGGCCTGAGCGGGGAGCGGTTCGAGGAGGGGGAGATCGTCGCGATCGAGCCGTTCGCGACCAACGGCGATGGCCACATCGCCAACGGCCCGTTCGGGAACATCCAGCGGTTCCGCCGGGACCCGGGGCCGGCCGATCCCGGCCTGGCCCGGCTGTTCGCGCGCTTCCGGACCCTTCCGTTCACCCTCCGGTGGGTCCCGGATCCGTCGGACCGGGCCGCGCTCGCGAGGGCCCGCCGCTTCCTCCAGGTCTATCCGGTCTTCCTCGAGACCGGCGGCGGGATCGTCGCGCAGGCGGAGCACACCGTCCGGGTCGGGCCCGAGGGCGCGGAGGTCCTGACGGCCGACCCGGTCGAGGACTAGGCCCGCGGGTTCGCGAACTCGGCCCGGGCGAGCGCGGCCCCGTCGCGCATCGCGGTGAGCTTGGCCCAGGCGACGTCGAGCGAGCGGGTCCTCAGGCCGCAGTCCGGATTCACCCAGAGGCGGGCCGGATCGCCGAGGATGCGGACGGCGCGGCGGATCCGGTCGGCGACCAGCGCCGGCGCCTCGACCTCGTCGCGGTGGACGTCGGTCACCCCGAGCCCGACCTCGCGGTCGTCGCCAAACTCGCGCAGGAGCTCCAGGATGGCGTAGCCGTCGGTCCCGTCGCGGTCCCGGTTCGCGAACTCCCAGGCCCACTGCCGGCACCGCTTCGCCTCGAGCAGGGCGGGGAACAGCGAGCGGTAATCGGAGAAGCAGATGTGCATCGAGAACTCGGCGTCGAGCCCCTCGGTCGCCGCGTTGAACCCCTCGGCGACCAGGTCCCCCTCGCCGGGGTGGGTGCCGGCGGCGGGCTCGTCGATCTGGATCACCCGCGCCCCCCGATCGATCAGCGCCGCGAGCGTCGGGCGCAGCGCCTCCCGCGCGATCGCGGCGACGAGCTCCCGCTGGGCCTCCCGCCGGACCGCCTTGCCCTTCCAGCCGGTCCGCCGCCCGAGGTAGTGCTCGTTGTACGTCCAGTCGGCGAGCGTGTAGGCTCCCGTGACGGGGATCTTCGGCACGGCGCGGGCGTGCCGGCGGACGAAGTCGAACTCCTCGAGGTGGTACGGGGCGCGCAGGCGGACCGGGCCGGTGTTGGCCGCCTTGCGGTAGTACTTGTTGTCGAACGACCGGACGTGCCCGACGAAGGCAAAGCCGTCCATCTGGCGGATCGGGTGCTCGTACATCTCCACCCGCCGCGCCTCCCCGTCGTAGACGCGCGCGAGGCCGGCCGCCTCGAGGAAGCGCAGCCCGAAGAGCGCCCCGAGGTCCCGGGCCGCCTCCGCCCCTCCCGGCGGCGCACGGCCCTCCCGCAGCGCCGCCGCCGCCTCCGGCGCGTCCCGGGCGAAGCCGAGGCGAGTGTCCCACTCGTCGAACTCGGCCCGGGCGGCGGCGTCCCACGGCGCGCCGCGCTGGGCGAGGAGCTGCCAGCGGGGCTTCATCAGGCTGCCGATCTCCTGCGACGGGAAGAGCTCCCCGCGGGCGGCGGACGTCATGGCCGGCCTCCCGGCCCCGCGCCGACCACGGCGGCGCGGGCCGCGGCGAGGAGGGAGGCCTTGCGGGCGGCCGGCTCGGCCGGCAATAGGTCGAGCGGGGCCGCCGGGAGGAGCCAGACGGACGGGGCCCCGGCGGAGACCGTCCGTACGAGGCCGGCGATCGCCGCGGGGTCCTCCGCGAGCGTCGTCCGGGGATCGATCGCCCCGAGGGCGATCCCCCGGCCGCCGAGGCCGCGCGCGAGGGTCGACGGATCCGTCTCCGCGAGATCCGCGCCGATGAGGTCGACCGCGAGGGTCTCGAGGATCGGGCGGGCGGCCCCTGCGTCGCCGAAGTAGGTCCATGCGAGGGTCGTCGCGTCGCCCGCCGCCTCGTCGATCGCCCGGTAGGCGGCACGGAGCGCCTCGGCCCGGGCGGCGCGCGGAGGGCGGACGACCAGCTCGGGCTCCTCGAAGGCGAACGAGCGGTAGCCCGAGCCGCGGAGCTCGCGGACCTCCTCGGCCAGGAGGCGCCCCAGCCGGTGGACGATCGCCTCGAACGTCTCCCCTGACCGGTTCTCGAGCGCGGCGGCGAGGGTGAGCGGGCCGGGAAGGCGGACCAGCGCCGCGGCGGCGCCGGTCGGGGTGCGCAGCGGCGGGGGGAGCGCCCGCGCGACGGCGCCGGGGGTCCGCTCCGGGGGGGAGCGGAGGATCGGCTGGCGGTAGAAGGTGTTCGTCTCGTACCAGCGGGTCACCGGGCCGACCGCGAACCCCCCCCAGCCCTCCGCGATCGGGCGGAAGAGGTCGGCCCAGCGGAGGTAGCCGGCGGTGCGGCGGTCGGAGCCGATGCGCCGTTCCAGCGCGACGACCTCCTCCTCCGCCGTCCGGTAGAGCGCCTCGACCGCCTCGGGGGTCGATCGGCCCCGGTCGAGGTCGCGGGTCGCGGCGACGAGCGGTTCGGATCGCGGGAACGCCCCGGCGAGGGTGACGCCGACTTCGCGGAGCATCGGCGGCCGAGCCGGGGCGGGGCGCTTAACGGTGTCGCGACCGGGATGGGCTGCGGGGCAGGAAACGGCCTTGCGCGCCGGGCAACGGGGGGATCCCGGGCCCGGTCATTCCTCGAGGTTCGCCCGCACGATCGCGTCGAAGTCGGCCGGCTTCGGGGGCCATCCCTCGGCCATGTACCGGAGGAACGACGCGCGGTCCGGGCACTGGAGCGCCTCGTTCGTGGCCCGCTCGACGCCGATCGTCGAGACCCAGCGGTCCCCGAGGGCGTGGTGGGGCCCGAAGTGCGCGGGATAGACCCACGTCGACTCCGGTTCGCGGAGGATCTTCTCCGTCAGGCTCTCGTAGAGCCGCTCCGGATCCCCGTCGCCGAGGTCCGTGCGCCCGACCGATCCGAGCAGGAGGGTGTCGCCGGTGAAGATCGCCGGGCCGACGCGCAGCGAGAGGTGATCCCGGGTGTGGCCGGGCGTCTCGAGGACCCGGATCGTCGCGGTCCCGAGCTCGATCGCCTGGCCCTCCTCGAGCGTCGCGTGGGGGAACTGGGCCGGGGAGCGACGGCCGAGGTAGATCGGGGCCCCGGTGCGGGCATGGAGCGGCCCGTGCCCGGCGAGGTGGTCGGCGTGCGTGTGCGTCTCCACGATCGCGCCGACACTGAGCCCTCCCTCGCGCAGCCGGGCCAGGACCGGCTCGATCGACCGCGGAGGATCGATGACGGCGGCGATCCGTCGGTCCATGTCGGCGACGACGTAGGAGAGGCAGCCGGTGTCGGTCCGGGGGACCGGCACGATGGCGAGCGCCGGCCGGTCCGTCGCGCCCTCGTAGCGCGGCAGGGTCGGGTCGACCTCCCGGGCGTAGCGGTCGATCCCTCCGTCCAGCGCCGCGACGTGCGCGAACCCGCGTGCCCTGAGGAACGCGGCCACGCGCACGGCGAGCGGGCCGGTGTGGTCGACGACCACGATCGGACGGTCGGGTGGGAGCTCGCGCCAGCGCTGGGCGACCGCCTCGGCCGGAATCGGCCGCCCACCGGGGAGACGGGCCGTCTCCCGCTCCGCCTCGCTGCGGATGTCGAGGAGGAGGGGCGGCGACGTCGCGGCAAGCATCGCCGCGAGCTCCGTGGGCCGGACGGTCGGTGCGTCCGCGGGGGGGTCACGGGGGGAGAACGGGTGCGGCGGCGACGGTGATCCCTCCACCACGGGACGGGGAGCGGCCGGGCAGGGTATGTTCCTTTCTCCCCCCCCGGGGGCACGTCCACGGCCGGGAACGGCTTCGTCAACTGTCGAGGGTGGGGAACGTCTCCGGCAAAGCGCTTATACCCTGCCCGCCGGTCCGACCGGCCCTGCCATGACCCCTGCGAGCGCGCCGGGCGCGCCCCGGGCCCCGGACGGATCCCCGCCCGAGGCGGAGGGAGCTCCGGCCCCGGACGACGCCGAGCGGACCCGGCGGCTCGGCGACCGGGCCCTCGCCCTCGCCCGCTACTACCAGGGGAAGATCGAGACCGT
>JAVYSA010000012.1:0-40439 GCA_038729445.1 Thermoplasmata archaeon
CCCCCGTTGAAGGTGACGGCCCACGACGTCCCCGGCGCGAGCCCGGTCTCGGTGAACGTGACCCCATACGTGGTCTGCTTCGTGAAGCCGATCGACTGGGTGCAGTTCGCACCGTGGACGAGGATCGTGCCGGACGAGGGGCTGGCCACCTAGCCCGACACGCCGCCGATCGCGTACGAGTACGACCCATTCGGAATCGCGGGGAACGTGAGCGTGCTCCCGGTCCCGTTCTCCGAACGAGCGTTGAACGTGACGGACCACGGCGTTCCCGGCGGAAGCCCTCTCTCATGGAAAGCCACCGAGTAGGTGGTCTCCTTCGCGGACACGATCGCTTCGGTGACGTTGGCACCGTTGACGAGGATTGTCCCCGACGACGGAGACGCCGAGTAGCCGGTCACCGCCGTTACGGCGAACGCGTAGGTTCCGTTCGGCTCCGCGAACGAGATGGTGCTCTGCGATCCGCCGTTCAGGGTCACCGTCCGGCCGGTTCCCGACGGAAGTCCGCTCTCCGCAAAGGTCACCGTGTACTTCTTCGTCGGAGGGGAGCTTCCCCCTCCCCCGATCTTGACAATCCCCAGCGCGAACAATCCTCCCACGACCACGACAACGGCGACGGCCAGAACGATCGCCACGAGCGCGATGCGGGAGACCCCCCGGCGGTCGTGGGGGCGAAAGGGACGGAAGGATCTCGCCCGAGGCGCCCCCGCACGGACCGGTTGGGGTGGCGAATTCCGCATGCCCGTCATGGGCGGGTACGGAATCCGCAGCCTCCCCCGGGACCGGGAAGTCGGGGGGTTGGGCGTTACTTAACCATATCGCTTCCCGCCGCGGACCGTCCTGCGGCATCCCGACATGGGTCGGCGTGGATGCGAGATCCGTCCCCAAGGGGCGAGGAGCGGGCGGTCGGGAATCGGAGGCAACGAATCGTCCCTGGTGTTCCGGTCCGGCCCGCACCGCGTTCGGCTGAGCGCCGTCCGAGGGCTCGTGACGCTGCCCACCCGTCCCCCACCCGTCCCGATCCGGAGCGGAAGCGGACGGACGGGTGGCGCGGGAGTGGACACGGGGGGATTTGAACCCCCGACCTCTGCTTTGCGAAAGCAGCGATCTTCCGCTGATCTACGTGCCCGCGCTACGGCGGGGATTCCCGTAGGGGCTTAAGGGTTCCGGGGACGCTGCCGTCCCGGGCGGTCAGGCGACGCCGGGAACGGGGGGATGGGCCCCGGTGGCCGGGGGGGAACGGGCGGGAGGGGTGGACGGCTGCCCTGCGGACGAAGCGGGAGAGCCTCGGTCCGCCGGCGCGGCGGGGCTCGACTCCTTCGATGGCGGACGGGCCGGCGGGCGCCGCATCGGCACGATCTTCCGCTCCTCGGCGTCATAGCGGAACAGCTCGGCGTAGCGGCCCCAGTTGATGATGTTCTGCACCACCTCCTCCGAGGGGCCCGTGGCGACCTCGAGCAGCCGGGCCACGTCCTCCTCCGACAGCGTGCGGTCCGGCGCGCTCTCCATCGCCCGCAGTAGGATACGGAAGAGCGTGGTCCGCTTGAGCTGGTCGCGGATGATCGTCTTGCGCCCCCGGATCGATCCCTTGAGGTAGGCGCGGCCGGTCTCCGTCAGCGTCACCGTGCCATCCGAGACCCGGAGCAGGTCGAGGGTCTCGGCGAAGTCGACCGACGGGAGGATCTCGTCGATCTCGAGGTCGAGATCGTCCGCCAGGCGGGCGATGTCATCGGAGCCCCGATGCGCGTCGAGAAGAACCAAGAGGCCGGAGAGCTCGCTGACGGAGCACTTCGGGTACGGGGTCGGCATCGGGGGAACGGACCTTCGGGAAGAACAGGGGGACCGCTCGCTATAACGGTTGTCCAATCGGAAGGTTCAAGAGGGGGGAAGGGCGGGGGCCCGGCTCCCCTCGGTGATCAGCGAGTAGACCCGGTCGGTCAGCTCGTAGAACGCCTCCGACTTGCGGTCCCGGGGCCGAGGGAGGTCCACGCGGACCTCGGCGACGAGCCGGGACGGCCGCCGCGACAGGACGAGGATCCGGTCCGCGAGGGTGATCGCCTCCTCGATGTTGTGCGTGACCAAGAGGACGGCGTCCGGCGGGAGCGAGGGATCCTGCCAGAGCTGCAGGACCTCCTCCCGGAGACCCTCGGCCGTCAGCGGGTCGACGGCGCTGAACGGTTCGTCCATCAGGAGGATCGTCGGTTCGACCGCCAGCGCGCGGGCGAGGCCGACGCGCTGTCGCATCCCTCCGGAGAGCTCCCGCGGATAGGCGTCCTCGAACCCGACCAGTCCGGTGACGGAGATGTACCGCTCGACCGTCGAGCGGATCTGCTCGGGGGTCCGGTGCAATGCCTCGAGGCCGAACGCCACGTTCTGGCGGACCGTCAGCCACGGATACAGCGCGAAGTTCTGGAAGACCATCGCCATGCGCGAGCAGACCGTGGTGACCGGCTGGCCGCGGAACCGGACCACCCCCCGGGTCGGCTGATCGAGCCCATGGATGAGCCGGAGGAGGGTCGACTTCCCGCACCCGGATGGGCCGACCAAGGCGACGAAGTCGGAGTCCGCCACGTCGAACGTGATGTCCTCCATGATCGCGATTGCGCCGTGGCGGGAGGGGAAGCTCTTGGTGACATGATCGACCTCGATCAGCGGCATGGACCCTCTCCTTCCCTTCCCGACGGGCCCCGCTCAGTCATACCGATATCGGGTTGTCGCGCGGCGGTAGAGCGGCTTCCACAGGAGCTCGTTGATCAGGATCACCGTGGCGACCAGGGTGAACAGGGCCCCGACCATCAGCGGGAGCCCGTTCGGTTCCGCATAGCCGATGTCGAGGAGCGCGCCGATCCCGAAGACCTGGAACGTCTGACCGGGGGCGAGGTTGAGGTACTCGGCGACAATGAGCGTGTTCCATCCTCCGCCGAAGGCGGTGATCGCCCCGGTCACGAACGCCGCGAACGACCCCGGAAGGAGGACCCGCGAGAGGAGCGAGCGTCCGCGCATGCCGAACGATCGCGCCGCCTCCTGCAGATCCGGCGGCACGCTCCTTAGGCCCGAGAGGAGGTTGAAGAACAGGTACCAGATCATTCCGGTGATCAGCATCAGGATCGCCGCTCCCTCGGCCGAGAGGTACGGGACCAGCTCGAAGATGATCACGGGGAAGAACGCCGTCGCGGGAATCGACGCGATGATCTGGATCGTGGGAAGGCCGGCCGAAGCGGCCCGGCTCGGCCGGGTGAGGAAGAGCGCGAGGGGAAGCGCGATCGCGAGGGAAATCGCGAATGCGGCGGCCACGCGGAGCACGGAGGCCCCCATCGCGAGCGGAAGCGAGAGCATCTGCTGGGCCACGCTCGGGGCGATCGGGACCGCGTAGACGTCGTAGACCGCGACGCCGATCGCGATCAGGATCAGCCAGACGAGCACTAGCACCGCCCCCAGCGCGACCGTTCCCAGAGCCGCCCGAGGGGAGATCCGGCGCTCCCGCCGGCGCGGGCGCACCGTGTAGGACGCCAGCTGCACGAACGGCACGCTCAGGCGGGAGACGCCGACCCGGACCCCGCGGGTGAGGTAGCTCGCCGCCCGGCGCATCCGCGTCCCGGCGGGGCCGGAGCTGCCGGCGTCGACCTCCCCGCTCGGGGTCTGGTCGTAGCGGTAACGGTCGGCGATCCGGCTCAGGGGCCGCCAGACGAGCACATCCATCGCGACGATGAGAAGGATGAGCACGACGATCCCGGCGACGAACGCGGAGGCATTCCCGTCGCTCGCGGCGAACGAGAGGTAGCTTCCGATGCCGGCAAGCGGCTGGGAGCCGGTCGTGAAGATCTCCGCCTCGACCAGGAAGAACCATCCGCCGGTCCACGAGAGGATCGAGTTGTAGACCAGCCGGTGCACCGTGGCGGGGAGGACGAGGCGACGCATCCGCTGCCGGCCTGTCGATCCGAAGGAGTCGGCCGCCTCCCTTAGGTCGGAGGGGATCGACTTCAGCGACTCGTAGACCCCGAAGACCATGTTCCACGCCATCGAGGTGAAGATCAGGAAGACGCTCGCAAGGTTCGGGCCGATCCAGCTGGACGGACCGAACAGCTGGATGAAGACGACGATGGCGACCGGAAAGAACCCCAGGATCGGGACGGACTGGAGGATGTCGAGGACCGGAATCATGACCCGCTCGCCGGTTCGGCGGGTCGCGGCGTAGTAGCCGTAGGCCAGGGAGAAGCCGAGGCTCAGCGCGTAGGCCGCGACCATCCGGGCAAAAGAGTACCCGAGGTCGACCGTTGCCTGGGGCAGGTCGGTCCAGATCCCGGCCGTCAGGGGACCCAGTGTCAGAAGGCTCGCCGGAATCGCGGCGGCGAGCAGCGCTGCGTAGAGGAGGAGGGAGCGGCGCAGCGATCCCGGCCCGTCAGAGAGGGCCGGGCGCGTGCCCGAGGAGGAGGTCGCCACGGCAGATCCGCCGCAACCGGTTCGCTCCGGATAGGCCCCCATCGCTTGCCTCCCTGCCACGCCGCGCACGCCGACGCATGGTCGCTCGGCACGGCCCTTCGGGTATTTGTGCGAGGCGGTCCCGGCTCCTGACACGGAGGCGCGCACGGGGGGGGTCCGCCGCTTGGCTCCCGAGCAACGTTTATCAACGGGGCCCCGCTGCCGCGCCCGGTAGCCCCGTAGTGTAGTGGCCAATCATGCGAGACTCTGGATCTCGCGACGCAGGTTCGAACTCGGAGGGACGCGTGCCCGTCGCCGGACGAAACTCCTGCCGGGGCTACTCTCGGACCGCGCGGCCATCCTTCATGGTGCGGGGGTGCTCCAGCTCGGCCAATCCGGCCCCACTCGGGCCGAGGCCAACGAGGCAGGGCTTAGGACCCTGTTGCCCAGGGCATGCGCCGGTTCAAACGTCGCGGGGGACCGCTTCCCGCGCCGGAAGCTCCGGCCCCCCGCACCCCCCCCAGGACACGCGCCGGAGGCTCCGATGACGTCGGGCCCGTCGCTCGGCGATCGGATCGAGCGGGTCGGCTCGCTCTCCCCCTCGCAGGTCGACGCCGAGCTCGACCGGCTCGAGCGAGAGGTCCCGACCCATCCCCCCCTCGAGCGCGCCGGATTGTCGCCGTGCACGAAGGCCCGCGTCTTCGGGGACACCCACGGGGACTGGTCCAGCCTCCTCTGGGCGCTGGACGGGGCATGGGACGATCCGGAAACCCTCCTCATCGGGTTGGGCGATTATGTCGACCGCAGCCCTCCGGACTGTCCCCAGGGGTCGGCTGTCGCGGCGCTGTTCCTCCTCGAGCTCGTAGCGGAGCGACCCGACCGGCTCCTCCTGCTCCAGGGCAACCATGAGACGGTGGATGTGATCCCGGTGCACCCCCGATCCTTCGAGGAGGAGGTTTACGCCCGGTGGAAGGGAGGCCCTCGCCGCGCGGCCCGCCTGGGGGCCTTGCTCCGCCGCGGCCCGCTCGCGGCCTGCACGGACTCGGGGGCGTACCTTGCGCACGCCGGGTTCCCCCGGCCCCCTCTGCCCGTGCCGTGGACCCGGGCCTTGGACGCCCCCGGGGCGGACCGGACCGAGGAGATCACCTGGGCGGACTGCGAGGCCTCGAGCGCGCGCCGCGGGGGACTTCCTCCCTTCGGGGAGGAGGATCTCCGCCGGTTCCTAGACGCGGCCGGACTCTCGGTGTTCCTGCGGGGGCATGATCCGGACCTCACGGGGCGAGTCCTCTGGGGGAACCGCCTCGTGACCCTGCACACCACCCGGGTCTACGCCCGGTTCGGGGGGATCGTCGCGGCGGAGATTCCGCTCGATCACCCCATCCACGATCTCGGGTCGGTCCGGATCCTCCGCCGCCCGATCCCCGGCTGAGCGGCCGGGGCTCACCCCCGAGGGCGGATGCCGGTCAGCATGTACTCGACGTGGCTTCCGATGTTTACCGCGTGGTCCGCCATCCGCTCGAAGTACCGGTTGACCAGGATGAGGGAGGCACCGGCGTTGGGAGTGAGGGAGCGGTCCGCGATCCTCCCGACCAGGCCACGGAAGACCTCCTCGTGGAGATCGTCGATCTCGTTGTCGTCGCGATCGAGCGCGCGGGCGGTGGCGAGATCCCCCGTGAAGTAGGACGACAGCGCCCGCCGCACCAGGGCCGTGGTGAGCTCGCCGACCCGGGCGAGGGGAGGGACGTCCTGGGCCGAGGCGCGTTCCGCCTCGGTCATGCCGGCGAAGAGATCCGCGATGTCCTTCGAGTACCGACCGAGCCGGTCGAGGTCGGTGGCGATTTCCAGCGTCGCGGTGATCCGCCGCAGGTCCCGGGCGAACGGCCCGTGCAGGGCCAGGAGATCGACGCAGATCTGGACCGCCTCCCGCTTCGCGCGGTAGACCTCCGGCTCGAGGTCGCGGATCCGGTCGATCCCCTCCGGCCCGGCGCCCCGGATCAGGCCGAGGATCTCGTCCATGCACTGCCCCGTGCGGTCGGCCATCGTCCGGAGGGTCGTCTCGAGCTGGGCCAAGCCCTCCGCGAGGTCCCGCCGGGCCGGCCGATCGTCCGCGGCCATCAGCCGAACCTCCCGGTGACGTAGTTCTCGGTCAGCTTCTCGCGGGGCGCCTCGAACAGGGTCCGGGTCCGATCGTACTCGATCATGCGTCCCTCGTAGAGGAAGGCCGTGCGGGAGGCGATCCGGGCTGCCTGGGGAAGATTGTGCGTCACGAGCACCACGGCGTAGCGTTCCCGCAGCTCGAAGAGGAGGCTCTCGATCTGCTGCGCCCCCGCCGGATCGAGGCTGGCGGTCGGCTCGTCCAAGAGCAGGACGCGGGGCTCGACAGCCAAGGCGCGGGCGATGCAGAGCCTCTGCTGCTGGCCCCCGGAGAGGGTGAGCGCGGGACGGTCGAGATCCCCGCCGATCTCCGGCCAGAGCGCGGCGAGCCGAAGGCAGCGCTCGACGGTATCTTCGATCTCCTCCTGGGAGGCGTGGACGAGCCGGAGGCCGAAGGCGACGTTCTCGAAGACGGACATCGGGAAGACCACCGGGCGCTGGAAGACCATCCCGATGCGCTGCCGGACGACCACGGGACTGACCCGGGGATCGTAGATGTCCTGGCCCCGATACAGGACTCGGCCCGTGCGGGAGAGTCCCGGCGAGAGCTCGACCATCCGGTTGAGCGAGCGGATGAGCGTGCTCTTGCCGCAACCGGACGGGCCGATGATCGCCGTCACGTCGTGGTCCGGAATCGCGAGGGAGATCCGGTCGAGGATCCGGCGTTCGGAGGACCGGATCGACAGATCCTCGACGCGGAGGATCGGCTCGGTGACCAGCCCGTCCTCCCGGGGCTCCACGAAGGGGGTGCCCGTCGTCATGCGACGAGCCCCCGGAGCCGGCGGCGGTAGTGTTCGGCCACGGCCTGCAGCGAGAGGTTGATCGCGAGCACGAGCACCACCAGGACGAACGCCGCCTGGAAGGCGAGCGCGTAGAGGCCGATGGTCGGAGGTTGGGAGTAGAACAGCCAGATCGCCCCGGTAAGGTAGCTTGTCTGGCTGAAGAGCCCCGTCAGGGGGACGTTGGACCAGCCGGCGGTGTAGACCAACGGGGCCGTCTCGCCGAGGCCGATGGCGGTGGCGAGGATGATGCCCGTCAGCATCTGGGGCAGGGCGATCGGCAGCGCCACGCGCCGGAGATAGTGCCGCGGCCTCGCGCCGAGGGCGAGGGCCGCCTCCCGCTGCGAACCGGGCACCGAGGAGAAGGCGAGCTCCGTCGTCCGGTAGATGAAGGGGACCATCAGGATCGAGAGCGTCAGGGCACCCCCAAGCACCGAGTAGCCCCAGCCGGCCCGGATGACCAGGAAGAAGTACCCCCAGTAGCCCAGCACGATCGCAGGGACGCCCGCGAGGACATTGCCGGCGGCCCGCCCGAGCCGGGCCACCGCCGGGGGGGCGTACTCGGCCGTGTAGAGCCCCGCGAGCACGCCGATCGCGGTGGCGATCGCCGTCGCGAGGCCGATGAGGGCGAAGGTCCCGAGGATCATCGCATGCAGTCCCCCGCCATTGCCGATCTGGTCCTCGGTCAAGGTCGCCCAGGTGAACGTCGGGAGTGCCTTCGCGGAGATCCAGTACAGGAGGTTGAACAGCGGGTAGAGGACCACGACGAAGGGCAGGAGGAGGAGCCAGCGGACCGTCCGGTCGAACGCGACCCGACGCCGCATCCGAGCCGAACCCGCCGAGAGCGGCAGGTCGAGCGGACCGGGGTTTTCCCGGCCGGATGGCACCTCGGCGCGGTCCCGCATCAGCCCCCCCCGCGGGAGACAAGGACGGTCGGATCCGAGCCGGAAGCGCGGTGGCCGAGCAGGTTGACGGCCGTCGCCAAGGCGAGCAGGACCAGCGAGAACTCGATCAGGGCCCGCAGGAGCGTCGGGTAGTAGAACGCGCTGTCGAGCTGGAAGAAGACGAACGAGGCGAGGGTCGTGGACGGCTGGTAGAGGTTGGGCGGGATCCAGACCGAGGCGCCGATGACCATCGCGACCGCGACGCTCTCGCCGAGGGCCCGGCCGAGGCCGAGGAAGGTCGCGCCCCAGAGCCCCCGCCGGGCCGCCGGAATCCGTACGCGGCTGAGGACTTCCCACGGGGTCGCTCCGAGCGCGAGGCCTGCCTCGATCATCTCATGGGGGACCGCGCGGAGCGACTCGCGCATGACGGCGGTGGCGATCGGCACGATCATCAGCGTCAGGATGGCGATGGCGAGCAGGGAGCCCACCCCTCCGGGCGAGAGCGGGCCGCCGAGGAACGGAATCCATCCCAAGAACCCCTTCAGGGTCGGCTGCACGGTCGATCCGAAGTACGGTGCGAGCACCACGTAGCCCCAGATGCCGTAGACGACGCTGGGAATCCCCGCGAGCAGGTTCGTCAGGACCGTGAGCGCGCGGCCGATTCCCGCGGGCAGGTAGACAACGATGGCGGCCGCCATCGCGAGGGAGAGACCGGAGGCGATCGCGAGCGCGGGCAGCGCGACGATTGCCGAGTCGACCAGGAACAGCGAGACCCCGAAGGTGCTCGGGCCGCCGGTCGGGTCGAAGAAGTAGGAGAACCCGAAGAACGACCAGCCGAACCACGTCCCCCCGGATTCGACCAGCAGGACCCCCCCGACGACGAGGACAAGGGCGAGCGGGAGAAGCGCGAGCGGGCTCGTGGCCCATGCCCTCCACCCGATGCGGGCCCCCGCCGTGGGGAACGATGCCGGAGGAGGGGAGGCACCCTCCTCCGGCGGAACCGGTTGGCCCGGGCCGACCTGACCGTCCACTGCCGTTGCCACCTCC
The DNA here is from genome assembly GCA_038729445.1 of Thermoplasmata archaeon. Taxonomy (GTDB): domain Archaea; phylum Thermoplasmatota; class Thermoplasmata; order Lutacidiplasmatales; family UBA184; genus Lutacidiplasma. Next base: position 9,281 of record JAVYSA010000012.1, read on the forward strand.
TCGGGTCCTAGCCGGCGATCGGCACCTGCGAGAGCGCCTGCATGTCGTAGCCGATCACCTCGGGAGTCAACGGCAGGAAGTTGACCGTGGCGAGGCGTTCGGGGGTGGCCCCGGTCGAGATCGCCCACTGCAGGAACGCGACGACGTACTTCTGCAGGGTCGGGTTCGACGGGTGCAGGCTGATCAGGATGTACTCAAGGTTGGTGTCCGGATAGGGCGTCGGATACTGCGCTGTCGGCAGGGTCCCTCCGGCCCCGTGCGCCAGGTCCGTGGCGCCCGGCACGCCCCCGAGGATGAGGCTGATCGCCACGCTCGGCGGCTCGAGGTTCTGCAGCGCGAGGTTGGCGTCCTCGCTGATGTTGGTGGCGGTCGGAAGCACGTAGTTCGCCGGGTCGGTCCCGTTCTGGTTCGCCGCCTGGTCGCCCAGCGCCGCATAGTGGAGCCCGTCGGCGAGCGCGGCGGACAGGTAGCTGATCCCGATGTAGGCGATCCCGCCCGGGGTCGCTTGGAGGCCGGTCACCATCCCGGCGTTGCCCTGGTAGCCGGGCTGCCCCGGCAGCCAGGAGTAGGTCGTCCCGTACCCTCCCGGCCAGCCCTTCCAAGAGAGATAGCACAGGGAGGTGAACATGAACGTGTCCCCGCTGCCGTCGGACCGGTGCAGGGGCGTGATCGTCGTGCTGGGCAGGGACACTCCCGGGTTCGCCGCCGCGATGAGGGGGTCGTCCCACCGCGTGATCGCGCCCGACCAGATCATCGCGATGATCGTGCCGTTGAGGTTGAGATGCGGGACCGACAGGCCCGGAAGGTTGTAGAAGATGAGCTGGGAGGAGATCGCGATCGGCACGTTGATGAGGCCGTACTGCGCGGCGACGCTCGGCAGGAGGTAGGCGTCCGTGCCCCCCATGTCGACCGTCCCCTGCTCGGCGGCACTGATGCCCGCGCCGCTGCCGGTCCCCTGCGGCGAGACCGCGACGTTCGGGTAGATGGCCGTGAAGTTCGGCCCGAGCAGGTTCATGTACGGGTAGATCAGCGTCGACCCGGTCTCGGTGAGCGTGTAGGTCGTGGCGCTCCCGCCGCCCCCGCCGGCCGTCGACTTTCCGAGGACATAGCCCCCGGCGAGCCCGGCGGCGAGGAGCACCACGGCGATGCCGATCGCCATGCCCACCCCGACGCCGCCCCGGCCCCGGCGGGGCGAGGGTCCCGTCAGGCTGTCGTTCGTCTCCGCCGCGTCCGCTCCGATCCTACGCATGGTCTCTGGTTCCTCCATCGTCCGACCCGAGGGTGGACAGGCACGACCCCGCCGGGGGGAGGACGGTGCCTCCGACCGGGCGGCGAGGCGGCGATCCGAGGGGCCCGGGCTCCCGCGGCGCGGGATGCGGACGGTCGGTCTCCTCGACCGGCCGCCCGTGGTCCAGGGCCACCTCGATCAGATCGCGGGTGTAGGCGACGATCCGGGCCTCCGAGTCGAGGATCCGGCCGAGGCGCACCAGGCCCCACGGCGCGGTCCGGTCGAGGCCCCCTTCGTCGGCCGCCAGCCGGTCGAACAGGGCCGTGGCGGTCAACTCGAGGGCCTCCCCGAGGTCGATTCCCTCGTGGGCCTCGCGGAGCCCGACCGGCCGGCGGAGCATCCCGACCGCGGTCCCGGCATAGGCGCGGACATGGCGGCCGAAATCGTCGACCAGCCCGAGACGGGCCCGGTCGCACGTGGGCGGGGGCCCCTCGGAACGGAGGCGCCCAATCCGGGCGGCGTGGTCGCCCATGCGCTCGAGAATGCGGGACGCCTCGAGCCAGCCCACCCGGTCCATCCTTCCCTCAGAAGGGACCCCGGGAGACGGGGGGCCGGCGTCGCGCCGCATGACCTGCCGGTGGATCTTCCAGGCGAGGCGGTCGATCGGGTCGTCCCGTGCCTCCCACCCGATGACGAGACTCTCGCCCCAGGGACCCGGCGCGAGGGCGTCGTCGATCAGCCGGAGGACCGCCTCGGAGAGGGAGAGGGCCTCCTCGGCGAGCGACGCCCCGGGGTCCTCGTCGAAGCGAGAGAGCTCGCGCTCGGCCCCGGATCCCCCGATCCGGGCTCCCGGACAGACCCGGGCCCGGAAGGCCCGGAGGACCTGATCGGTCTCGACCGTCAGCCTCGGGGGCTGGCGGATTGAGATGCAATCGATCCCGCTCAGGTAGGCCCCGAGCAGCGAGCGGTAGAGATGCTCCGGGGGCACGGCCCCGAGGATCTCCACCGCCGCCGCCGGGCCCGACAGGCTCAGGCGGATCTCTCCCCGGTCGATCGGACCGGCTTCCGACACGTTCGCGTTCCACATCGGGACGAGAGAGCCGGCCCGGCGGTATATAGAAAATCGATTTAGACTATAGATACATCAATAGATATATTGTCCTCATCGGTGCGACGCCGTATCGTACCCTCGGCGGAGGGGTGCGCGGCCCGGGGATGCGCCGAGGATCCGCCGCTCGGCCTCCTTCGCCTCCGGTCCGGACCCGGCGGCCGCGTAGGCCTCGAGCCACGCCCGGTTGAGGCTCAGGAACGCCGGCCCTCCCCGGAACCCCTCGAGGATGCCCGACGCCCGGTGGGGCTCGCCGAGGAGCCAGAGCGCGGCGGCGATCGCCTCGACGGTGTTGAGCTCGCCGATTCTCCCGTAGTGCTGGGGGTTCGCCGCCCGCAGGAAGGGGAGCCTCCGCCCCACGGCCCGGGACCGATGCTCCTCCCGCGATGCCCGGCCGGAGAGGGCGTTCCACGAGCAATCCTCGGCGGTGAGGCCGTGGCGGATGGCCCGGGGGCGGTCGGCGGCCGAGAGCACCGCCGCCGCATACGGGTCAAGGACGATGGACCCTTTGGGAGGGGCGGGAACGAGGAAGACCCAGCCCCGGTGGAGCAGCTTGCGTCCGGTGCACGCGCGAGGATGGTCGTCGCCCCGCAGCGTCAGCCAGAGGGGGATCGAACCCCCGTCACGGAGGCTGGGCGTACTCCCGGAAGATCGCATGCAGCTCCCGCGTCAGCGCGAGCGCGTCGGCCCGTGGGCGCTGCCAGAGGTTCCGGCCAAAGATGATGCCGGTGGCGCCGGCATCCATCGAGGAGCGGACCTTCGCGAGGAGCTCGGCATCCGGGACCTTCTCGCCTCCGGAGACGAGGACCATCGCCCGCCCGGCGCTCTCCACGACCTTGCGGAACGCGCGGTCCGGGCCCCAGTCGAGCGTGCTGTACGGCGCCGGGGAGTCCCGGTCCTTCTCCGAGCGCACGGGATAGTTCACCTTCACGATGTCGGCGCCGAGCTCGAGCGCGACCCGGGCCGCGTAGTCGATGGCATAGAGACTCTCCTTCCCCCCCTTGCGGGCGACCGCCTCGCCCCGGGGATAGGCCCAGACGATCACGGGCATGCCCCACCGGTCGGCGTCGGCCCGGACGGCTTGGAACTGCTGGAAGTCACGGTCTTGGGCCGGGGATCCCACATACACCGTGTAGCCGACCGCGTCGGCCCCCAGGCGGACGGCGTCCTCGACGGTCCCCGTCAGGGGGCTGAACGCCTCGGCGTCGGAAGGGATCGCCGTCTTGCCGTTGAGCTTGAGGATGAGGGGGACCTCCCCCGCGTACTCGTCAAAGTACTTCTCGGCCAGGCCGATGTGCACGGCGATGGCGCTGAAGCGCCCGTCCTTGGCGAGGGCAAACTGGTACGACGGGTCGAGCGATTCCGGGTTTGCGAAGAAGTCCACCGGCCCGTGCTCCAAGCCCTGGTCGATCGGGAGCACGAGGAGCGTGCCGCCGCCGGGACCATGCCCGTAGAGCATCCGCTTGAGGCGGGCCTTCTTCCCGACCGGTAGCTTGAGGTCCGACAGGCGGGGACGGGAGGACCGGGGGCGCGGGGCCTCCCGCGTCGGGGGCACGCTGTGGACAGGGGCGGTCGCTTCGGCCATGGAAGGGATGCTCGCGCGGGCGCATCGGGCGGGCCGATTTAACGGTTCACGGGTCGCGGGAGGCCTCCCGGTCGGGGGGCTCCTTATCGGAGCCCATGGCATCGGCATCGGCCGGGCGATGCGCTCGCAGGTCATCCTCGCCGCGTCGATGGCCGTGAACGCCACCCTCTTCGCCGCGAACCTTGCGGTGGCGATCCCGAGCGGGAGCCGGGCCGTCCTCTCGCAGGCGATCTTCTCCGTCACCGATCTCTTGGCCGCGGCGCTCCTCTGGTGGGGATTCCACGCCTCCCAACGCCCGCCGACCCCAAGCCATCCCTTCGGCTTCGGGAAGGAGCGGTTCTTCTGGGCGTTCCTCGCGTCGATGGTGAGCTTCCCGATCGCCGGCGCCCTCGTGCTCGCGTCGGGTATCGAGAGGATCCTCTCCCCCCAGAGCGTCCTGGACCCGCAGTCGGGGGTGCTGGTCGTGGGCTTCTCGTTGCTCGCGAGCGCGATCGGGATCGCCGTGGCGTGGGGGGAGCTCCGCCGCTCCCGGGAGTCCATCGGCACCCTGATGCAGAGCGCGCACGTCGGCGTCAAGACGGTCGTCTACCAGGACATCGTCGCCCTTGCTGGGAGCGCCGTCGCCTTCGCCGGGATCGCCGCGGTCGCCTCGGGGGCCGGCGCGATCGCCGACGGGCTCTCCGCGGCGGTGGTCGGGATCCTGCTCATCGGGGCCGGGGTCGTGGTGAGCGCGGAGAGCCGGGAGCTGCTCATCGGCCGGTCGATCCCCCCGGATCTGGCACGCCGGATCCTCTCCTTCGTCGAGCGGGACCCGCGGATCCTCACGGTCCGCTCCCTTCAGTCGATGATGCTCGGGCCGGACGACGCCCTGGTCGCGCTTCGGGTGAACTTCATCGACGGGCTCACCACGGATCTCCTCGAGCGGGAGATCGACATGCTCGGCGCGGCGCTCCGCGCCGAGTTCCCTTCCCTCCGGCACATCATCATCGAGCCGGAATCGTAGGGGGGAGGGGCCCGACCGGAGGACGCCCCAGCGGTGCCTGCCGCACCCGGACGATCGCGAGCAGGGCGAGGGCGGCCGCCAGGATGCCGAAGAAGAGGTCGATGCCGGCCGTGCCGAACCGGGCGTAGAGCTGGGTCGACCCGAGGAGCCCGGCGGTCATGCCGAGCGAGATGAACAGCGTCGTGATTGCCATCGTCGTCGCGCGGGTGATCTGTGCCGACAGGTCGGCGAGGGCCGCGAACGCCGCCGGACCGTAGGCCAGCGCGCCGACGGCCCCGACAGCGAGGACCACCACGCTCGGCCATCCGAGCGGGAGGCTCGCGAGCAGGGCCGCCCCGACCAATACCAGGACGAATCCGCCCGTCCCGACGAGCAGGAGGGCAGTGGTGCCGAAGCGGTCCACGAGCCGGCCGTAGGCCGGTTGTGTGACGGTCAGGAGGAGGCCCCCGGCCCCGATCCCCACCGCGAGGTCGATCGGCGGGATGCCGACCCCTTGGGCGGAGACCGCGAGGAAGACCAGGGCCGTGCCGAGGAGCATGTAGATCACGGCCCACGGCAGGGTGACCGCGAGGACCTCGGGCCGTCGCAGCGCCGTCAGGCCGAGGGGGCCGGACCCGACCGCGTGGGTCGACCGGCCACGGAATCCCGACCGGGCGTACGCGAGGCCCGCGACGATGCCCACGGTGCCGATGCCGAAGACGGCGAAGAGCCGGCCGGGGGCGACGAACGTCAGGGCCGCGTAGCCGACGGCGAAGCCCACGACCCAGCCGGCCAGGTTCATCGCGTCGAACCGGCCCATCTCGTGCCCCCGCCGGCCGGTGGGGGTGCCGTCGGCGACCACCGCCAGGCTTGCGGTGAGGATCGCCCCGCTGCCGATGCCGAAAAGGAAGTTGAGCGCGCCGAGCCAGAGCGGCGACCGGTCGAGGGCGAATCCGGCGGTCGCGGCCGCTGACAGGACCATCCCGCCCGCGAGGACGGGCCAGCGGCCCCGCCGGTCCGCGAGCATTCCCGATCCGAGCACGGTTGCGGCCTCGGCGATCGATGCCATCGCGGTGACGAGGCCGACGGTCCCGTAGTCGACCGGGGCGGGTCCCTGCGCGAGGCCGGTGAGGTACGTCGCGAAGACCGCCGTCGTGATCCCGAAGGCGAAGCGGACGAGGAACGTCGCGCCGAGGACGGCCGACAGCTCGGTGCGGGAGGACCGGACGATCCCGCTCACGGCCCGGCTACCCCGATGGCGACGGTCCGCGGACCTCGATCAATTCGATCCAGACCTCGTCCGGGTCGATGAGGAACGCGATCCGGTGCGCCCCGCCGGCCAGCCGGTAGGGCGCCTTGCCGATCCGCGCGCCGTGCTGGACCGCCCGCGCGATCGCCCCCTCGAGGTCCTCGACCTCGAAGGCCAGGTGGTCGAGCTGATCCCCCGGGGGCCCCGGCGGCCGTTCGTCCCAGGCCGTGAACTCGATGCGGACCCCGGTCGACGGATCCCGGACGAAGGCGATCTCCGCCCGGGTCTCCTCGATCCGACGCCGCCCGGCCGGCTCGAGGCCCAGCGCCTCGGTGTAGAAGCGGACGCTCCGGTCGATCGACGCGACGGTCAGGGAGGCGTGCGAGTAGCGCATCCGGGGCCGGACCGCCCCGGTGGCCATAAGGGTGCGCGCGACGCTACGGGTGTCCGTAGACGGCGCGTACCGGCACAGCCCCGGTCTCCCATCCCCGGTCGAGCCGGACGAAGCCGACGCGCTCGAACTGCAGGCAGGCCCTCGGCGGGCTCCGGGCGATCGCCGCCTCCCCCTGACCGGTCGTGCGCTCCCCCATCACGCCCAAGACCTCCACCGGCACGGCGCCCCGGATGCCGACCCACTGCAGGCGGGGCAGGCGGCGGTTCTCGGCGCCGGTGAAGGACGCCTCGATCGTGTCCGCGCCCGGGGGGATCTCCGGCGGAAGGCGGAGGTTCGCGAGATCCTTCAGGCGCACCTCGCCTCCCGCGTGCCGGCGCAGATCGGCGCCCGGCAGGTAGAAGGACGGTCCGGCGGCGACCCGGCGGCGGCCGAGTTCCGGGCGGTCCGGATGGTTGGCGACCTCGGCTTCGGTCCATCCGTCCGGCCAGTCCCGCACGTCGACTCGGATCGGGTCCGGCACGTAGGCGCGGCGCGGGGTCTCGGCGTCGATGATCCGGCGGTTCTCCGCGTAGAGGGTCTCCGCGGGCACCTCGATGTCGGAGGGGGAGAGGCCGAAGGAGAGCGTGAACCGCCGCAGCGCCTCCATCCGGATGCCCCGCCGGTCGAGCGACCGCAGCGACCAGGTCCGGGGATCGTCCCAGCCGTCGTAGGTCCCGTCCTTCACCTCGCGGTAGGACTTGCTCTTCGAGAGCTTCGCCTCCCGGATCCGCAGCAAGCCCCAGTGGACGAAGCGCGGGCCCCGCAGGCCGAGCAGGTTCCACAGGTACTCCTCCATGCGGTCCTCGATCACGAGATCCAGTCCCCGCAGCACGTGCGTGACCCCGAGCAGGACGTCGTCGACCGCCCAGGAGAACTCCAGCATCGGCCAGACGCGGTAGCGCCGCCCGACGCGGGGGTGGTCGACGTCGCTCAGCCGGAAGAGGACGCGGTCCCGGAACGCCGGATCCGGATCCGTCATGCTTGTCCGCAGCCGGAGGACCGCCTCCCCGGCGGCGTAGCGTCCCGCCAGCATCCCGTCCCATTCGCCGAGCGTCTGGTCGGGCGTCTGGCTCCGCTCGGCGCACGCTCGTCCTTGGACCCGGTTCTCCCGCAGGAGCTCGGCCGGGCAGTGGCAGACGTACGCCCCGCCGGCGGCGATCGTCCGGCGGGCCCATGCGTAGAACTCCTCGAGGCGATCCGACTTGTAGTACGTGGCGTCGGGGACGATCCCGGCGAGCTCGAGGTCCCCCCGGATCATCTCGAAGAACTCGGCCTCGACCCGCTTCTCCTCCGAGCCGATCGTGTCGTCGAAGACCAGGAGCAGCCGGCCGGCGTAGCGCTGCCGATAGAGCTCGTTGACGAAGAGCATCCGGCCGTTGCCGATGTGGAGCGCGCCGCTCGGGAACGGGGCGAGCCGGAGGACGACCTGACCCCGCACCGCACCGGGCAGCTCGGGGAACGTCCCGTCCGGGCCCGACATAGCGGGGCGCGCCTCCGGCCCTCCGGCCGCCGCCAGCTGCTGGGCCCGCTCGTCGGGGGAGAGCGCCGCCAGCTCGGCGACCACCGCGTCCGCGGCCGCGCGGATCTCCGCGGCGCGCGCACGGAGCCCGGGTTCGGCCGCGAGGAGCCGGCCGACGACCGATGCCGCCCGGGGGGCATCCCCGTGCTCGACCGCGTTCTCGAGGGCGATCCGCCGCAGCCGGAGCGCGGTCTCCGCGTCGAGCGCCACGTCGTGCGCAGCCGGCCGCGGATTATAGGAGTTCGCGGAGCGCCGGCGGCTCCCCCGCCCGGTCGGGTCCGGGCCGGTGGGCCTGCCGGGCCAGGGCGTCGGCCAGGGAGATCTCGCCCCGCGCCACGCGGTGGGCCATGGAGCGGGAGATGGTGAGCCGGCCCCCGCTCCGCAGGCGGCTGAGCCGCTGGAGGTTCCGCACCTCCCCCTCCGTCACCGCGACCGGCAGCGGAGCGAGGACGATGCGTCCGGCGACGCGGGCGATCCGGCGGGCGGCGAGCATGTCCCGGGGCCGGCGGTGGCCTCGCGGCGTCGTCCCCTGCTCGTCGACGATCTCGACCCGGCGCTGGCGGTGTAGGAGCGCATTGACGATGCGGTTCCGCGGACCGGGATCGCCCGAGCCGACGCGGTATCGGATCCGGTGCTCGGGGAACCGGTCCTCCAGCCGCTCGGAGAAGCCGACCGAGGCCTCGGGGGAGTCGAGGATCCCCTCCCCGATCAGGGCATCCCCCGCGAGCACCGAGTAGCCCGGACGGGGGCCCGGGTCGAGGCCGACCACGATCTCCGCCGCCTCGGGAGTCGGTGCCAGCGCCGCGCCGATCGCCGCCCAGAGGGAGTGCCGGTCGAACCCCTCCGAGATCGGGAGGATCCGGGGATGGCTCACCCCTGCCGCCTCGTCGGGGGTCGTCAGCACGGCGGCGACTCGCTCCGGGATCCTCTGGCCCGGAAGCAGGCTGATGCACGGGACGCCGCGTTCGCGGATCGCGGCCGCGATCTCCCCATACAGGGTCGGGTCGCGGGTGACCAGCGCGACGCAGCGGGATGCCACCGGCCTCCCGAACGGTGATATCGGGGATATACTTTGCGAAGGGACGTGAGCGTCTGCCTGCGGTGCGGGACCCCCGCGAATCCCGGCCAGCTGTTCTGCACCCACTGCGGCTACACCCTGCCGCAGGAGACGGGGCCGATCCCCCCGTCGTCGCCTCCGCCCGGACCGGCCCCGGCGGTCCCGGCTCCCCCGTCCCCCGCGCCGTCCGCGCCGCCGCCTCCACCTCCGGCCATCCCGTCCGCGATCCCCGCGCGTCCGTGCCCCCGCTGCGGCGCCGCCATCGCGCTGGGGGCGGTCTATTGCCCGGTCTGCCAGAGCCCCGTGAGCCCATGACGGCGGCAATGCCGCCCCGCGGTGGAGGCCGGCGCGGGCGCCGGACCGCTGCGATGACGCAGATCGCGCGGGAACGGATCGCGGACCTCCTCGGCATGGCGACCGAGCGGGCCGCGGCGTCGGACTTCGCCCACGCCGACCGGTACGTCGCGCTGGCCCGGGAGATCGGACGGCGGTACAACGTGCGGATCCCCCCCGAGCTCAAGGAACGATTCTGCCCGGGATGCCTCGCCTACTGGAGCGAGGGACGCACCGTCCGCACCCGCCTGAGAAGGACCGGCCGCGTGCGGACCTGCCTGAGGTGCGGACGGATCCGCCGGATCCGGTGGGGGCCCCACCGGGAGCGGGGGAAGGGGCCGGCGGAGACGCCCCCTCCCCCGGCCGCCGACGAGGAGGAGGCCCTCGCGACCGAGCCGAGCGAGCCACCGGAAGGGGATTAACCCCGGGGGAGTGGGGCCGGCGCGCCGGGGTGGCCGAGTCGGCCAAAGGCGGCAGACTCAAGATCTGCTCTCGCAGGAGTTCCCAGGTTCGAATCCTGGCCCCGGCACTGGCCCCTCCGGAGAAGGAATCCGGCGGACCCCGGTCTCCCCCGCGGGCATCGACCAGGGTCGTCCGTTCCCCTCGGTCCGGCCCACGGGGCGCCCGGTGGGCACCACGCCCGGGACGCTCCTACCCCTACCGGCCGGTCGGGCGGGCGACGATCGGCGTCGGAAACGACGGACGGTAGCGTGCTCCGGGACGGCCGACGATCGGGATGCGGTTGCCGCACCGAGGGCATCGGTTGTGGGGGTCGAGGTTCCACTCCCGGATCATGAAGCCGTGGCGGCGCACGACGATCGCCCCGCACTCCGGGCAGTAGGTGTGCTCGAGCGGATGGCCCCAGACGTTGCCGAGGTAGACGTACCGGAGCCCCTCCTCCCGGGCCGCCGCGTGCAGCCGCTCGAGCGTCACCACCGGTGTGGGGGGAAGGTCGAGCATCCGGTAGTCCGGATGCCAGCGCAATAGGTGGAAGGGGGTCTCGGGCCCGAGCCGATCGCGGACCTCGCGCGCGAGCCGCCGCAGCGCCGCCTCGGAGTCCCCGACCGACGGCACGATGAGATCGGTCACCTCGACGTGCACCCCCCCGCGGGCCAGGCCCTCCATTGTCCGCAGGATCGGCAGGTCGTCCTTCGCCGCGACGTACTTCCGCAGGAATCCCGCCTCGCCACTCCCCTTGAAGTCGACGCTCACCGCGTCGAGCGCACCGGTCAGGGCGCGGACGGCCTCCTCGGTCATGTACCCGTTCGTGACGAAGTTCGCGAAGAGGCCCCGGGCGCGGGCCTCCCGGATCACGTCCCGGGCGTACTCCAGGAAGATCGTCGGCTCGTTGTAGGTGAACGTGACGCCGTCGCAGCCGAGGGCGATCGCCTCGGCGACGGCCTCGGCCGGAGGAAGCTCCCGGCCGGCGACCTCGTGCTCCTGCGAGATCTCCGCGTTCTGGCAGTACTGGCAGCGCCAGTTGCACCCGGCCGTCCCGATCGAGTAGACCCGCGACCCGGGCCGGAAGTGGGAGAGCGGCTTCTTCTCGACCGGGTCGACCTGGACCGCGGCCGCGCGGCCGTAGGTGCGCAGGACGAGCGTGCCGCCGACGTTCTGGCGGACGAAGCAGAACCCCCGTGCCCCCTCCGGCAGCGTGCAGTAGCGAGCGCATGCCGTGCACCGGACCTTGCCTCCGGGCAGGGGGGTGAACAGCTCCGCGGGCTTCCCGATCTCCGCCATGTCGCCTTGGAGGAGAATCGCCGGCCCCGCGGATAAGTTCGCCGTTCGGCGCCGCGCCGTCGCTCCGCAAGGCTTCATGTGGGGGGGCCCTGTGGCCCCCCGATGGCGGGGTCCCCCCGGCCAAGGGCAGCGGCCGAGGACGGCGCGCGGATCGAGGCGAAGGTCCGCGCGGGCCTCGCCCCCTCCCCGGAGTTCCTTTCGCGCCTCGCCACCGTGCGCGCCGAGCTGGTCCGCTCCGTCACCTCGGCCGCCCGAGACCGGGGGATCCCCCTCGCCCGGGCCCTCATCGCCGGCAGCGCGGCCCGAGGGACGTTCCTGACGGACCGGCTCGACATCGACCTCTTCCTCCTGTTCCCGCCGGCGCTCTCCCGGGAGGAAATGGCCCGCGCCGGCCTCGCCCTCGGAGAGGCCGTCCTGACCTCGCCCGAGCGGAAGTATGCGGATCACCCCTACCTCCGGGGATGGTTCCAGGGGTTCCGCGTCGACGCCGTCCCCGGCTACGCTCTAACCGATCCGGCGCAGCCGATCTCGCCGGTCGACCGGACGCCCTTCCACGACGAATACCTCCGCGCCCGTCAGGGGCCCGAGCAGGTCGCCGAGGTCCGCCTCCTCAAGCAGTTCCTCCGGACCCTGGGGGTCTACGGCGCGGAGGTGCGCACCCAGGGGTTCAGCGGGTACCTCGTGGAGCTGCTGATCCTCGAGGCCGGAGGGTTCCGGGCGCTGCTCGAGGCCGCCCGCCACTGGCGGATTCCGGTCCGCCTCCGACCGCCCGCCGAGGACCCGCCCCGTCTCCCCGAGGAGGTCGCCCTGATCCTCGCGGACCCGGTCGACCCCCACCGCAACGTGGGGAGCGCGCTCTCCCGGCGCAACCTCGCCGTGTTCATCCTGGCCGCCGACGCCTACCTCGCGGCGCCGCACGAATCCTGGTTCCGGCCGCGGCAGCTCCGGCCGCTGTTCCGGGCGGACGCGCTCGCCCGGCTCGAGCGGCGGGGCACGGAGATCGTCGTCGTCGAGCTGGCCCGACCGGACCTCGTCGACGACACGCTCGTCCCGCAGGTCCGCCGGGCCGAGCGGGCGATCGCGGAGGAGGCCGAACGGCAGGGATACCGCCTGGTCGGGCACGCGAGCAGCGTCGGGCCGTCGCGCCTCCTCATCGGGCTCGAGGTCGAGTCGATTGTGCTCCCGCGGATCCGGCGCCAGGAGGGCCCCCCCGCCGGGATCGAGCATGCCCGCCGGTTCCTGGAGAAGTGGACGGCCCCCGAGAGCGGTGCGGTGCAGGGGCCCTATGTGACGGAGGAGGGGCGGCTGGCGGTCGAGGCCCCCCGCCCCTTCCCGGACCTCCGGGAGGGTCTCGCCGCGGCCCTCCCCCGCCTCTCGCTCGGCAAGAATCTGGCCGCCCCCGGCGGACCGGGGACGGTCCGGCCGCTCGCGGAGGTCGACGAGTCGGAAGAGCTGGGGGAGCTATTGCGGGAGCTGCTCGACAAGCGGCTGCCGTGGGTCCCCGAACGCCCCCACCGGGACGGGGAGCCGGTCAGGCCAGGTGCGGCCAGACGTCGCTGAACAGGAACCAGACGGCGAGCCACCCGAAGAAGACGACGGCGACGAGCGCCGCCCAGTCCCCCCGCGTGTAGACGTGGGAGCGCGGATGCGCCGCCTGCACCAGCGGGTAGAGGCCGATCATCGACGCGAAGCCGAGGACGACCGAGATCGGCCAAGGGAGCCCGGAGGAGGTCACGGCCCAGGAGGCGATCCCGACGCCCAGCGCCAAGAGGCCGGCGATCGCCATCCCGAGGGTGATCTCGTACTCCTTCTCGACGAACGACCGCTCGTCGAAGACCGGAAACTCGAAGGCCGGCTCCGCCGCGTGCGCCTCGGCCTTCGCCCGCACCTTCTTGGCCATCGGATCAGACCCCCCCGGTGCCCGCCGAGAGGAGCCGGGCCGCCGAATAAAGCTCGTCGGCGCGGTAGGAACTGCGCACGAGCGGTCCGGCGGCGACTCCGGCGAACCCGATCGCACGGGCCCGCTCCGCCCAGCGCGCGAACTCGTCGGGGGGGACGAACCGCACCACCGGAAGGTGCCCGGGGCTCGGCCGGAGGTACTGCCCCAGCGTGAGGAGATCGACCCCGGCCCGACGCAGGTCCCCTAGGACCGCCTCCACCTCCTCGTCGGTCTCCCCGAGGCCGAGCATGATGGAGCTCTTCGTCACGCAGCCGGGACCGCCGATCTCCTTCGCACGGGCGAGGACCGAGAGGCTGCCCTCGTAGCGTGCCCGGCGATCCCGGACCCGCGCCGTCAGCCGGCGGACTGTCTCCACGTTGTGGGCGAGGACATCGGGCCGGGCGCCGAGGACGGTCCGCAGGGAGTCCTCCGACCCCGCGAGATCACCGATCAGGAGCTCGACCCGGATCGCGGGATCGCGCGCCCGGATCGCCTCGATCGTCCGGGCCAGGTGGGCGGCCCCTCCGTCGGGGAGATCGTCGCGGCAGACCTGGGTCAGCACGACGTAGCGGAGGCCGCTCGCCGCGACCGCGGCGGCGACACGCTCCGGCTCGTCGGCATCGACCCGGCCGCGGGGCCACCGGGTCTCGACCGCGCAGAACCCGCAGCGCCGGGTGCAGGCGGTCCCGAGCAGCATCACGGTCGCCGTCCCCGCCGACCAGCACTCGGGGAGGTTCGGGCACCGGGCCTCGCGGCAGACGGTCCCGAGACGGAGCGTCTCCAGCGTGGCCTTCAGGGAGACGTACCGAGCGCCCTCTGGGGGCCGGGTGCGGATCCACGCGGGGAGCCGCGGGCCATCGGTCGGCCGAGGGACCCCCGTTGCGTCCGTCGACGCTCCCGCGCTCACGGGCGATCGACCGATCCCGCCGCCTTAGCGTTTGCCCGGCGAGGCGCCCCGCGAGGACTCAGCCGGCGCGGGGCGGGGGGCCCCTTCGCCGGCGCATCGCGAACGCCACACCGACCGCGATCGCGACCACGACGACCCCGATCGCCGCGAGCAGCAGGTAGCCGATCATCGCGGGAAGGCCGAGGATCGTGGGAGCGGGCGTGGGGGAGGTTCCGGGATGGAACCCGATCGTGACGCCCGTCGGGGCCCCGTCGACGACGACCGATCCCTGGGTGACGTTCGCGGTGTAGTTCCGGACCGGCAGCACGGCGAAGGCATTCGTGCCGTTCGGCATCGGCACGACGATCGTGCCGTTCGTGGAGGGGTAGACCCTGCCGCCGAACCGGATCGACCAGGGAGTCCCCGCCGGCAGGCCCGTCTCGCGGAAGCGTACCGGATAGGTGAACGGCCCGAAGACGACCGCGGTGGCGGGAGGGGCTGCCCCGGTGACAGCGATCGAGCCCGATCCGCCGGAGATCGGAATCCAACCCGCCGTGCCGGTGACCCGGTAGACGTAGCTGCCGTTCGGCGCGGAGAGCGTGAGGTTCGCCTGGTTGGCACCGTAGAGGATGTGCGGCCCGCCCGGACGGGTCGAGTTCAGCCAGACCTCCCAGTACGTGGACGCAGGCAGACCGGTCTCCCGGAACTGCACGGGATAGAGGAAGGGGGCGAACGAGACCGTGCGCGCGACCAGGGGCGTGCCGGAGACCACATCGGTCAGGTTCGGCGCCTGGTAGCCCGGCGCGGAGGCGCGGACGGTGTAGGTTCCGTTCGGGAGCAGGAGCATGTCGGACGCGTCCGTGGAGGTGGCGGACCGGACGATCGGCCCGCCGACCCCGATGCCCGTCGCGGTGACGGTCCACGCCGTGCCGGTCGGCAGGCCGGTCTCCGTGAAGACCACCGCATACTCCTCCTCCGTGAAGACGATCGTCGGCTCGGAGACCGGGGCGGCGTCGACGGTGCCGGTCCCATTGTACGGGAGGGTCCCCTCGTGCCAGCCAGAGATCGGCCCGATCGCGTAGGAGAACGTGCCGTTCGGAAGGTCCGCCGCGATCGGCGCGCCCGCGGCGACGGTGTATGCGGTCCCGTTCACGGAGACCGTCCATGTCCCGTTGGGAAGGCCGGACTCCCGGAACGTCACGGGATAGACGACCTGGGAGAAGTTGACCGGGAACGATCCGCCCGGCCCACTGACCGTGAACGTGCCGGTCGCGGGCGAGGGCTGCCAGCCGGCAGCGGCCACGGCGAACGAGTAGGTCCCGTTGGTGAGCCGCAGCGTGAGCCTTGGACCGGTGCCGGTCTCCGTGGCGTTGATCGGTCCCTTCACCGAGACCGTCCAGCGGACCGTCGCGGGCAGGCCCGAGGCGGAGACCGCGACCCCGTAGAGCGGCAGGAACGCGACGGAGACGCTCCCGTTGACCCCGGCGACGTCGACCGACCCATTGGACGGGACCGGGACGTACCCGGCGATCGCGGTCGCCGCCGACCACCGGTACGTCCCGTTGGAAACCGAGGCCGAGAGGATCGGTCCGGTCCCGTTCACGGTCTGGTTCACCGGCCCGGTGATTCGCACCGACCACGGACTCCCCGAGGGGAGCCCCGACTCGCGGAACGTAAGCGAGTACGGCAGCGGCATGTCGATGGTGAGCCGGTCGACCGCGCCCGTGCCCACGTAGACGGTCTGTTCGGTGTGTCCGCCCCATGGCGTGGTGGCGTTGACCCAGTATTCCCCCTCCATGAACTCGCCCTGGTAGGTCCCGCCGCGGGCGAGCGGGGCGGCGACCGTGAGGCCGGGGCGGGCGATCGTGACCGAGGCGTCGGCCGGGCTCACGGTCAGGTTGAGGCTGCCCCACGGGGCCTGGACCGTCCGTGGGGCCGACGTGGAGGGGAACTGGTAGACGTAGCCGTAGTTGTGCGTGGTGTTGGTGACGTTGCTCGCATCGAACGTGAACGAGTAGTTCCCGGCGCGGTAGATGTAGTAGGGATACATGCAGGTCTTGGTCGGGGAGAACGAGGGGTGCCCACAGCTGCTCGAGTTGACCTCGGCCTCCCCCCCTTGCGAGGAGCTGAACGCGATCGTGCGCGGGTAGCCGGCCGAGCCGTTGGGGCCGAGGGAGGGGAGGGTCAGCTCCATCTGCCCGGAAGCGTTCCAGGCGGATGGCGAATAGCTGTAGCACGTGGATTGGCCCGGGCTGCAGCCGCCGTAGAAGTTGTTCTGGGCGATCGACGCGTTGAGCGCGTGGCCGATCTCGTACGCGAAGGAGATCGCCCCCGGCGAGGCGGCGCCCCACGACAGGGTGCTGGAGGAGGAGGCGGTGGCGTAGTACGGGCCAATGCCGACCGTCCCGTTCTCGAGCCGGATCGTGCCATTCTCATGGAGGGTGACGTCGGTGACGTCGAACGTCCACGGATCCGTCGGGCCGCGGGCGGTCTCGTTGACGTAGACGAGGTCCCCGGAATGCAGGACGAGGATCGAGTCGTTGGACCCGTATTGCGTGAGGGGCGCCGGGCTCGCGATGTTGATCTCGGCCCCGCTGATGATCCCCCAGACGGGGGTGCAGACGAACCAGTCGTTCGTTCCAGCGGTCCAGTTGTAGTCGAACGCGCCGTTGGGCAGGCAGTCCTGGAGCCCGCTGCCGGTGCCGGTGTAGCTCGGGGCTGCCGGGTAGAACTGCATCTCGAAGAACGCCTCGCTGTCCAGGCTGCTCGCGTTGTAGACGACCCCGCCGATCCAGAAGGTGGCGTAGAGGTCTCCTTGGGAGCGTGCCGGGACGCTCGCCGGCAGGACGATGCGGTAGGAGGCGTTGCCACCGGTGGAAGGGGCATTCGAATACGAGCTCAGGGTCGGCTCGTCGTGGCCGTAACAGTACGACGGGGAGTACCACGCGGTGATGTTGGGCTTCCAGATCACGCCGTCGCAGCCGAGCGTCTGGGTTCCTCCGCCGGACAGCGGGGCCGGGGGCACGGGCACCGCCGAGTGCACCGCCGCGGACGAAGGGACGGCGCCCGCCGATGGGGCCCCCGGCGCCATCGCGATCGCCGAGAGCACGATGAGGAGGGACACCGTCAGGGCCCCGATCGGGGGCAGGGGAGGACCGGGCCGTGGACAAGCCCCCACGGGTCCGGTCGGCCGGACGCCGTTCCCCGATGGCCCGCGCTTCCGCTGGTGCGACACGATGGAGATCGGACGGGAGGAGGGGGCCCCGGGCATTTGACGTTGACCGGGCACGGAGGGGCCGGGCGGCCGCACGACCGGCCGGGGCCCTCAGGGCTCGCGGGGGCGGCCCGCCGTCCTCCCGTGCCCGATCCGCTCCTCGATCAGCGTCGCGAGGTAGCTCGCGGGCAGCTCGTCCATCGTGACGGAGGCCGGCGTGCCGCTCTCGCCCACCTCGACGGCGATGAGCCCGGCGCGGTCGAGCTCCTGGATCGTCCGCCAGAACGTCGTCCGGCTCACCGCGGGGGCCGAGAACTCCTCCAGGAGGCCGGCGTGGACCGCCCGCAGCTTCTGCGTCGAGATCGAGGCCCCGCGCCGCCGGAGGCTGCGGGCCAGGGCGAGCAGGACGGTCAGGGCATGGGTGGAGAGCCCCTCGAGCTGGCTCTCGGTCACGGTCGGATAGATCGACCCCTTCGCGGCGCGTACGTCCTCCGCGGCGATCTCCTCCCGGCCGGCCTGCTCGGCGGCGTGGGCGGCTCCCGCGAGGAGCTCGAGGGCGAACCGGGCATCGCCGTTCGGCGCCGCGATGCGGGCGATCTGCTCCAAGATCCCCTCGTCGCAGGCCCCGGCACGCACCGCCACGGAGGCCCGGGAGGCGAGGATCGCGACCAGCTGGTCCCGGGTGTACGGAGGGAGCGCGATGCGGTGGGTCGGCCCGAAGCTCGACCGGCTTGCCGCGTCGAGGCGGGCGATGAGATCCTCGGGCGAGATCAGGATGAGCGAGAGGGATCCCAGGCCGACCTCCGAGGCCCGCGAGAGCAGGTAGACGAGCCGGGTCCCCTGGCGGATCAGTGCGCCGGCCTCGTCGAGGACGACCAGGAAGTGGCGGGGCTGCCGGCGGGCCCCCTGCTCGAAGATGTCGAGCATCTCGGCGAGGCTGTAGCCCCGATCCGGGATCGTGACGCCGACCGCCCGGGCGAGGTCGAGCGCGACGGTCCGATCGCTCGCGCGGCGCCAGGCGTTGATGTAGACCATCTTCGCCACCGCATCGCCGATCCGGCCGGCCCGCTCGAGATCGGCCCCGAGACGGCGGGCGAGCACCGTCTTGCCCGTGCCCACCGGTCCGCTGATCTGCAGGTGAAAGCCGATCCCCCGTCCGATCGCCTCCTGGAAGCGCTGGCGGAGGCGGTCGAGCTCCGCGGTCCGGCCGGGGAGCTCCGACGGGAGGTAGCTCGGATCGAGGGTCTCCTCCCGCAGAAGGATCCGCCGCATGCCGCCCTCCTTCGGGGGAGAAAGGGCCCGCCATATCAAGACCGCCCGCGGGCACGGCGCCGGAGCAGCCGTTCGACCCGGTCCTTCGCCCGGGCCGCCAGCTCCGACGGCGGCCGCCGCGCGTCGAGACGCTGCCAGCCGGGGCGCCGGGAGAAGCCCCGGTACGCCGCGACCGCCCGGCGCTGGGCGGGGACCCGCTCGAGGGGGGCCCGTCCGGTCCCGCGGCGCCGGACCCGGGCCAATCCCCGATCGGCCGGCACGTCGAGCCAGAGGACGAGGTCGGTCGGAGGGCTCGCCCGGTGCTGCAGCCTCGCGAGACGGCGCCGCAAGGCCACCGGCAGGGCACCGCCCTGGTAGGCGAGGGTCGACCAGTAGCTGCGGTCGGTCAGGACGACGTCGGCCCGGCGCAGGTCGGCCTCGACGGACGGGCGAGCCCGCGCGCGGTCGATGGTGAACCAAATCCCGGCGCTCCACGGGTCCTCGACGGCGATCCGCTGGGCGGCGCGGCCCAGCCGGGGATCGACGGGTTCCCGTCGCAGCCGGACCGACCAGCCGGCGTCGCGCAGCCGGCGGGCCAAGGCGCGCTGGAGCGTCGACTTCCCCGCACCGTCGATCCCCTCGATCGCGACGAAGAGGCCCCTCCGCCCCGGCCGGCTCTGCCTCATCGGTCCTCCGGACCGTCGACGCGGGGCGTCCATCCGTAGACCTTCTCGACGGAGCGTTCGAACGGGATGCGCAGGCGCTCCCCCGCGGCGGGATCCTCGCGGAGGAGCCGCTCGACCCGCCGGGGGATCGTCTCCAGGGCGAGCACCGCGCCGGGGCGCCGCGGGTCATCCAGGTAGTCCGTCTCGAGGAACCAAGGTCCCGGCCGGTCGATCGCCGCACGGACGGTGGGACCCCGCGCGAGGAGCGAGGGGACGACCCCGTGCGTCTCCGGATGCGGACGCAGCTCCTTCGCGTAGTGCTTGACGACACGGGAGGGGGGGATTCCGGCGCGACGGGCCCGCTCCGAGAGCGCGGCATACCCCGCCCCGTCCAGGTCCTCGCAGTGGACGACCACCGGGCATCCGACGTCCCGGGCGCTCGCGAGCGCGTGGTCGAACGCCCCCTCGACCTCGGCGACGACGGCCGGGTCGTCGACCGGGAAGTGCGGCCGCCCGATCTCCCCCAAGGCGACCGCCCGACGTTCCCGGACCCATCGCGCGGCCAGGTCGATCGCCTCCCGATGGACCTGAGCCGCCCGTTCCGGTCCCAGGGTGCGGGAGGCCGCGACGAGGTCGACCGGATATGGCGCCACGACGCAATAGACGCGAACCCCCGTGGCGGCCTCGACCGATCGGGCGAGGGCCCAGGTCGTCTCGAACTGCCGCTCGTACGCCGCGCGCGAGGTGGGGGGCCCGCTCTCGTAGTTCTGCGTCGCGAGGAACAGGTGGGTGCCCCCGTGCGCGCGGAACCTCCGGACGGCCTCGATCCCGAGGCCGCTCGGGGAAAGATGGCAGTGGTGATCGACGACGGGCAATCCCGCGGGAAGCGCCATGGCCCCGCGCCGGCCCGGATCAGCGGAGCAGGCCCGCGCCCTGGAGCTCCCGGGTGATCTTCTGGACCGCCACCTCGACGTCGGACGGCTTGCGGGCCCCCGTGCAGACGAGCTTGCCGCTGCCGAAGAGCAGGACGACGACGCGGGGCTCGTCAATCCGGCAGACGAGACCCGGGAACTGTTCCGGCTCGTACTCGACCCGGTCGAGGCCGAGGGTCACCGCGATCGCGTTGAGGTTGATCTCGCTCTCGAGGTCGGAGCTCGCGACGATGTTCTGGACCTCGATCTTGGGGTGGGCGATGATCTTCTGCCCTCCCTTGCGGATCTGCTGGGAGACCGTCGCGATCGAATCCTCGACCTCCTTCATGCTCTTCGCACCGGTGCAGACGACCTTGCCGGAACGGAAGAGGAGGATCGCGGTCTTTGGCTGCTTGAGCCGGTAGATGAGGCCGGGGAACTGCTCCGGCTCGTATTCGGCGCCGTCCAGACCGAGAGCGATCGACTGCAGGTCCAGTTCGTCCCCCAGCGACGTCGACGCGACGACGTTCTCGATGCGGATCTTCACGGCGGCCCCCCAGAGGGAGGTATTTAAGCGACTATATAAACCCACGGACGCGGGCCGGCCTCGCCGGGCGCGATGGGCGGGGCCCGAGGCTAGGGCGGAGGCGACGCGGGCCCCGGCGCGGGTCGGGCGGGGGACGGGGCCGTCGCCCCGGGGGCCAAGAGGCTGACGAGGACGTTCCGGGTGAACCCCCAGACGACGTGACCCTCGAAGACCGTCGCATCGACCTCCCGAGGGCCGCGGGACGAGGCGACCCGGACTCGGGCGGGGGGGTCGACGCGGCCGAGTGGGAGCCAGAAGAGTTCGTCGACCTCCCCCGGGCTCGCCCGCCGGGGCGGCCCGGCATCGCCCCGGAGTTCGGCGACGAAGACCCCGACCGGAATCCGCTCCGCGAACGCCGCCCCGATTCCGGCAAACCGGACCGGGCCGGCAAGGTCCTCCACGCCGACACCGACCTCCTCGGTCGCCTCCCGGAGCGCCGCCTCCATGATCGAGCTGTCGTCCGGCTCGACGTGCCCGCCGGGGAACGAGACCTGGCCCGACGCCGGGTCCCCCGTCCGGTGCGGCCGCTGGATGAGAAGGA
Source organism: Thermoplasmata archaeon (assembly GCA_038729445.1). Taxonomy (GTDB): domain Archaea; phylum Thermoplasmatota; class Thermoplasmata; order Lutacidiplasmatales; family UBA184; genus Lutacidiplasma. Next base: position 30,508 of record JAVYSA010000012.1, read on the forward strand.
CCTCCGGACCTTCGGCACCGGTCCGGAGGAGGGCGAGGACCGCCGCGTGGGCGGCATCCCGCCCGATCGGAGCCGCGGGGGGGTGCGCCCGGAGGATCTCGGCGACCGACGGGAGGGGCATCAGGTCTGCCAGTCGTAGGCAACCTTCGATCGGGTCATCTTGGCGTCGACCGGGTGCTCCGCGACGGCGGCGAGCTGCCGCTCCAGGGCGTCCAGGCGGGCGCGCTGCTTGGCGAGCTCGGCCTCCAGCCGCTGGAGCCGGGCTTCGACAGTCTCCGGGGCGGACATGCCGGGAATCCCCCGTACGACACCCCGGGCGCCAGATAACCGTTCACCCGGTCGGCCGGTGGAACCCGAGGGTCGGGCGGTCGACGGTCCGGCCCGACGGATCGCCGCCGGAGAAGGCGGCCTACGGGCGGGAGGGCGGGGAGCCCACGGACGTGGAGCGCGAGACGAACTCCGCGATCGCCTGGGCCACCTCCTCCGGCCGCTCGATCGGGAGCATGTGGCCGCAGGCCGGGAAGAGCTTCAGCTCCGCGCCCGGAATCGAGACCCGGAGGAACCGGCCGTGGGAGGGATCGATCACGGCGTCCCCCATCGACTGGAGGACCAGGGTGGGGGCACGGATCCGGCCGAGCTGGCCGCGCAGGTCGAACCGAGAGACCTGCGCCGACCAGCGGGCGACCACTCCGAGTCGGCCGTCCGTCCACTCCCCGCGGAGCTTCTCGATCAGGTCGAGATGCGCTTCGGTCCAGTCCCGGTCGAACAGGTCCTTGGTGAGGCGGAGGTTGAGCGCCTCGGCGCCACCCTCGCGGTAGGCGCTCTGCCAGCTCTCGACGACCTCGCGCGTGTGGGGGTCGATGTACGCGGCCCCGTTGATGAGCGTCATGCTGGCGACCGACTCCGGGTGATCCCGGGCCAGCCGAAGGGCGAGGAGCGCCCCCGCGCTCAGGCCGACCAGGTGGACCGGCGGCTCGGACCGGCGGCCGATCTCCGCCCGGAGATCGCCCTCGAGCTCCTCGAACGAGAAGGTCGATCCCGGCGGCAGGGGGGATCGCCCGTGCCCCCTCAGGTCGACCGCCACGGCCCGGAATCGATCGGCCAGCCGCGGCGCGACCTCGTTCCAGACCGTGTGGTCTCCTCCGAGGCCGTGGACCATGAGGACCGTCGGTCCGTGGCCGGCCTCGATCGCGAAGAGCTCGGCCGGTGGGGATCCTGCCATCCGGCGGAGCGGACCGGGGTGGCCTATATACGCCCGTCGTCCGGCGATGGGCCTAAATGGACCGGTCCCGTTGCGGAGACCGAGTGCGATGGCGCGGGGAGTGATGCTGGTCAGCGGCGGGATCGACTCTCCGGTGTCCCTGTACTACCTGCTCCGCCAGGGCCACGAGATGATCTGCGTCCACATGGACAACCGTCCCTTCACGGACGACAGCCCCCTCGCGAAGATCCTGGACCACCTGCGCCTCTTGCGCGAGCGGTTCGGGCAGCCCCTCCCCCTCTATGTCCTGCCGCACGGGCCGACGCAGATCACCCTGATGCGCGAAACCGACCGGCACGTCGGATGCGTCCTCTGCCGCCGGTTCATGTGGCGCTCGGCCGAGCGGATCGCCGAGCGCGAGAACGCCACCTTCCTCGCGACGGGGGAGGCCCTGGGGCAGGTCGCCTCCCAGACGCTGAGCAACATGCGCTCGGCAACGGCGGCGATCCGCCTCCCGATCGTCCGGCCGCTCATCGGGTTCGACAAGGCCGAGGTCGAGGCTGTCGCCAAGGCGATCGGTACCTACGCGATCTCGGTCCGCCCGGGGGTCTGCTGCCAGGCCGTGCCCGACCGTCCGGCGACCCGGACGCGCCTCCTCCAGATCGAACAGGAGGAGCGGAGGATCGACGTCGACGCGATCGTCGACGACTGCCTGCGCAATGCCCTCGTGATGTAGGAACGCACGGCGTCCCACGGAAGCGGGCCCTCTCCGGAACCGGGGCCAAATAGGCCCATGCCGTCCGAGAGGACCATGCAGGAGCGCGCCGGCGCGGACCCCTCCGTCACGCTGGCGTATCTCGGAGGGATCGTCTACCTTGCCTCGGCCGTCGTGGTGGCCGTTGCGGGGGCGATCGCGGGGGTCGCGGGGGTGCTGCCACGCCTGCCTCTCGCGGGCACGGTGGCGGGGCTCCTGATCGCGGGGATCCTGACCGTCGTCTTCGGGTACCTTCTCCGCACCGAGCCCGGGCTCCGCCTGTTCTGGGCGATCGTATTGATCGCCATCGCGCTGGCCACCCTCGGGGTCGCGTTCGGCGGCTTCGTCCTGGGGTTCGTCCTCACGCTGATCGCGGGCCTCCTCGCCCTGGCCCGGGGGCTGCGGCCGTACCTCCGGCACGCTGCCTCCCCCGAGGATTGAATTACCCGCCCGGGGTTGTCTGGCCCGGGACGGTGGCCCGGGTGAGCGAGCGCGAGCGGGCGCACCCGCGGGGTACGGTCCTGGCCGGAGCCGCGGCCGGCGCGATCGTGATGGCGGTGGGGGCCCTGCTGATCTCCGGGGCGATGGCCATCACGGGGGCCGCGATGCTCGCCCCCGCCGGATGGACGATCGCCCTTGGCATCGGGGGGGTGGTCGACGGCGCGCTCATCCTGACCGTCTCGATCGCGGTCGGAATGCGATCGGACCGCACCCGCCTCGGGGGCGGGATCCTGGTCGTCCTCGCGCTCGTGAGCCTGATCGCCGCCGCGGGAGGGCTCCTTGTCGGGTTCGCCCTCGCGCTGGGGGCGGGCCTCGCGATGCTTCTGGGCCACCGCGAAGAAGGGACCACGGGGGGAGGGGGCGGGAGGAGGCCGCCCGCCCCCGGACCCGGCGCATGACCCGACGTCCCCGTCCCCCCGGTCTCGGAGGGATCGGATCGCTCCCCCGATACCGGGCGGTCCGCCTCTGCGCGAGCGGCGGCGGGTTCGAGGCGATCCCCGAGGTGCCCACGACGCTCCCGCTCTCCCAGATCGCCGAGCGCCTCCGGGATGCGGGGATCCCCGTGATCGACGCCCGGGTGATGCTCATCGTCACCCTCCCTCCGGAACTCACGCTCAGCCGCGACGGGAGGATCCTTGTCAAGACGCGGCAGGAGGACCGGGCGCAGGAGGCGATCGACCGACTCGCCCGCCTCCTTTGGCCCGGCCCGGGGGCCCCATCAGGTTAATCGATGCGCGTGGATTCCCGTCCCCGATGCGCGAGACGTGGGTGATCGGTGCCGCATCGAACCGCTACGGCAAGATGGCCGAGTCCGGTCGGGAGGCCGCGACCTCGGTGGCCATGGCTGCCATCGAGTCCGCGGGGATCGATCCCCGCCGCATCGAGCACACGTTCGTCGCGAACGCGTTCGGGATCGCCGAGCGGCAGGCCCACGTCGGACCGCTCATCAACACCGGGCTCGGGATTCCCGAGGTCCCGTCCTGCACCATCGAGTCGGCCTGCTCGAGCTCGAGCGCGGCGCTCCACGAGGCGTTCGTCCATGTCAGCGGCGGCTTCGCCGACGTCGCGCTGGTGGTGGGTGCGGAGAAGCTCTCTCACCTCGATACGCTCGCGGCGACCAGCTACTTCGCCTGCGGCGCGGACTACCCGTTCGAGACCAAGAACGGGGCAACCTTTCCGGGACTCTACGCGACGCTCGCGAACGCCTACCAGAGGGCCTACCCGACTCGGCCGGAGATGTTCGGGGCGATCGCCGTCAAGAACCACGCGAACGGCGCGCGGAACCCGCATGCGCACTTCCAGCGGCCGATCACGATGGAGACGTACCTCGCCTCCCCGCTCATCGCAAGTCCCCTGCGGCTCTACGACTGCTGCCCGTTCTCGGATGGCGCCGCCGCGCTGGTCGTCGCCGCCAAGGAGGCGGTGCCGCAGCCGGCGAACGAGCCCCTGGTCATCCGCGCGAGCGCGCGGGCGGGGTCGATCGCCGACATGCACGACCGGCCCGACCTGTTCGGGCTGCCGGCGAGCCGGGTGGCGGCCGAACGGGCCTACCGCCAGGCGAAGATCGAACCGAAGGATGTCCAGTTCGCGGAGGTGCATGACTGCTTCACCATCGCGGAGGTCCTCGCCACCGAGGATCTCGGCTTCTTCCCCCGGGGGAGCGGGGCACGGGAGGCGGCCGAGGGGACGACGGCCCGCGACGGCCGCCTCCCGATCAACCCGTCGGGCGGCCTCAAGGCGAAGGGGCATCCGGTGAGCGCGACCGGCGCCGGCCAGGTCGTGGAGATCTTCGAGCAGTTCAACGGGAAGGCCGGAGCCCGCAGCGTTCCTCACGCGGAGCTCGCCCTCGCCCACAATGTCGGCGCGACCGGGGGCTCGTGCTCGGTCCACATCTTCTCGAGGCGCTAGGGAGGGCGACCCCATGCCCCCGGAACCCCCCCCCACGGCGGCGGCCCACTCGATCGGCGGCTTCGTCCACGCGTACGAGGAGGAGCGGCGCCTGATCGGGTTCCGCTCGGCCTGCGGATTCGTGACGGCGACCTGGGGCCTCCGCTGCCCGCGCTGCGGCCGGGCCGACCTGGTCGAAACGACCCTTTCCGGCCGCGGCCGGATCGCCGCCTTCACCGTCCAGACGGTCCCGAGCGAGGAGTTCCTCAACGAGGCCCCGTACGCCTACGTCGTGGTCGACCTGGACGAGGGCGGCCGGATCACGGGGTGGATGCCGGGGATTCGCAGCGATGCCGACCTCGCCGTGGGCCAGCGGGTGCGCTTCGCACCGAGCTACAAGCCCGGAATTCAGTTCGTCCGGGAGACGGAGTGAGGGGCGTGCCGGAGCCGCAGGGAACCGCCGGGGCCCCGGGCCGCCCGTGGCTCTCGCGCTACCCGAAGGGGGTCCCGCCCGAGATCCCCGACCGGCCGGAGCTCCTCCCCCAGCGGCTGGAGCGCGCGGTGGCCCGGGGCCCGGGGCGGCCGGCGATCCGCTACTACGGAGCGACCTACCGCTACCGGGACCTGTGGGACCTGTCCGGCCGCTTCGCCCGGGCCCTGCAGGAGGAGGGCGTCGGCCCCGGGGATCGGGTCGCGATCTACCTTCCCAACACCCCCCTCTATCCGATCGCCTTCTTCGGTGTGCTGCGGGCGGGCGCGACGGTCGTCCAGGTCTCCCCCCTCTATCACGGGGAGGATCTCGTCACGATCCTCCGCGACGCGACGCCGGAGGCGATCGTCACCCACGAGTTCCTCTATCCCCACCTCGCGGAGGTCCGGGAGCGGGCCCCCGTTCCCCGGGCGTTCGTCGCCCGGCTGCGAAGCTTCTATCCGGCCCTCGCCCGCCCGTTCGTCAACACGGTCCTCCGTCGGCGGGGCCACCCGACCGCCTTCCCGGACGACCCGACCATCGTGCCGTGGCACCGGGTCCGGCGCGCACCGCCCGACCCCCGACCGGTGCCTCCCGCGGATCCGAAGACTGCCGTGGCGGTCCTGCAGTACACCGGGGGCACCACCGGCACGGCGAAGGGGGCGATGCTCACCCACCGCAACCTGCTCGCCAACGTCGATCAACTCGCCGCCTGGGACGTCGAGCGCCGGGACGGGGCGGAGGTCGTCCTGACGGCGATCCCGCTCTTCCACATCTACGGGCTGACCGTCGGGATGCTCCTCGCGCTGTGCGAGGGCGACACGGTGGTCCTGCAGACCCAGCCGGACATCCCCGAGATGCTCCGGCTGATCGGCCGCTACCGCCCGACGCAGCTGCCGGGCGTGCCCGCGCTCTACCTGGGGCTCCTGCGCAATCCGGCGACGCACGCCGTCCAGCTGCGGAGCCTCCGGTACTGCCTGAGCGGCTCCGCCCCGCTGCCGGTCGAGGTCCAGCGGGAGTTCGAGGCCCGCACGGGAGCCGTCGTCTGCGAGGGCTACGGCCTGACCGAGGCCTCCCCCGTCACCCACGCGAACCCGCTGGTCGGCGAGCGGAGGGCCGGGTCGATCGGCCTTCCGCTTCCGAGCACCGAACAGAAGGTCGTCGACCCGGACGACCCGAGCCGGCCCGCGGAGCCGGGGGCGATCGGGGAGCTGTGCGTCCGGGGTCCCCAGGTCATGGCCGGCTACTACGGCCGGCCGGAGGAGACCGCCCAGGTCCTCTCTCCCGACGGGTGGCTCCGCACCGGGGACCTCGCCCGGATCGATGCCGACGGCTATGCCTCCATCGTCGACCGCAAGAAGGACATGATCAACGTCGGCGGGCTCAAGGTCTACCCGCGCGAGGTCGAGGAGATCCTCTTCCAGCATCCGGCCGTCGCCGAGGCGGCGGTCGTCGGCGTCCCCGACGAATCCCATGGGGAGGTCGTCCGCGCCTACGTCGTCCTCCGGCCGGGGCAGAGCGCGACGGCGGAGGAGATCATCGCCTTCGTCCGGGACCGGCTGGCGCACTACAAGGCGCCGCGCTCGGTCGAGTTCCGCACCGCGCTCCCCCGCAGCGGGGTCCAGAAGGTGCTGCGCCGGGTCCTCCGCGCCGAGGCCGGGCACGCGCCCGAGGCCGGGGCGACGGGGGCCCCACCGCCCTGACCGCCGCCGGGGCTACAGACCGCGGGAGAGCACGTCGCGGGAGACGACGACCCGCTGGATCTCGTTCGTCCCCTCGAAGATCTCGCTGATCCGCGCGTCCCGGTACGCGCGCTCGATCGGCGTGCCCCGAATGTAGCCGAGGCCGCCGTGGATCTGCAGGGCATCGTCGATCGTTGCGCTGGCCCACTCGGAGGCCAGGCACTTCACCGTCGCGGCCTCCCGGGTCTTCTCGAGCCGCTCGAGCCGGCTCCAGGACTTCGGATCCGGTCCCATGCGATCCTGGCGGGCCGCGGCGTGGTAGACCATCAGCCGCAGCGCGTGGATCCGCATCGCCATGTCCGCGATCTTGAACTGGACCGCCTGGTACTCGCTGATCGGAAGGCCGAACTGGGTCCGGGCCTTGCTGAAGGCGATCGCCTGCTCCGCGGCCGCCTCCATCCCCCCGAGGCTCGCCGCCCCGAGCGAGACCCGGCCGACGTCGAGCGCGGTCATCGCGACGACGAATCCCCGCCCGACCTCCCCGAGGACCGCCTCGGGGCCGACGCGGACGTGGTCGAGGATCAGCTCCGCGGTCGACGTGCCATGGAGCCCCATCTTCCGTTCGCACCGCCCGACGCGGAAGCCGGGGAGCGTGGTGTCGACCAGGAAGGCGGTCACGCCGCCGTTCGGCCCGAGCTGGACGTCGTTGGCCGCCATCACGACGATCGTGTCGGCCTCCTTGCCGTTCGTGCAGTAGAGCTTCGTGCCGGTCAGCACCCAGTCCTCCCCGTCCCGCTCCGCGACCGTGTGGACCGCCCCCGAGTCGGATCCCGACCCCGGCTCGGTCAGGCTGAAGGCGAGCAGCCGCTCGCCCCGCGCCGCCGGCACGAGCCACCGGCGCTTCTGCTCCTCCGTCCCGTAGGAGAGCAGGGGGGTCATCCCGAGGGACGTGTGGGCCCCGAGGATCGTCCCGTGCGAGGCGTCGACCCGTCCGATCTCCTCGAGCAGGATGCAGTAGCCGACCTTCCCGAGGCCGAGGCCCCCGTACTCCTCCGGAATCGGCACGCCGAAGTACCCCTCCTCGCGCATCCGGCGGATGCTCGCCTCCGGGAACTCCTCGGCCTCATCCATCGCGGGGACAATCGGGGCGACCTCCTTCTGCAGGAAGGCCCGGACCCCGTCCCGGAACGCCTGCTGGTCCGCGGTGAACGAGAACTCGAAGGGCATCGCTAGCCTCCCCGGAACTTCGGCGGGCGGTGCTCGACGAAGGCGGCGATCCCTTCCGGAAGATCCGGACCGGAAAGGACCGACCCGCGGAAGAGCTCCGCCTCGAGTGCGAGGCCGGCGGCGATCGGGCCCTCGGCACCCTCCTGGATCGCGCGCTTGGCCGCCTTGAGCGCGATCGGGGAATTCTGGGCGATCGTGTGCGCGAGGTCCCGCGCCGCACGGAGCTCCTGGCCGGCCGGCACGGCCCGGTTGACGAGGCCGATCCGCGCGGCCTCGGCCGCGCCGATCATCGCACCGGTGAAGATCAGCTCCTTCGCCTTCGCGACGCCGATGAGGCGCGCGAGACGCTGGGTCCCGCCGTACGCGGGGATCAGGCCGAGCTTCGCCTCGGGGGCCCCGAACTTCGCCGCGTCGGCGGCGACCCGGAGATCGCAGGCGAGGGCGAGCTCGAGCCCCCCCCCGACCGCGAGGCCGTTGACCGCCGCGATCGTCGGGACCGCGAGGCCGGCGAGGTGGGCGAACGTCGCCTGGCCCTGGGCGACGACCTCGGGGGCGTGGGCGAGGTCCATCGTCGCCATCTCCTTGACGTCGGCCCCCGCGCTGAAGTACTGGCCGTCGCCCGTGAGCACGACCGCCCGCACCGCGGGGTCGGACTCCAGCGTCGCGACCACACCGGCAAGGTCCCTTAGGACCCCGGTGCTCAGCGCGTTCACCGGAGGGTGGCGGAGGATCACGATCTCGACACCGTCGCCGTCGGACTTCCGTTCGACCAGGGAGGGACCTGCGGCCATGGGGATCGTCCGACCCCACGCCCGCGGTCGCTTTGAGCGTCGCGGAGGCGCCGGGATGCCGCCATGCCTATAGGGCGTCGTCCGGTCCCGCCGCGATGGCCGATGCCCCCTCCGCCGATCCGTCCCTCTTCGGCCGGGGCGCCGAGGCGACGCTGCGGCGCGTCGAGTGGATGGGGCTCCCGTCGGTGGCGAAGGAGCGCGAGGCGAAGCGGTACCGGCCCAAGGCGCTCGACGAACGCCTGAGGACCGAGCGGACGAAGGCAGAGGTCCGGCTCCTGGTCGAGGCGCGCCGGCTTGGCGTGCGCACCCCGATCGTCTACGACGTGGATCTCGCCCGCCACCGGATCGTGCTCGAGGAGCTGCCGGGACGGACCCTGCGGGCATGGCTCGAGGACCCGGCGTCCCCGCCGGCCGACCTCGAGAGGATGGTCTCCTCCCTCGGCGTCGCCTTGGGACGCCTCCATGCCGCCGGCATCGCGCACGGCGACCTGACCAGCTCGAACGTGCTGTTCCCCGAGGGACCGGCGGGGCCGGCGGCGCTGCTCGACCTGTCGATGGGGACGCGCAATGCCGGGATCGAGGAACTCGGGATCGACCTCCACCTGGTGGAGGAGGACCTGAAGGCCCTCTCGCCGCGCAGCGACGCGCTCCAGACGGCGTTCTGGGACGGCTACGCTCAGGGGAACCCCCAGCGCCACGGGGAGGTCCGGGAACGGGCGCGGCAGATCCGGTCGCGGATGCGCTACGTCTGATCCCGCGGCGCGCCGGTCGCCGGCGACGGGGCGAGCGCGTCGACCGCCGCCCCCGCGAGCTCGTCGAGCAGGTCGGTCGCCATCGTGCCGATCCCGCGGCGCGCCGCGGCCCGGATCCCCGCCTCGCCGACCCAGTAGGTCGCCAGCCGGGCCGCGTGGATCGGCCGGAGCCCGAGCCCGACCAGGCTCCCGAGGGTCCCGGCGAGGATGTCCCCCACGCCGGAGACCGTCTGGTGCATCGAGTGGTGGTGGTTCTGGAACGACTCCTCCCCGTCGGTGATGAGGTCCGGGTCTCCCTTGACGACGAGCACGACGCGCCGGAGGGCGGCGATCGCCCGGGCCCCTCCGACGACCTCAGAGAGGGGCCCGTCGGAGCGCCCGCCGAAGACCCGGGCGTACTCGCCCGCGTTCGGCGTCGCCACGATGCGCCGGCCGGGCGGCGCCGCCGGTGGCAGGGCGTCGAGGGCGTCGGCGTCCACGACGATCGGCGTCTCGGACGGCGCGGAGGCGATCGCCTCCGCGAGGGCCCCGATCGTGCCCGGGTCGCGCCCGGCTCCCATGCCGAGGACGATCGCCTTCGGATGCAGCTCCGCGACCACGGCCCGGAGGGAGGCGCCATCCTCGGGCGCGAACCGCTCGCGACCGACCGGACGGACCACCAGGTTGGG